>NZ_JBNZCE010000024.1:68252-383743 GCF_050589265.1 Actinoplanes sp. G11-F43
CCCCCCCCCCACGACTCGTACCGGGTGATCGGCTGGACCGCACTGCGGGAAAAGCCGTCCGTGTGGTGGGACGTGGTCCGTGACCTGCGGTGGGCGCTGCGGCACCGCCGCCCCCTGCCACCATCGATCGAGGCATCCCTCGGCCACCTGGCCGTGCCGGACGCCCCCGCGACGTAGGCTCGACGACATGATCGATAGGCCGGTTCGCATCGGGCTGCAGCTGCAGCCGCAACACATGGACTACGCCACCATCCGGCGCACCGCCTCGGAGGCCGAAGACCTGGGCGTGGACATCCTGTTCAACTGGGACCACTTCTATCCGCTCTCCGGAGAGCCGGACGGTCTGCACTTCGAGTGCTGGACCATGCTCGCCGCCTGGGCCGAGTCCACGTCCCGGGTGGAGATCGGCGCTCTCGTCGCCTGCAACAGCTACCGCAACCCCGACCTGCTCGCCGACATGGCCCGCACCGTCGACCACATCAGCGAGGGCCGCCTCATCCTCGGCATCGGCTCCGGCTGGTTCGAACGCGACTACACCGAATACGGCTACGAGTTCGGCACCGCCGGCAGCCGCCTCGACGACCTCGCCGAAGCCCTCCCCCGCATCGAATCCCGCTGGGCCAAGCTGAACCCGAGGCCGACCCGCGACATCCCGGTCCTGATCGGCGGCGGCGGCGAGAAGAAGACGCTGCGCCTGACCGCCAAGCACGCGAACATCTGGCACAGCTTCTCCGACCCCGAGACCCTGGAACGCAAACTCGGCATTCTGCGCTCGCACTGCGCCGACATCGGCCGCGACCCCGCCGAGATCGAGATCTCGACGATGGGCAAGACCGAGGACCGCGACCGGATGTACGAGCTGGGCGTGCGCCTCTTCACCATCAACGCCAGCGGCCCCACCCCCGACCTGACCGAACTCCGCGAATTCCTCGCCTGGCGCGACAAACTCAACGCGTAGTCCCGATCACTTCCACCGGTTGCGGCGGACAGGACATCGGTACACCGAATCGGCGGGCCGGAATCCACGGAGGCCGGATCGCGGCCCGGACGGACTTCGGTCGCGTCCGGGCCTGGCAAGCGTGCCTGGATTCCGGTCAGGGGGTGGTGGACAGCAGGAGGTCGGCGGCCCGCTGGATGTCCTGGCTGAAGTAGGCGACGTCGGTGTAGACCGGGGAGCCCGCCTCCTCGTCGCTGTCCCATTCGCAGTCGCCGCCGGCGCTCACGATGCCGACCTGTTCCCACGAGCCGTCGGGGAGCCGGTGCAGGGCCGGGCCGCCCGAGTCGCCGGCGCAGTGGCTTTTCCGGTCCACGACCCGGCCGCAGATCGTCGCGCGCGGGTATGCCGGGTTCTCCTGCCACCACGGGTCGTCGAAGCATTCCGCGTCCGGTTTGACCGGCAGGTCGACCTTACGCAGGAAGCGTTCCTGTTCCCCGCCCCACTGCTGCTTTCCCCAGCCGGTCACCGTCAGTGTCTGCGGGTCGGCGGGCGCGGTCGCGACGCGTACCACGGGAAGGTCCAGGGGTTCGGAGAGTTTGACCACCGCCCAGTCCGGCCCGTCCCACCAGTCGGTGCCGCCGCGGATCGCCACCGAGCTGGTGATGGTGCGGTGCGGGTCCTCGACGTCGACGGTGCCGGAGACGACGGTGAAGCCGTCGCCGGGCTGCTCGTCGACGCAGTGCTGGGCGGTGAGGACCAGCCGCGGGTGGATGAGGGTGCCGCCGCAGCCGACCGGCAGCAGCCGGACCATCCACGGGAACTCTCCGGGGCCGGCCTGTTCACCGCCGCTGATCGCGGCGGCCGGCGCGGCCCCCGCCAGGAGGGTGGCGGTGACCGCGGCCGTGGCGACCAGGATGCGTTTCCAGCGTTCTTGTCGTTTCACATCCTGTTTGACACCCGAGTGTCCTATTTGGTTGACGACGGGCCGGAACCAATTCGTCAGCGCACACCGACCGCGTCGACGATCAGGGTTCCGGCGACCACCTCCAGGGTCACCGTGTGCCGGCCGGGTGCCAGGCCGGCCACCTCGAAGGTCTGCTGGAAGTTGGTCGACGATCGGGCCGGCTGGTTCGCCGCGACCAGGGCGCCGTCCACCCGTACGTCAATCCGTGCCGTTCCGTCGTTGGCCCCGATGATGTCGAGCCCGGTGCCGGTGAAGGTGTGGCTGATCGTGGCGCCGGGGCCCTGGCTGATCGACGCGGTCCGGTGGTACTCGAACATCCCCCGGCCGTTGGTGTGCCGCCAGACCCCGCCGTACGTCAATCTCCCGGTCTCCAGGTTGTCGTGGTACCGCTGGTAGTACGGGGCGTGTCCGGGAACCCGCTCGATGCGCAGATCGTCGAACCGGGTGTGGTGGAAGCCGCTGGCCAGGTCGACCCGGCCGGAGAGGAACGGCGCCGGATCGGTCCAGACGGCCACCTGCGTACCGTTCACGAGACCGGTCACCGTCGCCCCGGTCACCCGGATCGCCAGCCGGTGTTCGGCGGTCGCGTCGAAGCCGTCCAGCGTGCCTGACGCGATGATCGTTCCGGTTCGCTGCAGCTGCCAGGTCCCGGTCGAGTTCAACCGCAGCGCGTACGGCGTTCCACCGAGACTGTGCGAGGAGCCTCCTCCGGTCGACCGGGCGCCGATGGCCGCGTAGTTGTCGGCGGCCGGCGCCCGTTCGAACCGCACGTCGACGCCGGCCTGGTAGTCGGTCCAGCGCAGATCCCCGACGCCGGTGATCGGGTCGGCGCTGTTCCAGGCCCGGCCGACGCCGGTGGCCGCCCGGTCCACCTGCTGCCGCAGCACATACCCGTCGTCGCTGGTCCGGACGGCTTCGAACGCCCCGTTGCGGTCCCAGGTGTACAGCGGGTCGGCACCGGTGTCACCGCCGCGCGACTCGATGAAGCCGGGTTTGCCGCGATAGTCGAACCGGTCGGCCCACAGCACACCGCGCCGCGGATCGGCGTCCAGCACCGGACGTCTCCCGTCGACCGGCAGGGGCGTCGTCCACTGCCGGTCCCGGGTCACGTCCAGCGAGGTGACGGTGACGATCGAAAAAGGCTTCACCCCGATGGTGTACGTCCCCCCGGCATCGCCCCGCAGCACCCCGGCGCGCCTCTTGTAGTTGGCGTCGAACCGCTGCCCCGGGCCGGCCGCGCGGGTCTCCCAGGCGGTCAGCCGGGGGTGGGCGCCGAGCCGGAATCCGGTCGGGGTGATCCGGTAGGTGCGCGGATACTCCGAGTCGTTCACGATCACCGTGGAGAACCCGGTCGCGTCCGGCGCCGCCATGGTCAGGTAGTCGGGCAGCCCGTTGCGCCCGACCACCGGGTTGGTGCCGGTGGCGGTGGACATGCTGGCCCGGGGCATCAGCCGCCAGATCCCGGCGGTGCCGGACCCGTTCTCCCAGCCGGTGTTCGCGAAGCTGCTGAAATGCTGGAGCACGGCGAGTCCGGCGTCGTAGTGCATCCAGCCGGACCAGGGGTCGCGGGCGGAGACGAGTTCCTTGAACGAGTACTGGCCGCCCTCGTAGAACGAGCCGATCGCCGGCTGGTAGATGAAGTGCGAGCGGCGCGATTTCACGAAGCCCTTGACGATGGTGTTGGCCATCTCCAGGGAACTGCCGGAGCCGCCCAGGCCGGTGCCGGGCACCGTCGGGTCGGGGGTGTTGTTGTTCGGCCGCAGCGCCGAGTTGCTGAAGGTGGCCTGGGCCTCGCTGTTCCAGACCTCCTTGTCGAACTCGTCGGCGAGCCGGGTGAAGTTGCCGCCGCTGTCGTCGTCGGTGTTGTAGTGGTACCCGGCCGCCGCCACCACATCACGCAGATCGGCGTCACCGACCATGGCCGGGCCGAAGCTGCCGATGCCCGCCTCGTCCGAGATGACCAGCTTGATCCGGCGGTAGAGGTCCGCCTCGCCGGGCCGGAAGCCGGTGGTGTCGGTGCGGACGAGTTCGGCGTACCGCTTGGTCCAGGCCAGGTCGGCGACGGCCTCGTTCACGCCGGGGTTCACGTAGTCGACCATGTAGCCGTACCGGCGGTGGGCGGCCAGGATGGTCTCCTTGTACCACTGGTAGATCTCGTCGTTGGTGTCCGCCCAGGCCGGCGCGTTCCACCGCAGGATGCTCACCTTGAGATCCGGGTTGACCTTCTTGGCGTCGGCGGCCAACTGGAAGCCGGGCGCCCGGGCGACGTTCGCCGGCTCGGTCGCGGTCCGTTTGGTGGCCGGGTCGGGCCCGGTCGAGTTGTTCCGGTCGTTACCCATCTCGATCTTGAAATGCGTCATGATCGGCCGTTCCCCACCGAACAAGACCCGGAGCAGGCGGGTGTACGCGGCCGGATGCTGCGCCTTGTAGTCCAGCAGCAGCGCGCTGGTGCTGTTGGCACTCAGCACCCCGAAACCCTTGAAGGTCAGCCCGTTGCGATTACCCGCGTCGATGTCGGCGGCGTCGACCACCACATCGACGGTCTCCCCGGCAGCGGTGGCGGCCTGAGCGGGCACGGCCAGCGCACACACCAGAAGACCCACGGAAGCAACAGCGGACAGGCGCCGACGTCTCATTTCGCCTCGTTCCGATCGACAGCGGATCCCGCCCAAGCTATCGATCCCCGTCAGCCGCACTAACACAACGATCAGACCCGAACACAAAGGTTCACACTGAACACCCCCTCGACAATGCTGATACGGCTCACAAAGGCGAATGCGAATGCGAATGCGATCGAACGCTGATCCGCCGGACGGGTGGCCACGGCCGCGACGGTCCGCCGGCCGGGTGCTGGGTGTGGTTGTCGCCGGGCTGGTGTCCGGGCTGCTTGCGGTCGCCGCCGCCGGCGCCGGTGATGTGCTCGAAGGCGCCGGGTTCGCGCTGGCGGCCGCGCTGGCCGGGCACGTCGCCGCGATCGGGATCAACATCCTGCGGCCGCCCAGGGCCGCCGCCGGAGGTCGCCGGATCGGAGTCACCGAGGCGGGTGAGAGAGGGCCGGCTTTCCCGTACGCGCGTCTGCCGTACTACCTTCTCGGCGCGACTCTGCTGCTCACCGCCCTGCTGGCCGCCGGGTTCGCCGTGGTGGTCGCCGCCGGTGGTGGGGTGATCGGCTGGCTGGTGGCCGTCGTCGCCGGCGGGTTCGCGGTGTTCGTCGGCTGGTTTCTCGTGGTGGTGCTGCGTCTCGCGCCGGGCACGATCGTGCTGACGACGTCGGGCATATATCACCGGTCGCTGGTTCTGGAGCACTTCGTGCCGTGGGAGGCGGTCGTCGATGTCGAGGCCCGCGACACGTGGATCACCGTGCGGGCCCTGCCGATGGAGGGCACCCGGGAGCGCCGGCACACCGGCCGCCTGCACACCTTCGAGGGGACGCTTCTGCCTTTCCTGGTGGTGCGGACCTGGTGGCTGGGTGCTGGCGCCGTACCGGCCTATCGGGCTCTCCGGTCTCGGCTCGACCATCCGGAATCCCGCCACGACTTCGATTAGCGTCGATGTGTTCCAGGCTGGGGAATCGCCGGGGCCGGCGGTGTCGACCCCGGCGCCGCGGCCGGGCGCTCGCTGAACCCGCGTACCGGCTGGACCGCCCAGGTCTGGGCGAACGTGCCCGGCGCCCGGCGGCCGGCCCGGACCCCGGGCGGCACCCGCTGGGGCCGCGGCGTCGACGCGATTCCCGGCCCGGACGGCGCCGTCTACGTCCCCGACGACCAGGCCGGTCTGGTCCACCGCCTCACGCCGCTCAGCCCGGCGACCCCACCCGGCTTCCGGTACGGCGGCGGGACAGCGCCCGGAGACCACCCAGCGCCCCGGCCGCCACCAGCACCGCGCCGGCGATGTAGCCGGCCACCCTCGTCGGCCAGGGCAGGAGTGTGGGGGCGGTGAACCAGCCGAGGACGAACGGTTCGAGGACGGCGCCGGCCGGGATGACCAGCCGGGCCGCCAGGCCCCACCGGTCCTCGCGGTGGGTGATGGCGCCGACCAGGCCGAGTGGGCCGCCGGTTACCGCCGCGGCCACGAACCAGTGCGCGTTGTACCGCCAGATGTCCGCGTCGAACATGCCGGTGAGCGTCCCGGCGGCGTAGTGCACGGCCAGGGCGGCCAGCCCGGACAGCACCCCGGCGGCGACGGCCGGGAGCGGACGGCGCACCAGCCGGCCGGCCAGCACCGCCAGGCCGCCCCACACCACTCCGGCGTTCAGCAACCTGCTGAGCGTCGACCGTACCGCCAGGATGGTGTCCGCCTCGCCGGACAGCTGGCTCTCCGTCGTCACGTTGGAGGCCAATGACACCAGGGCCAGCACCGTGGCGGCGGCGAGGACCCCGATCCACGGTCGTCGCTTGATCATGGCGGTGATGCTACCGGGGGTGGGGCCGGTGGTAGTTTGTCCGGATGCCCGTGGACGGAGACCGCCCCCGGAGTGCCGGCCGGCCGGCCCGCCTGTCCCTGGACGCCATCGTCACCACGGCGGCGCGGATCCTGGCGGCCGAGGGCCCGGAGAAGCTGTCGATGCGGCGGCTGGCGACCGAGCTCGGCAGCACACCGATGGCGCTCTACCACCACGTGCGTGACAAGGACGAGCTGCTGGCGCACGTGCTGGAGGAGCAGGCGCGGGCGATGCCCCGGCCGGAGTTCCCCGCGGATCCCCGACAGCGGCTGGTCGCGGCGTCGATCCTGCTGTACGAGCTGCTCGCCGAACGGCCGTGGATCATCGAGGTGCTGACCGGCGACGACCTGATCGCCCCGTCCGCGCTGTGGATCGTCGAGGTGATGATCGACGCCGCCGCCGAGCACGGTTGCTCCGATGACGAGGCCGTCTACGTCTACCGCACCCTGTGGTTCTACATCGTCGGTGACCTGGTGATCCGGCGGTCCACCGCGCGGCGGCGGGCACCGGCCGGGCGGGGCCGGGAGGACCGGATCGTCGCCGGGCTGACCGCCGGCACCCATCCGCGGCTGGCCGCGGTGTCCGGGCGCTGGGCCGAACTCAACGCCCGGGACACCCACCGGCGGGGGCTGCGCGCGATCGTCGACGGGCTGCTGCCTCAGCCGCCCGCCACCGGGGCCGCACCGACCGCCCAGAAACCGGCGTAACGCCCACCACGGCGGATCAGGTCGTCGTGGGCGCCCTCCTCGACGACCCGTCCACCGTCGAGGAAGACGACCCGGTCGGCGCGCTGAACGGTCCGCATCCGGTGCGCGATCATCACCACGGTCCGGCCGGTCATCAGGCGGTCGATGCCGTCGTGCACGGCCGCCTCGTTCACCGGGTCCAGCGCCGAGGTCACCTCGTCGAGCAGCACGATCGGCGCGTCCTTGAGCAGGGCGCGGGCGATCGACACGCGCTGGCGTTCGCCGCCGGACAGCAGCGTGCCGCCCTCGCCGACCCGGGTGGCCCAGCCGCCGGGCAGCCGTTCGACCACCTCGTCCAGGCGTGCGGCCGACGCGGCGGCCCGCACCTCGGCCTCGGTGGCGCCGGGGCGGCCGAGCCGGACGTTCTCCTCGATGGTGCCGTCGAACAGGTAGACGTCCTGGAACACGATGGCGATCCGGTCCATCAGGTCCGACGTCGCGATGTCCCGCACGTCGGCGCCGCCGATCCGGATCGTCCCGGCATCCGGGTCGTGGAAGCGGGCGAGCAGCCGGAGCAGGGTGCTCTTGCCCGCGCCGGACGGGCCGACCACACCGAGGCGCCGCCCCTCCGGCACGGTCAGGGTCAGCCCGTCGAGTACGGGCCGGTCCCCGTACCGGAAATCGACTGCCTCCAGGGACAGACCGGAACCCGCCGGCCGGACCGGATGGGCCGCCTCGGTCAGCGGCTCGGTGCGCAGCACCCGGTCCAGCCGGTCCAGCTCGGAGCGGGCGGCGCGCAGCCTGCCGCCGATGTCGGACAGCGACAGCAGCGGGTCGGCGGCGCGGGCGGCGAGCACCAGGACGGTCAGCACCTCGGCCGCGCCGAGGTCACCGCCGAGAGCCAGGGCGGTGCCGAGGATCAGCAGGGTGGTGAGGACGGTCTGCACGATGAGCGTCAGCCCCACCACGCCGGGCAGCACCGACAGGGTCCGCCGCCGCGACGACCGTTCCAGCTCCCGCAGCGCGTCGTCCAGCTCGGCGAACCCGCCGCCACCGGCCCGCAGCACCGGCTGGGCCCGCAGGAACTCGACCAGCCGGTCGGCGGCCTCGCGGTCGCGGGCGGCGTCGACGGCCTCGCCCTCGGTCGTCCGCCGCCCGGCCCACCGGTGGGCGAGCACCACCAGCGGCGCGGCGAGCAGGACGGCCAGGCCCAGCCGCGGGCTGATCACGGTGATCACCACGGCGATGGTCGCCGGGGTCACGCAGGCGGTGACGAACGGGGACAGCATGTGCGCCGAGATGCCCATCGCCGCCAGCAGACCCCGGCCGGCCAGCATCGACACCTCGCCGACGCGGGCCTTGTCGTACCAGCCGAGCGGCAGCCGGGCCAGGTGCTCGCCGAGGCGGTGGTACATGCCGCGCAGCATGGTGGTGCCGACCCGCATGCCGGACAGGTCGGCGGCGTAGCGCAGCACCGCGTACCCGGCGACGGTGGCGGCGAGGGCGAGCGTCCACGGCCGGGCGTCCGCCGGGGTGTCCCCGAACAGTGCCCGCAGGATCGGTAGCAGCAGGGCGTGGAGCAGGCCTTCCAGGACGGCGGCGGCGGTCATCAGGGCGATGGTGCGGCGCATCGGTACGGCGTACTCGTCGCCGAGCACCCGCAGCAGGGTCCGGATCATCGGGTGTGGTCTCCTCGCCGTGCGTGCCAGAAGTCGGCGAACCGGCCGCCGCGGGCGAGCAGATCGGCCGGGCGGCCCTGCTCGGCGATCACCCCGCCGTCCAGCATCACCACCGTGCCGGCGGCGGCGATGGTCTCCGGCCGGTGCGCGATCACCAGGACGGTCCGGCCGGGGAGGCTGGTCAGGGCCGTGCGGACGGCCCGGTCGGTCCACGGGTCGGCGAAGGCGGTGGCCTCGTCGAGGACCAGGATCGGGGTGCCGGCGGCCAGGGCCCGCGCGATCGCGACGCGTTGCGCCTCACCGCCGGAGAGCCGTACCTCCTCGCCGAGGACGGTCTGGTAGCCGTGCGGCAGTTCGAGGATCCGGTCGTGGATGTGCGCGAGCCGGGCGGCCCGGACGATGTCGTCTGCTCCGGCGTGCGGCGCGGCCGAGCCGATGTTGGCGGCGACCGAGGCACGCAGCAGCCGGACGTCCTGGAAGACGACGGCGACCCGCCGGTGCAGCTCACGCTCACCGATGTCGCGCAGGTCGGCGCCGCCGATGCGGATCGTGCCACCGGCCGGGTCGAAGAACCGGGGCAGCAGCGCGGCGAGTGTCGACTTGCCGCTACCGGAGGGCCCGGCCAGGGCGGTGACGGTGCCCGGTTCGAGGGTCAGGTCGACGCCACGCAGCACCTCGGGACCGTCGCCGTAGCCGAACCGGACGCCGCGCAGCTCGACCCGGTCGTCCCGGGGCACGACCGGACGATCGGGTTCGGGCAGTGGGCGCACCCGGAGCACCTCGCGGATCCGGCCGGCCGCGCGCCCGGCCGCCTGGATGTCGTCGAAGCCGTGCCCGAGCGCCGCCACCGGGGCGGTCAGGACGGGCCCGAGCAGCAGGAACGGCAGCAGGTCGGCCGGGGCCATCGCGCCGGAGGTGATCAGGAGGGTGCCGCCGGCCAGGACGACGGCCAGCACGAACGGCGGGGACAGGGCCAGCTGCATCCCGGCGGCGACCGCGGAGACGCCGCGCACCCAGCGGGTGAACACGTCGGCGAAGTCGTCGGCGGCGGTGCGGAATCCGCGGTGGGCCCGCTCGGCGCCGCCGAACGCCTTGACCACGGCGATGCCCTCGACGAACTCGACGACAGCGGCGGCGATCCGGCCCATCGCCGCGTCGTAGGCGACCTGCTCGCGGGTCCGGGCCGGGGTCATCAGCAGGGGCACGTGCGCGATCGCCAGCAGCACCGGGATCAGGGTGATCAGGGTGAGCCGCCAGTCGACGGCCAGCAGCACGGCCAGGCACACCGCCGGCACCACGAACGCGGCGGTCAGGTCGCCGGGGGTGTGGGCGATGAACGGGTGCAGCGCCCGGACGTCGTCGCCGGCCACCTTCGCCAGCTCGCCGCTGGGCCGGCGGGCGAGCCAGCCGATCGGCGCCCGGCCGAGGACGACGGCCAGCTCGCGGCGCACCGACAGCTGGACCCGGCCGTCGAGCAGGTGGCCGAGCCCGGCGGACACGCCGGTGAGCAGCAGCCAGAGGAACAGTCCGGCCGCGCCGAGGACGACGGCGGTCCGGACGTGGCCGTGGTCCGGCGGGCCGCCGGACAGCAGGACGCGGCCGATCTCGGCGATCGCGAGCAGCGGGGCCAGGCCGGCGACGGCTCCGGCCACTCGCAGCAGCACGACGGTCGTGAAGGTCACCAGGTGCGGGCGTAACAGTCGCCTCATCACTCCCCCAGGTTTTTATACGCGTATATAAATTAGCTCATCAGTCTCCTTCGGTGGTCTTTCGGTGCCGGCTGATGTCCTTGCGCCCATGACTGACATCGCGTCCGATGCCGACGTACGGCTGCTGGAGCAGACGCTGTTCGAGGTGAAGAAGGTGATCGTCGGGCAGGATCGCCTGGTCGAGCGGTTGATGACCGCGCTGCTCGCCGGTGGGCACATCCTGCTCGAAGGGGTGCCTGGAGTGGCCAAGACGCTTGCCGCGGAGACCCTGGCGACGGCGGTCGGCGGGAGTTTCCACCGGATCCAGTTCACCCCGGATCTGGTGCCGTCGGACATCGTCGGCACCCGGATCTACCGGGCCGGCCGGGAGAGTTTCGACGTCGAGCTGGGCCCGGTGATGGCGAACCTGGTGCTGGCCGACGAGATCAACCGGGCGCCGGCCAAGGTGCAGGCGGCGCTGCTGGAGGTGATGGCCGAGGGGCATCTGTCACTGGGCGGGCGGACCTACCCGGTCCCGAAGCCGTTCCTGGTCCTGGCCACCCAGAACCCGATCGAGAGCGAGGGCGTCTACCAGCTGCCGGAGGCGCAGCGGGACCGGTTCCTGATGCGGGTGGTGGTCGGCTACCCGTCCGAGCAGGACGAACTGGGCATCCTCTACCGGATGGGCGGCACCCGGCCGGCCGCCCACCGGGTGCTGGACCCGGACCGCCTGATCGCCCTGCAGCAGCGGGCCCGGGACGTGTTCGTGCACCACGCCCTGGCCGAATTCGTGGTCCGGCTGGTGTGCGCCACCCGCGATCCGGGACTGGCCGGTGAACTGGCCTACGGCGCGAGCCCGCGGGCCACCCTCGGCCTGGTCGCGGCGGCCCGGGCGCTGGCACTGCTGCGCGGGCGCGACTACGTGCTGCCCGGCGACGTGGTGGACATCGCGCCGGACGTACTGGCGCATCGTCTGGTTCTGGGTTTCGACGCGATCGCCGACGGGGTGACCGCGGAGAGCATCGTCGACCGGGTCCTCCGGAGCATCACGCCGCCGGTGATCGCTCCCGGTCAGACCGAGCTGGGGGTGGCGGCATGACCTGGCTCTCCCCGGAACGGTTGTGGCTGCTGGCCGCGGTCGCCGGACTCGCCGCCGGATACGTCGTCGCCCAGCGCCGCCGCAGCCGGTACGCGGTCCGGTTCACCAATCTGAGACTGCTCGACCGGGTGGCCCCGAAACGGCCGGGCTGGCGCCGCCACGTACCGGCCGGGTTGTTCCTGGCCATGCTCGGCCTGCTGGTCGCCGGGTTCGCCCAGCCGCAGGCGGCGACGCAGGTGCCCCGGGAGCGGGCGACGGTGATGGTGGCCGTCGACGTGTCCGGCTCGATGATGGCCGGCGACGTGGCCCCGGACCGGCTGGCCGCGGCCCGCGCCGCCGCCCACGAGTTCGCCGGCGGGCTGCCCGAGCAGTTCAACGTGGGCCTGATCGCGTTCGGTGGGGCCGCCTCGGTGCTGGTTCCGCCGGTCACCGACCGGGCCGCGCTGAGCGGTGGCATCGACCGGCTCGCCGAAGGGGTGGCCGGGCCGGGTGGCACCGCGATCGGCGAGGCGATCGCCGCGTCGCTGGACTCGATCCGCGCGCTGGACGCCGAGGCCGGGCAGGACGTGCCGCCGGCCCGGGTGGTGGTGCTCTCCGACGGCGCCAACACGATGGGCCAGGATCCGGCGACCGCCGCGCAGCGGGCCGTCGAGCTGGGCATCCCGGTGGACAGCATCTCGTTCGGCACCGCCGCCGGGACGATGCGCAACGGGACGCCGGTGCCGGTGGACGGGCAGACGCTGCAGGCGGTGGCGGACACCACCGGTGGTGACTATTTCGCGGCCGAGGACGCGGACGAGCTGCGGGCCGCGTACGCCGATGTCGGCAGTTCCATCGGCACGCGGACCGAGATCCGGGACGTCTCGGCCCGGTTCGTCGGCGCCGGGCTGGTGCTCGCCCTGCTCGCGGCGCTGGCCTCACTGTTCTGGTTCGCCCGGCTTCCGTAGAGAGGACTCGTCATGAGCAATACCGGACTGGGTGGAACACCGCGTGGGCCCGAGTTCGTCACGCCCGTCAGCGAAACATCCGTATCAGCCGAGATGACCACCGCGAAACGGGCGAAGAAGTGGCCGGTCTACCTGATGGCCGGAGTTCTGGTGACCGGCGCCGCCGGAACCGCGGCGGCCGTCATCACCCGGGAGGAGACCGCCGAGATCACCCCGCTGGCCGGCCCGGATCTGGTCGGTGCCGCCGCCCGGGTGCTGCCCGGCGTGGTGTCGGTGCAGGTCCGCACCGGCACCGGCGGCTCGTCCGGTTCCGGGTTCGTCTTCGACACCCGCGGCCACCTGGTCACCAACCATCACGTGGTGGCCGGGGGCGGCGCGGTCAGCGTGGTCGGCTCGGACGGGCGGCGGCTCACCGCCGAGGTGGTCGGCTCCGACCCGCGCAACGACATCGCCGTGCTGCGGGTCGGCCCCTCCCCCGCGCTCGCGCCGCTGCCGCTGGCCGACCTGAGCGGCACCCGGGTCGGCGAGCCGGTCCTCGCGGTCGGCTCCCCGCTCGGGCTGTCCGGCACGGTCACCGCCGGTATCGTCAGCGCCCTGGACCGGCAGGTCCGGCTGGGTGGTTCCAGCCGGCAGACGGCGGTGCAGACCGACGCCTCGATCAACCCGGGCAACTCGGGCGGCCCGCTGGTCAACGCCCGGGGCGAGGTGATCGGGGTGAACACCGCGATCGCCGCGATGGAGGGCGGCGGCAGCATCGGCATCGGGTTCGCGGTGCCGATCGACCGGGCCCGCCAGGTGGCCGACGGCATCATCGCCCGGGGATGATCGGTCCATGTTCCGGTCAATCCGCTTCCGGCTCACGGTGGTCTACTCGACGCTGCTGTTCGCGCTGGCCGGGGTCACCCTGGCGATCACCTATCTGGCGGTCGCGCAGACCACCTCACCGCAGCCGATCACCGAGCGCACCGCCAAGGTCTACAACGACAACCGGCAGTACGTCGGGACGATGACCGTGGCCGACGTCAGCCAGATCGAGGCGGCGGTCAACTACAACACCCTGCAGAGCCTTCGCACCTACTCGGTGATCGCCCTGCCCGCCCTGTTCCTGGCCAGCCTCGGCATCGGCTGGGTGCTGTCCGGCCGGGTGCTGCGCCCGGTCGGGGCGATCACCCGGACCGCCCGGGACATCCAGGCCACCGACCTGACCCGGCGGATCCACCTGCGCGGGCCCCGTGACGAGCTGCGCGACCTGGCCGACACCATCGACTCCATGCTGGACCGGCTGGATCAGGCGTTCCAGGCGCAGCGGCAGCTCATCGACGACGCCTCACACGAGCTGCGCAGCCCTCTCGCGATCATCCGCACCCACCTGGACGCCACCCTGACCGTGCCGGACGCCACCGACGAGGAACGGCACCGGGCGGTGGCCGTCGTCGACCGGGCCACCACCCGGATGTCCGGCCTGGTGGAGGACCTGCTCGCCACCGCACGGCGGGACGCCGACGCGCTGACCGACACCGACGTCGACCTGAGCGTGGTGGCCCGGGAGGCCGGTGAGGAGTCGTTCCTGCCGGACCGGGCACTGCACCTGCGGTACCGGACCGCCGACGGGCTGCACCTGATCGGGGACGCCGACGCGCTGCGCCGGGCGGCCGGCAACCTGCTGTCCAACGCGGTACGCCTGGCCCCGACCGGCTCCACGGTGACCGTCGCGACCGGGCGTACGCGATCGTGGTTGTGGCTGGCCGTAGCCGACCAGGGACCGGGTATCGCGGCCGAGGACCTGCCCCGGGTCTTCGACCGGTTCTGGCGGGGCGCCGGCACCAACCCGTCCCGGCAGCGGCGCACCGGCCTGGGCCTGGCCATCGTCCGGCAGATCACCGAATCGCACGGCGGTCAGGTGGCGGCGTTCTCCGAGTTCGGCGTGGGCAGCACCTTCGTGCTGTGGCTGCCGGCCGGGGACCGGACCGGCACGGAGCCACCACCCCGGGAGAGCCCGTTCCGGGGTGCACTGCCGGTACAGGTTCCACCGGTGACTCCCTGAATCCGGCCCGGTGCGGTTGGCTGGATCCGGTAACCCGTCCATGACCGTCCAGGGGAGATCTGATGAGAAGTCGTACGCTCGGGCCGGGTCTGGAAGTGTCGGCCATCGGGTTCGGGGCGATGGGCATGAGCCAGAGTTACGGTCCCGGACCGGACCGGGACGCCAACATCGCCCTGCTGCGGCACGCCGTCGACAGCGGCGTCACGTTCGTCGACACCGCCGAGGTGTACGGGCCGTTCGTCAACGAGGAACTGGTCGGCGAGGCCCTCCAGCCGGTCCGCGATCAGGTGGTGATCGCCACCAAGTTCGGTTTCGCCTTCGACGGTGCGGGCCGGCAGACCGGGCTGGACAGCAGCCCGGCCCGGATCCGGGCGGTCGCCGACGCCTCGCTGAAACGGCTGCGCACCGACCGCATCGACCTGTTCTACCAGCACCGGGTCGACCCGGACGTGCCGATCGAGGAGGTGGCCGGCACCGTCCGGGAGCTGATCGCGGCCGGCAAGGTGCGTCACTTCGGGATGTCCGAGGCCGCCGCCGCCACGGTGCGCCGCGCGCACGCGGTGCAGCCGGTGACCGCCCTGCAGAACGAGTACTCGCTGTGGTGGAAGCGCCCCGAGGCGGAGATCCTGCCGCTCTGCGCGGAGCTGGGCATCGGGCTGGTGCCGTACAGCCCGCTCGGCAAGGGTTTCCTGACCGGCGCGATCGACGCCGGCACCACCTTCACCGACGGGGACATCCGCGGCACCATCCCCCGGTTCGGCGCCGAGGCGCGGGAGGCGAATCTGGCCCTGGTGGAGCTGTTGCGGACGGTCGCCGCGCGCAAGGGCGCCACGGTGGCGCAGGTCGCGCTGGCCTGGCTGCTCGCCCAGCATCCGTGGATCGTGCCGATCCCGGGCACCCGCCGCCCGGAGCGGCTGGCCGAGAACATCGGGGCCGCCGGCCTCGACCTCACCGCCGGTGACCTGCGGGAGATCGACGAGGCCACGGCGGCGGTCGAGGTGCTCGGCGCCCGCTACCCGGAGCACCTGGAGCGGATGACCGGTCACTGAGGGGCCTCTCAGCCAGGAGCGGAACTGCCAGGTTGCTGTCAGCAAACGCTGGCACACTTTCGCCACTTGCTGACAAGAGGAGGACGTCCGACCAGATGGACGACGACCATCATCCGATACCCCCGTCCCACCGAGTGGGGAGCGTGCCCCCGTGTGGGTGCTGACCCTGCTGGTGGGACTGCTGGTGATCCTGGTGATCACCGCAGCGACCGGTTACTTCGTGGCTCAGGAATTCGCGTACATGGCGGTGGACCGGTCCCGCCTCAAAGCCCGCGAGGCGGCCGGTGACGCCGCCGCCGGCCGGGCCCTGGCGGTCACCCGCCGCACCTCGTTCATGCTCTCCGGGGCACAACTCGGGATCACCATCACCGCCCTGCTGGTCGGCTACGTCGCCGAGCCGCTGATCGGCGAGTCGCTCGGCACCGCGCTGGGCGGGGTGGGTGTCCCGTCCGGTGTCGGCATCGCGATCGGCACCGCGTTCGCGCTGCTGCTCTCGACGTTCGTGCAGATGCTGTTCGGTGAGCTGTTCCCGAAGAACCTGGCCATCTCCCGGCCCGAGCCGGTCGCCGTCTGGCTGGCCCGCTCCACCCAGATCTACCTGCGGGTGTTCGGCTGGCTGATCGCCTTCTTCGACAAATCCTCGAACGCCCTGCTGCGGCTGTTCGGGATGGAGCCGGTGCACGACGTGGAGCACGCGGCCAGCCGCCGCGACCTGGAACACATCGTCAGCGACTCCCGGGACTCCGGTGACCTGCCCGCCGACCTGTCGGTGCTGCTGGACCGGGTGCTGGACTTCCCGGACCGGGACGCCGCCCACGCGATGATCCCGCGGGCCCGGGTCGACGTGGTCGAGCCCGGGATGACCCTGGCCGAGCTCTGGACCACGATGGCCGGCGGGCACTCCCGCTACCCGGTGCTCGACGAACGCGACGACGTGGTCGGGGTGGTGCACCTGGCCGATCTGCTCGCCGCCGACCGGTCCGGGGACGGCACGGTGGCCGGCATCATGCGCGAGCCGGTGCTGGTCCCGACGACCATGCCGCTGCCCCGGGTGGTGCAGACCCTGACCGAGCGCAAGGCCCAGCTCGCCTGTGTGCTCGACGAACACGGCGGCCTGGCCGGCGTGGTGACCGTCGAGGACCTGGCCGAGGAGCTGGTCGGCGAGATCGAGGACGAGCACGACGACACCGCCACCACCGGCGCGGTCGCCGGGCCGGCCGCCGCGGACGGCAGCTGGAAGCTGACCGGCGCGCTGCCGCTGGACGAGGTGGAGCGCACCATCGGCCACGACCTGCCCGAGTCGGACAGCGAGACCCTGGCCGGGCTGGTCATCGAACTGGTCGGGGAGCTGCCCACACCGGGCGCCACCGCCCGGGTCGACCTCGGTGAGGTGGCCCTGGAGCTCGAGGTGATGGAACTGGAACGGCACGTGCCGTCGCTGGTGAAGGTGCGGACGGAGGAGAGCCGATGACCGTCGTGATCGTGACTGTCCTGCTGATCGCGCTCAGCGCGTTCTTCGTGGCCGCCGAGTTCGCGCTGCTGGCGGTCCGCCGGCACCGCCTGGAGGAACGCTCCGGCCGGTCGGCGCGGGCGGCGGTGCGCAGCTTCGACGAGCTGACCGTGCTGCTGGCCGGCTGCCAGCTGGGTATCACCGCGGCCGCGCTCGGCCTCGGCGCGATCACCAAACCGGCGGTCAGCCACACGCTCACCCCGATCTTCGAGTCGTGGGGGGCACCCGGCTGGGCCGCCGACGCGTCCGGGTTCGCGCTGGCCCTGCTGGTGGTCACCTTCCTGCACCTGGTGATCGGGGAGATGGCCCCGAAGTCGTACGCCATCGCCCACCCGGAGAACACCGCGATCGCCCTGGCCCTGCCGATGCGCGGGTTCATGTGGCTGACCCGCCCGGTGCTGCGCGGCCTGAACGCCAGTGCCAACTGGTGCCTGCGCAAGGTCGGTGTCGAGCCCCGGGACACCGTGGCCACCGGCCAGAACGCGTCCGACCTGCGCCACCTGGTGGAGCACTCGGCGAACGTGGGAGCGCTGGACGCGTCGTACTCGGCGCAGCTCACCGACGCCCTCGACCTGGACCAGCTGACCCTGGCCGACCTGACCGGCCCGCGGCGCGGGCTGACCGCGGTGGAGGCGTCCGACACGCTGGTCGCGGTCCGGGCTGCGGCCCGCGACTCGGGCCACCTGCGGGTGGTGGTGCTGCGTGACGGCGCGGCGGTCGGTGTGGTGCACGTGCGCGACACCATGGACCAGCCGGACGACCGGACGGCCGGCGAGGTGATGCGGGACGTGCTGGTGATGGAGAGCACGACTCTGGTGTACGAGGCGCTCGCCACCATGCGCACCACCCGCCACCACCTGGTGGTGGTGACCACCCCGGACGGCCCGGCGGTGGCCACCATGACCGACGTGGTCGAGCGGCTGCTGCCGACCCCGGCGGCGGTGTCCTAACCCTCGCGGACGGATCGCAGGATGCGGCCGACGGCGTTCTCGCTGTCGGCCGCGTCCGGTTTCAGCGTGCCGAGCAGGGCCCGCAGGTCGACGCCGGGATCACGGGTCAGCACCCCGGCGATGGTGTCCGCGTCGGGTGGCCGGGTGGACTCGGCGCGGGCCGCGGTGATCGCCCGGGCCGCCTCGGTGGCGTCGCCGGTCAGGTCGTAGAGGACCGCGGCGGCGATCCGGTGCGCCACCCGGACGGCCGCCTCACCACCGGCGGCGCGCAGATGGTTGGCGTAGTTGACGTGCAGCCGGGCGGCGCCCCGCGGATCGCGGGCGGTGTAGGCCCGGCGCAGCGCCTCCCGGTCCGGTTCCAGGGCCGCCCCGGGCCGTCCGCGCCGGGCGTTCAGCAGGGCGCGGGCCCCGTCGACGGCGGCGGTCATCGTCTCGTCCCCGTGCTGGGCGAAGATCCGGCCGACCCGGTCCAGCAGTTGCGCGCACTCGTCGAAGCGGCCCAGTTCCATCAGGGCGGCGTTGTCGCTGAACCGGTAGTACGCCCGCTCGTGCTCGTCGGCGCCGGCCGCGAACAGCAGGTGCTGGATCCGCTCGTTGAGGTCCAGTGAGCGGTCCCAGTCGTGCACCGCCTTCGCCGCGCCGACCGCGCAGTGCAGCAGCGACACCCGCAGCCGGTCGGCGTCGTCGAGGCCGGCGGCCGACCGGTCGACGGCGGCGAGCCCCTCCCGGACCGCGGTGACCACGTCGTCGTGCCGGCCGAGGGCGTACAGGCTGCGGGCCCGCCGGTCGAGCCACCGGGCGTGCGCGGCGCCCTCGGACCGTCCGGCCCAGGTGTCGGCCAGGGTGAGGGCGTCGGCGGGCCGGTGGTCGGCGAGCAGCCGGCGGTGGAGTTCGGCGGCGATCGTGTCGTCGTGGCCGGACGTGCCGTCCAGCAGCCCGGCCGCGCTGTCCAGGTCACCGGCGGCGGCCACCGCGTACGTCGCGTACCACTCGGGATTGCCGGCCCGCATCGCGGTCTCCCGCATCATCCCGAGCACCTCCCGGGTGTCGCCCCGTCGCGCCGCGATCGGCAGGGTGTCCCGCAGTGCGGTCCAGGCGGTGTCGTGGTCGTGCCGTTCCAGCGAGTAGAGGGCGATGCCCAGCCCGGCCCGCTCGGTGACTCCGGTCGGCGCGTGCCGGGTGCCGAGGAAGACCTGCATCCAGGCGGCGGTCATCAGCTCGTTGATCAGGTCGCGGCGGACCGCGTCGACCGCGTCCCGGGCCAGCGGCCGCAGGGCGGGGTCGGCGAAGGAGTAGCGGGTGACCGGGCCGACGTCGGGGGTCGGCTCGGTGACCGCGGTGATCAGCCCGGCCCCGGTGAGGGCGCCCAGGGCGGTGGTGAGGGCGGGCCCGCGCCGGCCCGGGAACACCTGGCCCCACAGCGGTTCCCAGACCCCGGCGATGACGTACGAGTACGCGTCCGCCACGTGCACCAGCGCGATCAGGTCGAGCAGCAGCCGCGGCCCGGGTGCGAGCGCGCCGAGCCGGTCGCCGGTGTCGCGCCGGTCGTGTTCGATCCGGGCCAGCGCCTCGTCGAGCGGCCCGAGGTCGCCGGGCCGGGTGGCGGCGATGTCGTCGCGGGCCTCCCGTAGCAGCGTCTCTCCCTGGCTGACCGCGCCACTGTCGATGTGCACGGTGGCCAGCAGCATGGTGGCGTGCGCGCGCAGCGGCCGGTCCTCGACCCGGTTCAGCCCGTCGACGGCCAGGGTGAGCAGCCGGGCCGCCTCGGACGGGTCGGACGTGTCGATCATCAGGCGCCCGCGCAGGTAGCGGCACATCGCGACGCCGTACTCGGAGTCCAGCTCCCGGTAGGCGGTCTCGGCCTCCTCCAGCCATCGTGCCGCGGTGATGAAGTCGCGGCGGCGCAGGGCGACGGTGGCCAGGCCGCGCAGCGCGTTGGCGGCCCCGAGCCGGTCGCCGAGGCGTTGGTATTCCTCGCGCAGCGCGCCGAACTCGGTCTCGGCGGCGGCCGGGTCGGTGCCGGTGGTGTGCTCGGCGAGCCGGTAGCGGCAGTTGGCCGTCCCGAGTTCGTCGCCGATCGCCTCGTTGAGACGCAGCGCGGTCCGCAGGTGGGTGCCGGCCGCCCGGACGTCCCCGGCGTACTGGGCGGCCTGGCCGAGCAGCAGGTGCGCGTCGGCCTGCCCGCCGCGCCGGCCGGCCTCGACGTAGCGGGCCAGGGCCTCGGTCAGCAGGTCCCGGGCGCGGGTGTGGCTTCCGGTGCGCAGCACCAGGCCGCCCAGCGAGAGCAGCGCGTTGGCCTCGCCGATCGGGATGCCGGCCAGCCGGTGGGCGGCGATCGCCGCGGCCAGGTGCCGTTCGGCGGCGGCCGGGTCCCCGGCCCGCAGGCTCAGGTCGCCGAGCAGGTCGTGGGCGTCGCCGGCCTCACCGGTCAGGCCGAGGTCCTCGGCGATCTGCAGGGCGACCCGGGCCTCGCCGAGCCCGTCGTCGATCCGGCTGTCGCCGAGGGCCAGCCGGGCGCGTTCCAGCGCGACGGTGACCATGGTGGTCCGGTCGCCGAGCCGTTCCGCTTCGGCCAGGTGCGCGGCGGCCTCCCCGCGGCGGCCGGTGAACCGGCTGACCACCGCGGCGGTCAGTTCGCCGTCGACGACCGCGCCCGGGTCGGCGGTCAGCAGGACGGCCCGCTGCTCCGGGGCGAGCACCAGGTCGAGCGCGGTGCGGGCGCGGGCGAAGTCGGCGGAGGCCACCGCGTCGTCGCACCACAGCCGCCAGCCGGCCAGCGCGGCCGGGTCGCGCAGCGCGATGGCGTGGTACCGCTCGTCGACCGGGGAGCCGATCCGGGCGAAGTGGGCGCGAGCCCGCCGGTGCAGGCGGGTCAGGGTCTCCGGGTCGTCCCGGCGCAGGCTCTCCAGCAGCGCGGTGCGCACCAGCGGATGCAGGGTGCGGACCACCTGGCCGTCGGGTGCGGTCTCGGTGCGCACGAACGCGTACCGGTCCAGCGCGGTGAACCAGCCGTCGCCGTCCGGCACCCCGTCGAGCAGCGCGGCGACGGTGGCGCGGCCGACCGTCCGGGGCACCGCCGCCGCGGTCACCACGGCGTGCACGGCCGGGGGCAGCCGGTCCAGGAAGACCTCGGGCAGCCAGCGCCGCACCGGATGGGTGGCCGCCCGGCGGGCGATCTCGTCGGCGGTCAGGCCGGTGCCGGAGTCGCGGGCCGCGTCCACCGCGGCGGCGGCCAGGTCCACCCAGCCGGGCAGGCCGCCGCAGGTGCGGTGGATGGCGGCGGCGAGATCCGGGTCGGTGAGGCCGCGGGCGGCGAGCAGTTCGGCGGTGTGGCCCGGCGCCCACTCCCGCAGCGGCACGGTCGGGGTGCCGGACGGCACCTCCCGGCCGGCCAGCACCACGCGCAGTCCGGCGCCGGTCAGCCGGGGCAGCAGGGTGGCCAGGAACCAGGACGATTGCCCGTCCGCCTCGTCGAGGTGGGGCAGCCGTTCGACACTGTCCAGCAGAAGCACCCGCCCGGTGGTCCGGTGGGCGGCGAGGTCGTCGGCGAGGGCGCGGGCCAGGTGGTCGCGGTGCAGTGAGCGGATGCCGGCGGCCCGGACCGCCACCGGGTCGGTGACCACGGTGACCGCGACCCGGTCCAGCCGGGCGCCGTCGGTGGCGACCAGACTGACCGAGGGGACCGTCGTGTACGCCTCGGCCAGGGCCGTGTCGGCGCGCTGCCGGGCCGCCCGGTACCGCCGGAACCGGGCGCCGGCCCACTCCTCGGCCACCGTGGCGATCGTGTCGGCGAGCGCGAACGCGATGTCGGCGGGCTCACCGGGCACCGCGCCGGCGAGCACCAGCGTCTCCAGGTCGATCACCCGGGCCCGGGCCGCGCCGGTCCGCCGGGTCAGCTCGGCCAGCAGGTAGGACTTGCCGAGGCCGGACATGCCGGCGAAGGCCAGCACCGTCCCGGCCGGCCCGGCGAGGAACCGGTCGTACGCCGCCAGCGCGTCCTCCCGGTCGACGAAGGTCACCGCGCTCACCGCGGCAGGGCCGGGCCGGACGGCGGCGGCGACTGTTCGGGATGGGACCGGATCACGATGCTGCTGCCGGTGATGGAGCCGCCGTCGCGGGCCTCCTGCCGGGTGCGGGCGGCCTGGCCGGGGCCGACGTCGACGTGGGTGTCCGCGATCCGGCCCCGGTCGGCGAGCTGCACGTGGTCGGCGTCCGGCCCGGGCGTGCCGGCCCGGGCCTGGAGCACGGCCAGGACGACGGCCGCGACGACGGCCACCGCGAGCCCACCGGCGACGGCCGGGCCGGGCCGGTCGGTGACGATGTTGGTGAGCAGGCCGACCACGGTGCCGGCGAGCACGGACAGGCTGGTGAGGACGGCGATCCGCCGCTGCGGACTCCACATCGGAACCTCCCGGGGCTGCCGCCATGGTAGTACCACCCGGCCGGCCTTTCCCGAATCGATATCCGGTACGTTCCGGGATCCCCTTCGCCGGACCACACCTCCCCGCCTCGTCCCCGCGAGATCGTCCCGGCCCCGGACCGCCCGGCGGCCGCCGGGCGGATGCGACGGTCCACGGCGGCCCGGCCCTCAGTGCGGGAACACCCGGCGCGGGCGGGGCTCGATCTCGTCCCGGAAGCGCTCGATCAGGTGACTGACCTGCAGCATGTCGTCGGTGCCGCGGATCCGGTCCAGATAGAGCGACCGGGCCGCCAGCCCCGCCAGGTCGAACGTGAAGTAGACGGCCATCAGCGGATTGACGAACAACGGCACGTCACCGGTGATCCCCTCCACGGGCGCGTCCCCGGCCGCACCGGTCAGGGCAGCCGCGATCTGCCCGTTCACGATGCTGGCCCGGCCCGGGGTGTGTGCGCGGGCGTGCTCGACGGCATCACGGTAGAGAGCCGCCTCCCGCCCGTGCGACGGCACACTGAACGCCCCCAGATAGGCGCCGTCCCGGTCCAGGGCGGCGATGTTCTCCAGCACCTGGACGTGGTCGACCCCGTGATAGGCGTCCACCCCGAACCCGATCGACGCCACCACCTTGACGGCCACCGGGGTGGCGGCCACC
The DNA here is from genome assembly GCF_050589265.1 of Actinoplanes sp. G11-F43. NCBI lineage: Bacteria > Bacillati > Actinomycetota > Actinomycetes > Micromonosporales > Micromonosporaceae > Actinoplanes > Actinoplanes sp. G11-F43. The sequence goes on from NZ_JBNZCE010000024.1 coordinate 91,316, forward strand.
GCGGCGAGACTGGTGGCGTCCTCGACCGGGGTGCCCAGAGCGGCCTCGTCCCCGCGCAGCAGGATGTCGGTGCCCCCGTCGACGAGCACGACGGCGTCCAGGTCGAGACGTCTGACCAGCCGCCGGTAGGCGTTGCGCAGCGGCCGCACCCCGGTCCGCGGAAACGCGTGGACGGTGGACGGCAGCCCGTGCAGCTCCAGCCACCGGGCCAGTGTCCCCTCCGGAAAGTAGTCCCCGGGAAGCCGGTCCCCGGCCCCCACGGCCGCGACCCCGGGTTCCACCCAGACCTTCTTGTCCAGCCCGTAGAGGTTGACGATCGACAGACTGGCGAAGTGCACACTCCGCCCGTCGGCCATCAACCGGAGCGCGAGCGGCAACCCGGCATAGACGTCGAACCCACCGCCGGCCCCCGCGATGAGCACCCGCCGAGCATCACCCAGCACATCGAAGAACGGCATCCCCCACACCACCCCATGGTCACCACCGGGCTCCTCCCCTCGCACCCCGTTTTCCCCGCGGGCGACCCACCGAGCCGCGATCCTGGTGGATTTCGTGCCCCCCTACCGGGGCGGAGCCGAGCCGCCCGGCTGGAGCGGCACGCCGCGGCGGCCCGGACGGTGACCACCGCATCCGGCCCGGCGGTCGCGGGTCGGCCCGGGGGGACGCGGACCTCGCGCGGTGGCCACGGGGGCCGTGGATTCGGCGAAGGGCTTCCCCGGGCGTACCGGAGCGACGGGGTTGACGTTGATCTCGGTTAGATGGCCTGGCCGGAGATGAACGGGAGCCAGCCGGCGTACCAGCCGGACAGCAGGGCCAGGAAGGCCAGCGTGACGGCGATGTCGCGGGTGCGGAAGCGGGCCAGGGCCAGGGCCGGGACCAGCAGGATCGGGAAGGCGGGGAGCAGGTGGCGGCCGGCCATCGACAGGTGGGCGTGGCCGCCGATCGACAGGATCAGGGTCACCGCGGCGAACACCGTCAACGGCCACGGAGCCCGGTTGACCAGCAGGAGGAACATCACCACGAACGCGGCCATGAAGAGGAACGACAGCACCCGGATCGGCTTGGCCGCGTTGTCGTCGTCGACGCCGATCAGGATGTCGGTGATCATGTTCCAGTGGTTCTCGCCGTAGTCCCACCAGGCGCCGAACGTCTGGGCGTGGATGTCGAAGTACGCGCCGACACCGCCCAGCTTGCTGGACGCGAACGCCAGGTAGGCGAGCAGGCCGGACGGGGCGAGGACCATCGCCGCGTACGGGCGCCAGCCCCCGCGCCGGGAGAACGCCGCCACCAGCGCCGCCAGGCCGACCGTGCCGATCAGGGCGGCGGCGGTCGGGCGGCTGAGCCCGCTCACCCCGGCGAGCAGGCCGGCGAGCAGCCAGCGTTCCTTGAGCACGGCGTACAGCGCCCAGGCGGACAGCGCGGTGAACAGTGATTCGGTGAACGCGCCGTTCTGGGTCATCGCGGCCGGTGCGACCGCCCAGACCGCGGCCAGCAGAATGCCCACCTTGTGGCTGTGCACGTGGCGGCCGATCGCGTACAGGCCCCAGGCCGCGGCGATCGCCGACACGAACGAGATGAACAGCAGCGCGCCGACCGGGGTGACGAACGGCAGCTCGGCGAGCGGCCGGGCCAGCCACGGATAGAGCGGGAAGAAGACCAGGCGCAGCTCGTACGGCACACCGTCGGCGTCGACGGCACCCACCGGCCCGCCCAGTCCACTGGTGGCGATCTTCGTATACCACCGCGCGTCCCAGGACAGCAGCGCGTCCATGAACGAGGTGAACTTCTGCCAGTGGTTGCCGGTCGACCCGTCCGGGAAGACGTCCCGGTCCGGATCGCGGGCGTGCGCGTGCTCGGCCAGCACATACATCACCTGGAGGCTGATCAGCCGGATCAGCAGGTACAGCCCGATGGCGGGGGCCGCCGCGGCTGCCGCACCCCGCAGCCGGGCGAGCCGTCCCGCATCACCCGCGGCGGGCACCGGGGCGTCATCCTCCGCACGGTCCGCGCGGGTGGAGACAACGTCGGCCATCGAAAAGGTCCCCCTGGTCCGTCATCGACACATCTCGCGGCTCACTGTAAAGGCACCACCGTTTCCGGACACCATGCCCGCCCGGCACGATGGACTGATGACATATGTGGTCACCGGCGGCGCTCAGGGGATCGGGCGGGCGATCGCCGAACGGCTCGCCGCCGACGGGCACGTGATCGTCCTGGACGTCGCCGACCGGCTCGACTGGAATCATGACCGGGTCACCCTGGTGTCCGGGGACGCCGCCGACCCCGCGGTCGCCCGGCGTGCCGCCGACACCGCCGAGCGGGCCGGCCCGCTGACCGGCTGGGTCAACAACGCCGCGATCTTCCGGGACGCGGGCCTGGCCGGCAGCACCGCGCCCCAGGTCCTGGAGCTGATCACCGCGAACCTGGCCCTCGCGGTGACCGGTTGCCACACCGCGATCAACCACTTCCTGTCGTACGGCCGGGGCGGCGCGATCGTCAACGTCTCCTCGCACCAGGCGCAGCGGCCGGTCCGGGGCGCCCTGCCGTACGCCACCGCGAAAGCCGCCGTCGAGGGCCTGACCAGGGCGGTCGCCGTGGATCACGGGCCGGCCGGGATCCGGGCGAACGCGGTGGCCCTGGGGTCGATCGTGACCGGCCGTTACGAGGAGTTCCGGGCCGCGAACCCGGGTGTGGACGCCGACATGGCCGCCCTGCATCCGCTCGGCCGCCCGGGGACAGCCGAGGAGGTGGCGGCCGCTGTCGCGTTCCTGCTGGCCCCCGGCTTCGTGAACGGCGCGGTCCTGCCGGTCGACGGGGGCCGCGCCGTCAACGGGCCGGACCCGGAGGCCCGGCCCGTGACCGTCACACCACCAGTGAGAGGAGCATGACGCAGGCGAAGCCGACCACCGAGATGATCGTCTCCATCACCGACCACGTCTTGATGGTCTGGCCGACGGTCATCCCGAAGTACTCCTTGACCATCCAGAACCCGGCGTCGTTCACGTGCGAGAAGAACAGCGATCCGGCGCCGATCGCCAGGGCCAGCAGCGACACCTCGGGCCGGTCCAGGGTGGTGGCGAGCGGGGCGACGATGCCGGCCGCGGTGATGGTGGCGACGGTGGCCGAGCCGGTGGCGACCCGGATGCCGACCGCGACCAGGAAGCCCAGCAGCAGCGCGTTGATGTTGGCGTCCCGGGCCGCGTCGGCGATCACGTTGCCGACCCCGGCGTCCACCAGGACCTGCTTGAAGCCGCCACCGGCGGCGACGATGAGCAGGATCCCGGCGATCGGCGGCAGCGCCCCGCCGAGGACCGCGTTGGTCTCCTTGCGGTCGAATCCGGCGCGCCGGCCGAGCGCCCACATCGCCACGAGGACGCCGGCGAGCAGGGCCACCACCGGTTCGCCGATGACTTCGAGGAGGTCGCGGAGGGCGGTGCCCTCGTTGAGGAAGAGTTCGGCGACGCCGCGGGCGAGCATCAGCACGACCGGGAGCAGCACGGTCAGCACGGCCGGCCAGAAGCCGGGGTTGCGGCGCGGCCCGATCTGCTCGTCGACACTCTTGCCGGGCGCGACCGGGTCGGCGATGTCGTCCCGGTCGACGAAGTCCCGCCCACCGGCCGGCCGCCCGGCGTCACCGTCATCCAGGGAGCCGCCGCCGGCCGTCGCGGGCACCGGCAGGGGGACCCGCTTGGCGATGAAGTTCCCGAAGACCGGCCCCGCGATGATCACCGTGGGAATCGCACAGACCAGGCCGAGCATCAGGGTGAGCCCGAGGTCGGCCTGCAGGCTGTCGATGGCGACGAGCGGCCCGGGGTGCGGCGGGACCAGTCCGTGCAGCACGGAGAGACCGGCCAGCGCCGGGATCCCGAGTCGCAACAGGCCCACGTCGGTACGCCGGGCGACCAGCAACACGATCGGCACCAGCAGAACCACGCCGACCTCGAAGAACAGCGGCAGTCCGATCAGAGCCGCCACTCCGGCCATGGCCCAGGGCAGGGCCGCTCCGGAGACCCCGTTGACGATCCGGTTCACGATCCCGTCGGCTCCGCCGGATTCGGCGAGCAGCGCACCCACCATGGAGCCGAGCGCGATCAGGACGCCGACCCCACCGGCCGTGGTGCCGAGGCCGGTGGTGAACGACTCGACGGTGTCCGCCGGAGCGGCGCCCGCGGTGAGTCCGAGGACGCCGGCTCCGGCGATCAGGGCCAGGAAGGGATGCCACTTGGCCCAGGCGATGAGCAGCACGACGGCCACGATGCCGAGCACCGCCGCAACGACGAGCTGGGCGGTGCCCGCATCGGTGATGGTCTCCGTCATGCGGCCACGACTACCCCGCGGTAACACCTCTCAATCCCGGCGTGAGCGGGTTCTGGACGCCCGACTTGGCGCTGATCGGTGCCGGCTCCGGGAAGACCGCCGGGCAGTGGGTGCCCTTGGCCGGGGTACGCCGCTCGACCAGATAGGTGTCGATGGCATTCCGGGCGCAGCCGCTGAGCCAGTAGGTGCCGTGCCCGACCCCGTCGTAGGTGAGGAACGTGGAACTGGGCAGCTGCCTGGCCAGGCTGGTGCCCCATTGGTAGGGGGTGGCCACGTCGTACCGGCTGTTGGCGATCAGGATCGCCGGCAGCTTCTTGGACGCCTTGAGCTGGTGCGGCGGGTTGGTGACGCCGTACGGCCAGTTCTGGCATCCGGTCAGGTCGGTCCACGCCAGCGGGTTGAATCTGGTGTGCGGCGCGAGCCGGTTCTGGGCCTTCTCCAGGGCACGCAGCGCGGTGTAGGAGCCGACCTCGAACCGGAAGTCGGAGCACATCACCGGCAGGTACCCGTTGGGCACCGGCACTCCGCGCACCCGGGCCCCGTCGACGGTGGTGGACTCGCCACCGACCCAGAGCAGGTCCTCGGCGAGCCAGAACCAGCTCGCCGGGTCGTAGAGGTAGCCGAATACCAGCCCGGTCAGGTCCTCCGGCGTGACCTGCCAGTCCTCGACGACGAGTTCACCGGCTTCGGCCTTGGCGTACAGCTCGTCGAAGTAGGCGAGGGCGCCCCGCTCGTGCAGTGCGCACGTCTCGGTCCGGTCGCACCAGGCGGTGAACTGGAGGAACGATTCCTCCATCGCGAGCGTCTCCCACTTCTGGTAGCTCACGATGTTCTGCGCGTGATCCATGTTCGAGTCGAGAGTCATCGCCCGGATCCGCTCGGGGAACAGCTCCGCGTACTGCTGGCCGATCATCGTCCCGTACGAGACGCCGTAGTAGCTGATCTTCCGGTCGCCCAGCCCGGCCCGGATGGCGTCCATGTCGCGGGCCACGCTGGCGGTGTCGGCGAACTCGACCAGCGGCCCGGACAGCTCGCTGCAGGTCCGCACCAGGGCCTTGTTGGCCGCGCGCAGTGCGCTGAACTCGGCTCTGCTCTTCGGGTAGAGCAGCGCGCCCTGCGCCGAGACGGCGTCGCTGTCACAGTTGATCACGTTGCTGCGGGCCTGACCACGCGGGTCGAACCCGATGATGTCGAACCGGTCGGTGATCGCCGGCGAGAACGAGTCGGCGGCCCCGAAGGCGAAGCTCACGCCGGAGCCGCCGGGCCCACCCGGGTTGATCAGCAGTGGGCCGATCCGCCGGCTCTGGTCGGTGGCGGGCAGTTTGGCGAGCGCGATGGTGATCGTCGGGCCCTTCGGCTTACGCCAGTCGACGGGCACGTCGATCTCGGCGCAGACCACCCGCTCCGGGGCTTCCTCCTCGGGGGCGCAGGGGCCCCAGGCGATGGTCGGCGACGGTTTCGGTGACTGCGCGGCGGCCGGTTGCGGCACGCCCAGCAGGAGCAGGGGTACGGCGAGAAGTACTGCGGTGCGACGCACGGGCAAACCTCACGTGTTCGGCTACAGTGACGTCGACCATTCAAGACTGCCGATGCAAGCCCTGTCTCGCCCGCCGCGCCGACTCCTACCGCGGACCCAGCGGAAGACCCTGCTGGAGCAGCGTGAGCGCCTGCTCGATGCGCTGATAGTCACCGAGGGTCACGCCCTCGGCCGGGACCATCCCGTCCGCCGGCAGCACCGAGAGCATCGCGCCGATCGCCGCGCCCGCCGCCACCCGGGCCGAGAAGTCGCCGGCGGGCAGCCCGGCCCGTTCGGCGATCACCCCGGCGATCAGGTCGATCGAGCCGGTCATCTGCTGCAGCATCCGGGCCCGCAACTCCGGGACGCCGAGCACCAGCAGTTGCCGCCGCCGCTCGAACTCCCACGTCTCCGGGCTCATCTCGCTGACCACGGCACGCATCGCCGCCCGGATCGCCTCCACCGGCGGCACCTCCGGCGGCTGGGTGCGGATCCCCTCGACCAGCACCGCGTCCACGTCGTCGACCAGGATCACGTCCTCCTTGGCCGGGAAGTAGCGGAAGAAGGTGCTCGGCGAGACCTCGGCCGCCTCCGCGATCTGCTCCACGGTGGTCGCCGCGAACCCCTGCTCCTCGAACAGGCGCATCGCGTTCTCGCGGATGGCGGCCCGGGTCTTCGCCTTCTTCCGTTCACGCAAGCCGGTCGGGGGTGCGGTCATGGGACCGATTCTGCCAGGCCTCTCCGCGAGGTACGGCCGGGCAGCACCGTCATCGCGAGCACCACACCGGCCACCGCGACCACGCCGGCGACCGCCAGCGACACGTTCATCCCGTGCACGTAGGCGTCCCGCACCGCGGCGAGCGTCACCGAGTCACCGGCGTCGGCGACACCGGCCGAGACACTGTCCCGCAAGGCGTCCGGCGCCCCGGCGGGCAGCCCGTCGCGGTAGCCGGCGTTGAGGACCATGCCCAGCACGGCCACCCCGATCGCGCTGCCGACCTGCCGGATCGACTGGATCAGCGCGTTGCCGACTCCGCCGCGTTCGGTGTCCAGGGTGCCGATGGTGACGTTCATCGCGACCGGCATGGTGCAGCCGAGTCCGATTCCGGTCATGGTGATCCAGGCGGCGATCGCTCCGTACCCGGTGTCCGCCGTAGTGGTGGCGGCACCCACGGCGAGGCTCCCGGCGATCAGCGCCAGACCGGAGGCGATCACCGGTTTCGGCCCGAACCGCCCGGCCAGCCACTCCCCCGCACGCGCTCCGATCATCAGGCCGCCGATGATCGGCAGCAGGCGGAGCCCGGTGCCGAACGCGTCCGCGCCATAGACCGCCTGGAACAGTTGCGGCAGCGCGAACAGCAGCCCGAACAGCGCGAATCCGGCGATGGTGGCGATCAGGGTGCCACCGGTGAACGACCGGTTGCGGAACAGGGCCAGGTCGATCAGCGGCGCGGTGGCCCGGCGCTGCCAGCCGATCAGCGCGCCGAGCGCGACGACCCCGAGGACGACGGCGGCGAGGGCGGTCCGGTCACTCCATCCCCGATCACCGATTTCGATCATCCCGTACGTCAGAACCACCAGCCCTGTCGTGGACAGCACGATGCCGGGGATGTCGAACCGGCGCCCGCGGTCCCCGTACGACTCGGTCACCAGCAACGCCACCGCGGCCAGTCCCAGCGCGACGATCGGCAGGTTGATCAGGAACACCGATCCCCAGTGGAAGTGGTCCAGCAGCCAGCCGCCGAGCAGTGGCCCGAGTGGGATGCCGAGCGCGTTGGCGGTGATCCAGACGGTCATCGCCCGTGGCCGTTCCTGATCGTCGAAGAGGACGGTGAGGGTGGCTCCGATCAGCGACATGATGATCGCCGATCCGAGCCCGAGCGCCGCCCGCGCCGCGATCAATTGCCCGGTGGTCCCGGCCAGCGCGCAGGCCGTCGACGCCACTCCGAAGATCACCATCGCGGCCAGCAGGAGTCTCTTGCGCCCGTACCGGTCTCCGAGCATGCCGGCCGGCAGCAGCGCCGCGGCCAGCACCAGGAGGTAGGAGGTGGTGAACCACTGCAGGTCGGCAGTGGTCGCGCCGAGGTCGTCGGCGAGCGTCGGCAGCGCGACGCTGAGCACAGTGCTGTCCAGCCCGATCGCCACGGTGGCGAGCGCGAGTGCCGCCAGCGCGTACCACCGCCGCCGATCGGGTTCGTTCCTGAAAGCAACCATGTTTTGAGAGTAACTGCCAAAAGCAATCAACTTCCAGATTCTGTACGGTCGGCGCGCCAGGACACGCTCATTGCGACCTTGTGCCACGATCTTGGGTGGCATTCGGCACCGGCGGCTCGCGGAGGATCGTTATCCCATGAAGAAGATCCTCGGCTGGGTCCTGCTGTTCCTGATCGTCTTCTGGATAGGCACGAACCCCGGTCCGGCCGCCGAGGTGGCCCGGGGCATCGGCCAGGGTGTGGCCGACATCTTCCGCAACATCGGCACGTTCTTCGTAGAGCTCTTCAACGGCGGCTGACCCGTGCACCTGCTCTTCACCGGTTTGACCACAGTCGACCTGATCCAGCGGGTGACCCGTTTCCCCGCCGCCGACGAGAAGATCCAGTCCGATTCGGTGGACCTGGCGGCTGGCGGCCCGGCAGCCAACGCCGCGATCACGGCAGCAGCCCTGACCCGATCCCGGAACACTCGGATAACCCTGCTGACAGCACTGGGCGGACACCCGTTGGGCGCTCTGGCGAGAGCCGACCTGGAGTCCCACGGCATCACAGTGCTGGACGCCACCCCCGACGCCGAGACTCCCCCGCCGGTCTCCGCGGTGACGGTCCACGCCACCACAGGCGAACGAACCATCGTGAGCCGCAACGCCGGCGCCACCGAGGCACAGTTGCCGGCCGGGGGCCTGCCGGAAGCAGACCTGACCCTGGTGGACGGCCATCACCCCACCCTGGCCCTGGCGGCCGCCCGAGCCGCCCGACGCCTCCTGATAGACGCCGGCAGCTGGCGCCCGGTCTTCACCGATCTCTTCCCCTACGCCGAGACAGTCGCCTGCTCAGCCGACTTCCGCCACCCCCAAGCCACCACCAGCGGCGACGAGGCTACAGCCCGGGCGATAGCGGCCCCTCACGTCGTGATCACCCACGGCCCCGCCCCGGTCCGCTGGTTCACCGCAGGGGAAACCGGCGAGGTCCCCGTCCCCCAGGTGAACGCGCTGGACACCGCCGGAGCCGGAGACGCCTTCCACGGCGCCTTGGCCGTAGCCCTGGCCAACGGCGCCCACTTGGAGGCCGCAATCACGCAGGCCTCCGCAACAGCCGCAGTCCGGGTAGCCCACACAGGCCCCAGATCCTGGCTGAAGGCCCTCCAACCCGAACACCACCACACAGGCTGACACCCCCGAAACCACCGCATCAGCCCAGCAACCACCGCGTCAGTCCGACAACCCGCGCGTCAGTCCGACAACCACCGCATTCGCCCGGCGCCCGCCGAACGATCCGGTCCACCGCGAACCTCACGCGGACGAAACAGAACGCCCCGTTCGCCGCGAACCCGTCATCCGTACCCCCAAAAGGTCTCGATAGCCGGCAGACCGAAAGCAAAAGGCCAACCGAGGTTTTGGGGGCGGCGGTGGCCACGGAGGGATCAAGCCTGACCGCCCGGAGTGGCCACCGCCGCCCCCAAAACCGCCCCGATCAGGGGCCTAAACCGTCCGAGCCAGCCGATCAGCCAAGANCCCCCCCCCCCCCCCCCCCCAAAACCGCCCCGATCAGGGGCCTAAACCGTCCGAGCCAGCCGATCAGCCAAGAGCTTGGCGAACCGAGCAGGATCCTCAAGATCCCCACCCTCGGCCAGAAGAGCCGTCCCATAGAGAAGCTCAGCGGTATCCGGCAGCCCCGGATCATCGGCCCCACGCTCATGAGCAGCCCGAAGCCCCGAAACCAGCGGGTGATTCGGGTTCAGCTCAAGGATCCGCTTGACCCGGGGACCGTCCTGACCCATCGCCCGGTACATCTTCTCCAGAGCCGGAGTGATGTCATCGGAATCGCTGACCAGGCAGGCAGCCGAGGTGGTCAGACGATGCGACAGCCGCACCTCCTTGACCTGCTCCTCCAGCTTGGTCCCGAGGAACCCGAGCAGCGGCCCGAAGTCCCCCTCCGGCTCCGGCTTCTCCTCGTCCTTGGGCAGGTCGACGGACCCCCGGGCGATCGACCGCAGCTTCTTGCCGTCGAACTCGGTGACCACATCGGTCCAGATCTCGTCGACCGGATCGGTGAGGATCAGCACCTCGTACCCCTGGGCCGAGAACGCCTCCATGTGCGGCGAGTTCTCCACCTGGGTCCGGTTCTCACCGGTCAGGTAGTAGATCTCCTCCTGCCCCTCCTTCATCCGCTCCACGTAGGCGGCGAGCGTGGTCGGCTCGGTCCCCTCGGTGGTGGCGAACGAGGCGATCTCCAGGATCGGCTTGTGGTTGTCCGGCTCGGCGAGCAGACCCTCCTTGACCGCCCGGCCGAACTCGCGCCAGAACGTCGCGTACTTCTCCGCGTCGCTGGTCATCAGGTCCTTGATGGTGGACAGCACCTTCTTGACCAGCCGGCGCCGGATCATCTGGATGTGCCGGTCCTGCTGCAGGATCTCGCGGGAGATGTTCAGCGACAGGTCGGCCGCGTCCACCACACCCTTGACGAACCGCAGGTAGTCCGGGATCAGCTCCTTGCTGTCGTCCATGATGAAGACGCGCTTGACGTAGAGCTGCAGACCACGGCGGGCGTCACGCTGGAACAGGTCGTGCGGGGCCCGGGACGGGATGAAGAGGAGCGCCTCGTACTCGAAGGTGCCCTCCGCCTTCATCGTGATGATCTCGAGCGGGTCGGTCCAGTCGTGGCTGATGTGCCGGTAGAACTGGTGGTACTCCTCCTCGGTGACCTCGCTGCGCGGGCGCGCCCACAGCGCCTTCTGCGAGTTGAGGACCTCGTCGCCCTTGCGGATCGGGAACGAGATGAAGTCGGAGTACCGCTTGACGATCTCCTTGATCTTCCACTCGTCGGTGTAGTCGTAGAGGGCGTCGTCCTCGTCCTTGGGACGCAGGTGCATGGTCACCGTGGTGCCGACCGGCGCGTCCTCGGCGTCCTCGATGGTGAAGGTGCCGGCGCCCTCGGACTCCCATCGGGTTCCGTGGCCCTCGGTGCCGGCCTTGCGGGTCAGCAGCGTGACCTTGTCGGCGACCATGAAGGTCGAGTAGAAGCCGACACCGAACTGGCCGATCAGCTCGGGGCTCTCCTTGGCCTCCTTGAGCTTGCCGAGCAGCTCCGCCGTGCCGGATTTGGCGATCGTGCCGATCAGCTCGACGACCTCGTCACGAGTCATGCCGATGCCGTTGTCGCGAACGGTCAGTGTGCGCGCCTCGGCGTCCGCCTCGATCTCGATGTGCAGGTCGGAGGTGTCCGCCTCGAGGCCGTCCTGCAGCTTCGCCAGGCGCAGTTTGTCCAGCGCGTCGGAAGCGTTCGAGATGAGCTCCCGCAGGAAGATGTCCTTGTTCGAATAGATCGAGTGGACCATCAACTGCAGTAGCTGGCGCGCCTCCGCCTGGAACTCCAACGTCTCCATCGTCACCCGTTTCCGTCATGTCCGGTGTTCGCTCCCGATCGTAGGACGCCCGGGGCGGGTGCCGTTCGCCGGATCGCGCTCCTGTGGATAACTCGCTCCTGTGGATGACGTTCAGGCGACCCGCTGCACGGTCCCGGGTGGCGCCTCCGGCACGGTTCCGGGATGGAGCACGGCAGCGATCGCCTCGACGCCGCTGATCAGGCGGGGTCCCGGGCGTACCACCAATCCGTCGCCGTCGATCGCCCAGACCTGGGCGCCGGGGAAGTGCCGGACCACCGTCTCCGCCTGGCGGACCGCACCGTCCAGGTGGTAGCCGCAAGGCGTGACCAGCACGATCTCCGGCCGGGGAGCGGCCAGTTCGGCCCAGCTGACCGGCACCGACCGCTGTCCGGGCCGGGCCGCGACCGCCTCACCCCCGGCGGCGTCGATCAGGTCGGGCACCCAGTGACCGGCGGTGAACGGCGGATCCACCCACTCCACCACCGCCACCCTCGGCCGGTCCCGCCCCGCGACCGCCGCGGCCACCCGGCCCAGCCGCTCCTTCAGATCAACGACCAGGTCGACACCCCTCGCCGGTACGCCCACCGCCGCGGCCACCTGGAGGAACGTGTCGAGCACATCGTCCAGACGGTACGGGTCCAGCGACAGTACCTCGGCCCGGCAGCCGAGATGGGCCAGTGCCTCGTCCACATGCCCCGACGGCAGCGCGCACACCCGGCACAGGTCCTGGGTGAGGATGAGATCGGGGGCCAGGCCGGCGAGGGCGTCCGCGTGCAGTGTGTAGAGATCGCCACCGGCGGACAGCTGGGTCCGCACGTAGGTGTCGATCTCGGCGGGGGTCATGCCGCTGGTGTCGCGCCCGCCGACCACCACCGCCCGGGTGGTGCGGGCCTCGGCCGGTTCGTCGCACTCGAACGTGACGCCGACCAGGTCGTCCTCGAGTCCGAGGGCGTAGACGATCTCGGTGGCGGACGGCAGCAGGGAGACCAGGCGCATGCTCCTCATCCTCCTCTTCTCATACTCCCGGAGTACTACCTGAGGCCGATATGGCAAGCCCGGAAGTACCACCATGGACCGATGCGCGCCGGTGGTCCCGGAGGGAAAACTGTCCGCACCGGTTCCCGACGGGCATGAAGGGGCTGACATGACGACGGCCGTACCGACCACCGGCGACGTTCTCGTTCTCGATTATCTGGCCGAGCTGTGGGCGGCCGGGGAGGATCTGCCACCAGAGGTCCGCGACGACCTGATGAACACCGTGGCCGGCTACCTGGCGATGCGCCAGGACCTGGTCGGCGGGCGATCCGAGGCAGTGAGCCGGCTGGGCCCACCCGACCAGTTGGTCGCGGCGGTCCGGCGAAGCGGCACTCCGACGCATCTACGGTTGCCGGTCGCCCCAGCCGGGCCGTCGACTGTTCCGCCGGCCGGGCCATCAGGGGCGTCAGCGATCGCGCCGTCGTCCGTGGCGTCCGGACCGGGCCGGACCGGTCGCGGCTCCGAGCGGGCGGCGATCGGCTTGCTGGCCGGTGGGGCGCTGGTGCTGCCCGGGGCGGCACAGGCCGCGGCGATGCTGATCGTGTCCCGGTCCCCAGCGTGGACCCGCACCGAGAAGGCGGCGGCGTGGCTGCTGGTGGCCGGCCCGGCGACCGGCTTGTTCCTGGCGTTGTCGGTGCTGACCGCGGTCTCGCTGCTCTCCGGAGTCAGCGTGGTGGCCTTCTACCTGGCGATGACGGTGGGCTCGGTCGCGGCGGGCCTGACCCTGCGACGCAGCCTCTGATCAGAGTCACGGCCGGAAGTCGCGCCGTCCGGCCGTCACCCGGGACGCGGGGTCCGCCGTGTCCCGGGTCCACTGCCGCACGTCGTCGGCCGGCACATATCGGGGGTCGGTCAGAGGCGCGCGGGCGTCACCGGCACAGGTCACGAGGTCAGGTCGGCGGCGATCGGGAGGTGGTCGCTGCCGGTGCGCGGGAGGGTCCGGACCGCGGTCACGGTCATCCCACGGGCCATCACGTGGTCGATGCGGGCGATCGGCAGGGCGGTCGGGAAGGTGAAGGCGAAGTCGGACTCGTCGGTGTTCAGGAGGGAGGTGAGCGGTTCCAGGCCGTGGTCGCGGGTGGTGGCGTTCAGGTCGCCGAGGAGGATGACGCGTTCGGCCGGCTCGGATTTCAGGGCCTCGGCCAGGCGGGTGACGCTGTCGTCGCGGTTCCCGGTGCGGAGACCGGTGGGGCCGGGACGGATCGACGGCAGGTGGGCGACGTAGACGGCGATGTCACCGCGTGGGGTGCGGGCGACCGCGCGCAGGCCCCGGTTCCAGTCCGGGCCGAACGCGGCCGGCCGGATGTCCAGCGGCGCGGCCTCGGCGAGCGGGAACCGGGACCAGAGCGCGACGGTGCCGTGGGCGGCGTGATGGGAGTACTCGGCAGGGAAGGCGGCGAGGTAGGCCGGAAGCGCCTCGGGGGTGACCTCCTCCAGCGCCACCAGGTCGGGCCCGGCGGCCAGGAGTGTCCGGACCGTACCGGCCGGGTCGAGGTTCTCGTCGCTGGCGTTGTGCTGGACCGCGACCAGATCGGACCGGGTCTGGCCGTCCGGGATCAGGTGCCCGCCGAAGACCGCCAGCCAGGCTGCCAACGGCAGCACCGGGGCGATCAGCGCGGGCCGGGACCGCCGCCAGAGCGCGAAACCGGCCAGCACCGGAACGACCAGACCGAGCCACGGGAGGAAGGTGGGCAGCAGACGGCCGCCGGGAATCACCTGATGAAGAGCGAGCAGAGCAGCGGTGAGCACCGCCACGGGAACGAGGACCAGCCGGCCGAGCCGGTCCGTCCCGGCCGAGCCAGAGATCCGCACCGGGCGATGGTCGCACAGCCGATCAACCAGCCCGTTCGCACTGGCCGCCCTCGGCACCGCCCAGGCGGCGCTCGATTCCGGCCTGGTCCGCGGGAGAGCGTCGGACCGCGTAGGCGGGAGCGATCAGGCGGCCAGGTCGAGGATCTCGTCCAGGACCTGGTTCCAGACCGCTCGGGGTGGGAGTTCGTGGCCTACCCCGTCCAGCCAGACCAGGCGGGCTCCGGGGATGCTGCGGGCCAACTCCTCCGGGTGGTCGGCGGGGAAGCGGCGGTCCAGAGTGCCGTGCAGGACGACGGTGGGGGTCTCGATGGTGCACAGCAGATCGCGGACCGGTGGGCCGTACCCGGCCAGGCGGTGGTTGAGACGGGTGGCGGCCAGGTCCGTGGAGCGGTCGAAGACCCGTTCGGCCAGGCGGCGCAGGTGTGGTTCCTCCGGAGTGAACGGACCGCCCCGGGCGCGCACCTCGTCGATCATGCGGGACACCGCGGATTTGCGGTTCGACCAGTCGGTCTCGTCGGTGGACGGGCGGGCTTCGACCGTACGCAAGCCGGTGGTGACCCGGGACGCGGAAACCGTGAGAGGGCAGCTCAGGGTGACCGTCGCCGGCTCGGCCGCGATGTCGTCGACGGCCGCGGCGATCAACGTCAGACTGAGCACCCGCGACGGGTGGTGGACGGCCATCCGCTGGGCGAGCGCGCCCCCGAACGAGAAGCCGACCAGGTGAGCGGCCGGCAGGCGCAGCGCGTCGAGCACGCCGAGCGCGTCCTCCATCAGGTCGGCACCCGAATAGTCCGGCGCCCCGGCTGGGTAGGAGGTGGACCGGCCGGTGTCCCGGTGGTCGTAGCGGACCACGAACCGGCCGCCGGCGGCCAGTCGCCGGCAGAACTCGTCGTCCCACCAGTCCATCGAGCTGGCGTCCGCGGCCAGGAGCAGCAGCGGGGGCTCGGTGGGCTCGCCGAAGGTCTCCACGCACATCTCGATGCCGTTGATCGGCATCATCGTCTCGTGCACCACGGGTTCATTGTGGGCAGGCTCACTGACGGCGAGGTTACGCCGACATCACATCGGATGACCGGGACTCTGAGAGGTTCCGGCCATCCGATGTTCGCCCGGCCTCAGCCGGCGGTCGGAACGGCTGCCGCCTCCCGGGCCTGGGCGCGGACCACCCGCAACGAGACGGCGGTCAGCCCGAGGGCGATGCCGAACAGGGTGAGATGCAGGTACGGGTTCGCGATCGGCACGAACCCGATGACCGCGACCGGGATCTGCACCACCCCGATCAGAGCCGCGAGCAGCCAGCGGCGCCCGCCGGCCCAGAGCAGTGCCGTCCACACCGGGGCGGACGCGACCAGGAGTGTCAGCCCGTCGAGCAGCGTGTGCAGGGCCGGGTTGTGCACGGCGTTGTGCGCGAAAGCCTGGGCGGGGGCGGCGATCCAGAGGCCGGCGAGAACGACGGCGAGAACGACAGCGGCACGACGCATGGGATCCTCCAGCGTGATCAGACCGTTGCTGCGAGTAACCAAAATACCACCTTCCGGGTGCCTCACGTCTATTCATTCGCCCCACTGATCATCACTCAGCGTTGTTGATCTCAGCCGAAAGGTCCACTGGCCTACGATCAGTGATCATGACTAGCCTGCGGTAGTGCGTTTGATCGAACTAGCTATGACCAGTGCCATCGCAGTGAGTATTGTCGGCGTTTCTTACGCTGCGTTGAACCCACGACAGCTGGAGTCACGCGCCCAATCCGTCGCCGACCAGGCCACCTGCCGAACCGTGGACACCGCGATCGTCGGGTACCTGATGAACACCGGGAAGACGCCGACCTCCATCACACAACTGACCGGTTACGTGCACGGCGACATCTCGCGGTACCGCGTCGTCGACGGGCTCGCCGACGGACCGGGCTGCGCGGACATCCGATAGACATCGAAAGATTTCACCGGGCCGCAACGCGGCGACTCCCGCGGTAAACACAACATCCCCAGAATCCGCGGAACCACTTCCCGTTAGGGCTCCCCCGGTCACCGCGGCCCGCACCGGATCGAACTCGACAGCACCGACAACCTGCTGACCATCGCGGCCTCCGCCGGCGTCGGCATGATCACGGTGGTGAACCCCGCCCTCCTAGATCACCTTCCGCACCTCACCGTCACCGTGGCCTCTCGTGCGAATTGTTCAAAGAAGAGCCATCCGGGGTGAGCCGCCCTCGCTGCGGAAGCCGCTCGATTCGGCACACTCGGGCTGATGGTGGATCACAGCGGTTTCGGGTCGCCAGGGTCAGCCGAGCCCGCCGGCCAGCCGCCTAGCGGTGGACCGCGGCGGTTCGGGTCGCCAAGGCTCGGCGTAAGCCACCGGCCATCCGCCGGGACGCGTTGGGCCTGGTCATCAGGGGTGATACCTCGGCCTCGGCGAGTTCGGGGCGGGTGGCCAGGGCCAGGGCCGCGGCATACGGGCGTTCGCCAGGGCGTTCGAGTGCGGCCGACGTTTCGCGCAGCACATGCAGCAGGGTCCCGCGGTTGGCGTTCGGGTGACGGGCGATCGCGGCGAGAACGCGGTTGCGGGTCCAGCGGTTCAGATCGGCCAGCGGGATCGCGGCCAGCGTCGCCGCGTCGGCGCGCGGCGAGTGGGCCACGGCGTCGCGGACGAAGGAGTACGGGCTGGCCGCGAGCAGCGTCAATCCATGGCGATCCAGCCGAGGATCGTCAACCAGGTTGAGATAGTCCAGTGGGGTCCGTTGCCGAGGAAGCAACCCATCGAAATCCGCCACGATCACATCCTCCCAGTCGCGGCAGCCCAGGCCGGTGATCAACCGCCCGAAAGTCACCACACTGGAGTCTCATCCACGGCGGCCTGACCATGCGCCGTCATCTTCCCGCGCACACGTCTCCCCGCACACATCTCCCCACGCATTGGCTCATTTACCGTCATTTGGGTCTTTTCCTGGTCACCAAATCGCTCGCGGCCAGTTCCTCGCACGGGCGGCCCGAACATATATTAGTCGATTTTCCACCGAAATGACTCTTGTTCTCAGCTGCCTGATCACTTGCGGTCAATCCCTCGCGCGGACGACCCTTTGTGCACAGATCTTGGTGGATTTACCACCGGAAACGGTGGTAAATCCACCAAGATCGGCCAGGTCCGAGGCCGGAAGGCGGACACTCGCGCGGGGAATTGACCGCGGACGGGCCAGCAGCCCAGAGAAAGACTCATCTCGACAGTGAATCGACCAAGATCGCAGATTTGCGGTCGCTTATGGAAGAGATCGACCGTGAGCGAGTCACCGACCGAGGAGGCCGGCACTTTCCGGTGGCAGATCCTCCGAGATCTGGGACCGAATCGGCGCCCCGGCGAGGGCCGACCAGAGCGCGGCACGGGACAGAAGACAACTCAGAGGAGTTTTCCGGCTGCTGGGCCGTCCGCGGTCAATCCCGCGCGCGAGTGTCCGCCTCCAGCCCCGCCCTGGCCGATCTTGGTGGCTTTATCACCGGAAAAGGTGGTAAATACACCAAGATTCTGCTGAGCGGGTCGCCCGCGCGAGGGATTGACCGCAAGCAATCAGGCGGCCGAGAGCAAGGCTGTGGGGAGTGGCAGATCTACCAGATTCTGGGCTGGGAGGAGGACTGTGGGGCGTGCCGGAAGTGGGGAACAGGACGGACTGCTGTGTGGTGATTTCCGGCGCGGAGCGCCCCGGAAATCACCACGCGGTCGTTCGCCCGAGTCAGATGATGTGTGGTGGCTGGGGTAGGGACTGGCTCAGCGGGATCGTGATGCCCTCGTAGACGGAGGGCGGGAGCGGACCCCGGCGAGGCAGCAGCTCGACACCGGGATGGCTCGACTCCAGGCGATCCAGATCGGTCGGGCCGAGGCGGGTGTGGGTCAGGTCGACACGGGCCGGGCTCAGCCGGGTGATCAGGGTGTCGGCCAGTGCGGCCGCGATCGGAGTCCCGCGCAACGACAGGTGTTTCACCTGATGGAGGCCGTCCAGCGGGGTCAGGTCCGGGAGACCGCCGGAGAAGTGCAGGCCCAGCGAGTCCAGGCGGGGCGGAAGCCGGAACGGAGGCGAGGCGGCGAGATCGTCCGACGAGGGGCGAGGCTCCGGCACAGGCCGCGGATCCGGAGCGGGCTGGGCGGACGGGGCGGGGCGATGGCCCGGCGACGGCTGCGGGTGGGTGCCGGAGGAGCCGATGACCAGGTGGGTTCCGGCCAGCTCGATCTCGCGTACCGTAATCGGGATCTGCCCCTCGGCCCACAGGCCGCCCGCCGCCGACAGGGAAAGCTGGACCAGCGACGGCGCCAGGGTGGGCAGCGCCCGCATCCCCCACGGCCGGGACGGCAGGCCTTTGATCTGCAGGCTGGTCAGGGCAGGGATCGGCGAGCCGTCCAGGGTGAAGTGCCCGGGCGCCTCGATCTGCAGGACGCTCAGCTCGGGCCGGCCGGCATAGGCGGCCAGGGAACCGTGCGGGCAGCGGGTGTCGCGGACCAGCCGGACGCCGGCAGGGACCGGCACATCCAGATCGGTGTCGATGAACAGCCGCCGGACCTGGTGGGCGATCTCGGTCAGGCGGTGCAGGCTGTCGGCGTCGCGGACCTCGAAGTCGTGGTGGATGCTGAACGGGCGCCGGTCCGCTGGCGGCCGCACCGGGCCGACCACGTGGAACGGGGTGCGGCCGGGGCTGGCATAGCGGCCGCAGCAGGTCAGCTCGACGATGGTGGCGGTGCCGGTCTCGCTGGTCACGGCCACGTCGATCCATTCGGGCACCCGGCCGTCGCGCCACAGCCGGTGGGCCGCCGTGTCGATCGGGAGCCGTTCGACACGGCCGTCGTCGGACGGGAAGTGCCGTTCGCCGTACGACATGTTGAATCTGACGAGAAGGGTCAACTGTTGAGGCAGCTGTTCGACGAGGCTCGGGGCGGCGAGTTGCCGTGCCGCCTCAGCCGCCTGCCGGAGCCGCTCGGTGAAGAGATTCCGGTCCATTCATAGAAGGCTATATCCGATTCAGCGAGCCGCCAGGGCGTGCGCGCGCGGCGCGGTCCAGACGGCACGCACCCGGGACGCCTGGTAGAGCCACCCGATGTCCCGGCCGAACGACCAGGTCAGGCTGGCCAGCGCGACAGCCAGGGCGAACACCGCGACGGCGGCCGGCAGCAGGCCGCTGACCACCACGGCGAGCATCACACCCTGCTGGGCGGCGACCACCTTGCGGCTGAACTTCGGCGGCAGCGCGGCGTTCAGCCAGGGCAGCGCCCACGACGCGGCCACGAACAGGTAGCGGAAGGCGCCGATGGCGAGCGCCCACCAGCCGTACTCGATCGCGGCGGCGCCGCTCAGCATCAGGATCAGGAACGCGTCGACCTCCATGTCGAAACGCGCGCCGAGGGCGGTGGTGGTGCCGGTGCGGCGGGCCACCTGGCCGTCGATGCCGTCCATGGCCAGCGCCACGGCGGCGATCGCGACGATCAGCAGGGCCGGGGCGTCCGAGCCGACGACCATCGCGGTGACCCCGCCGGTGAGGATCGCCCGGCCGAGCGTGACCGAATTTGCCCATCCGATGGTGGTCATGCCGGCCCGGTGCAGCGCCACCTTCAGCAGCCCGCACAGCACCGCCCCGAAAACCACCCCGGCGAGCCACCCCCACGTGCTGAGACCGACCGTGAGCGCGAGAACCGCCAGCAGCAGGAGCTGGGCGGCGAACCCGGCCAGCGGAGCCTTGGACGGGCTCATCGTGGTCGTGGCGGTACTGATGGTCACCGTTCCTCCTGGACGTAGGGTCTAGCTGCTGTCCCCGATTGACACGCTCTACGGGGAGTTTTGGTTCAGGTGTGGAAGGACGAATCCTTGGCGAAATCGTTCTGGTTGACTTGCCCGGGAACCGGCGAGATACGCGCCGAGCAGGTGACGGATCCCGCGGAGGGCGAGGTTCGGGTGCGCACACTGCACTCGGGTGTGAGCCGCGGCACGGAGACTCTGGTGTTCCAGGGGCGGGTTCCGGAGAACCAGTGGGCGGCCATGCGGGCGCCGTTCCAGGAGGGCGACTTCCCGGCGCCGGTCAAGTACGGGTACCTCAACGTCGGCGTGGTCGAGGCGGGAGTGCCCGAGCTGATCGGGCGGACCGTCTTCTGCCTGTACCCGCATCAGACCCACTACGTGGTGCCGGCGTCGAGTGTCACGGTGGTGCCGGACGAGGTGCCGGCCGCCCGCGCGGTGCTCGCCGGGACGGTGGAGACCGCGGTCAACGCCGTCTGGGACGCGGCGCCGCAGATCGGCGACCGGATCACCGTGGTCGGCGCAGGCATGGTGGGCTCCTCGGTGGCCGCGGTCCTGGCCGGGCTGCCGGCGACCGACGTCCAGCTGATCGACGTCGACCCGGCGCGGTCCGAGGTGGCGGCGGCACTGGGCGTCGGTTTCGCCCACCCGGACGACGCGGCCGGCGATCGGGACATCGTGATCCACGCCAGCGCCACCGAGGCCGGGCTCCGGAAGAGCCTGGAACTTCTTCGATCCGAGGGTACGGTCGTCGAGCTCAGTTGGTACGGAGACAACGCCATCTCGGTGCCTTTGGGCGAATTCTTCCACTCGAAGCGTCTCACGATCCGCAGCTCGCAGGTCGGTGGTATCGCCCCGACACGCCACCGGACCTACGCCCAGCGTTTCCAGACCGCCCTGGAACTGCTGAAAGATCCGAGGTTCGACGCGCTGACCACCGGGCACAGCCCGTTCGAGGACCTGCCGACAGTGCTGCCCGCTCTCGCCGACGGCAGCCTGAAAGCCCTCTGCCACGTCGTCGACTACCCGATTTGATCTTTCCGGGGCGGGTACCCGTAGTACCGCCTCGAACCGAGAAATAGGAGATGAGCCCTTGTTCAGCGTCACCGTCCGCGACCACATCATGATCGCGCACAGCTTCTCCGGTGAGGTGTTCGGCCCGGCGCAGCGCCTGCACGGCGCCACGTTCGTCGTCGACGCCACGTTCCGCCGTCCGGAGCTGGACGACGACAACATCGTGGTCGACATCGGCCGGGCGAGCGAGCAGTTGCACACCATCTGCTCCGGGCTCAGCTACCGCAACCTGGACGACGACCCCGAGTTCTCCGGCGTCAACACGTCCACCGAGTTCCTCGCCAAGATCATCGCCGACCGTCTGGCCGTCCGCGCCCAGGCCGGCGAGCTGGGACCCGGCGCCACCGGGCTGACCGGCATCTCGGTCACCCTGCACGAGTCGCACATCGCATGGGCGAGCTACGAGCGGGCTCTGTGAGTCGTCCGCTGTACGCGGTGCTGCCGGGTGGTCTCGACGACCCGGCAGCACCGAGCGGCGGCAACCGTTACGACCGCGAGGTACTCCGCCGTCTCGGAACCCCCGCCCCCGCCTCATCCCCGGAAACCGGCTCACTCGCTGGTCACGGGTCGCCCAGGCGTGACTCACCAGCCGGGTATGACCCGCGCGCCGGGCATGACGCGCCCATCGCGCTCAGCCCACCCGCCGGGCATGACTCGCCCATCGCACATGGCTCGGCCGCCGGGCATGACTCGCCCACCGTGCTCGGCTCACCAGCCGGGCATGGCACACCCAGCGGGCACGACACGGCTGCTGGTTTCGAGGTCCACGAGCGGCTTCTGCCCGGGGCCTGGCCGCGACCGGAGCCGACCGCTCGTCAGGCTCTCGCCGACGTCCTCGAAGCCGTGCCCGACGGCGCGATCGTGCTGCTCGACGGCCTCGTCGCAGGTGGTGTCCCGGACGTCCTGGAGCCGCACGCCGACCGTCTGCGCCTGGCCGTCCTGGTACACCTGCCGCTCAGCGACGAGACCGGCCTGCCCGCCGATGACGCCGCCGAACTCCGCGCCCTGGAGTCCCGCACCCTCAGCCTGGCCGCGACCGTCATCGCCACCAGCACCCCGGCGGCCCGCCGCGTCGAGGAACTGCACGCCGTCTCCGGCGTCCACGCGATCCCCCCGGGAGTCGCCCCGGCCCCGCCTGCCGCGCCCTCCCCCAGCGGTCACCGCCTCCTCAACGTCGCGTCGCTGACCCACCGCAAAGGCCAGGACGTGCTGTTGGCCGCATTGAGCCTCCTCCCCGACCTGTCATGGACCTGCACCGTCGCCGGTGCCGGCCGCATCCCCCCACTGGACATCTCCCCGCTGAATCAAGCCTGGTTGAGCCACCCCTCGTTGAACCACGCCTCGCCGGAAACCTCCCCGCCGAACGGCCCCCAGCTGGATCTGGCCCCACCGGCAACTCTGCTCCTGGCCGAGACGCCACCGCTATGGCCGGACGCGACTTGTACGCCGGATCACGCCGGCTGGCGGGAAGCCTCGCCCGAGGAGCGGGAAGCCTCGCCCGAGGAGGATGAGGATGAGGAGGCGGCGGGTCGCAGCGTCCGGTTCGTGGGAGCGCTGGCCGGGAGTGCGCTGGACGACGCGTACGCGAACGCGGATCTTTTCGTCCTGCCGTCACGGGCCGAGACCTACGGCATGGTGGTCACCGAGGCCCTGGCCCGCGGCATCCCGGTGGTGGCCAGCGACGTCGGCGGCGTCCCGGAGGCACTCGGCCGAGCGCCCGGAGACACGCCCGGAAGCGGCCCTGACGGCGCATCCGGCGGCGATCCCGGAAACCCGCCCGGCGATGCGGACGAGACCCTGTCCGGCAGCATGCCTGGGAGGGTGGCCGGCAGCGCGCCGGGGAACGCGATCGGGAACACGGTCGACGGTACGGTCGGTGCTACGGGCGAGAACACGGCCGGCGGTACCACGGGGAACGCGGACGATGGCGGGATCCCCGGGCGGCTGATTCCGCCGGACGACCCGCGGGCCCTGGCCGATGTCCTGCGTGCCTGGCTGACCGATCCCGCGCTGCGGGAGCGCTGGCGGGCAAGCGCGATGGCCCGGCGGCGGACGCTGACCGGGTGGGACGAGACCGCCCGGCGGTTGCGGGATGTTCTGGAGAACACACCCGCGAAATCGTGAACCCTTGACGCGGCGTACCGCGATAACCCGATTACAGGCGATGTAAGCCGAGGAGGCACACATGACCGAGGCGCACAGCACGATCGAAGGCGCGGACGCCCTGGTCACCGGGACCGGGCGGCAGGGCGGGACGCTTCCCGGAGCCGGCCCGGCCGGCCGGGGAGAGGCGGCACCGGGCGATACCGGGGGCGAATTCAGCGCCACCTGGCTGAGCCTGCGGGAGCCGGCCGACGCGGCGGCCCGATCGATGGAGTTGGTCGAGCGGCTGCCGGCCGGGGTCCGGACGGTGCGGGACCTGGGGTGCGGCACGGGTTCGCTGGGCCGCTGGCTGTCCCCGCACCTGGGCGACGGCCAGCACTGGATCATGACGGATCGCGACCCGGAGCTGCTGGACCGGGCGGCCGCCGGGATGCCACCAGGTGTGACGGTGAGCACCCAGCGGATGGACGTCGCCGATCTGACCCCGGCTGATCTGGCCGGCACCGATCTGATCACCTGTTCGGCGCTGCTGGACCTGCTCACCGCCGAGGAGGTGCACCGGCTGGCCGGGGTGTGCGCGGAGGCGGGGGTGGCGGTGCTGTTCACCCTGTCGGTGACCGGCGAGGTGCGGCTGGCCCCGGACGACCCGCTCGACACCGAGGTGGAGGCCGCGTTCAACACCCACCAGCGGCGCGAGATCGAGGGGCGCCGCCTGCTGGGGCCGGACGCCCCGGCCGTCGCGGCGGCCGCTTTCCAGGAGCGGGGGGCCCGGGTGACCGTCCGGCCGAGTGCCTGGCGTCTCGGGCCGGCCAGCCCGGAGCTGACCGCCGAGTGGTTGCGCGGCTGGGTCGGCGCGGCCCGGGAGGAGCGCCCTGACCTGGCACTCGACGACTACCTGGAGCGCCGTCTGGGTTCACTTCCGCATGTTTCTGTGGGTCACAAGGATGTTTTAGCGATCTTCGAGTGAACCCTGGGCCGTGAGCCAGGCGTATTAGTCCTCGAAAGCGACGAGGGGACTACGGACGTGAACCGATCGATCTGGGCCTGGCTGCGACTGCTGGGTGGCGCCGCGATCCTGGCGCTGGTGCTCTGGCGCCTCGGGACCGGCGCGTTTGTCGACGGGCTGCGGGTGCTGGACACGGGTGCCCTGCTGGCGGCGCTGGGGATCGGCGCCGCGACGACGGTGCTGAGCGCGTGGCGGTGGTGCCTGGTGGCGCGCGGCCTGGGCATGCGGCTGTCGCTGCGGGACGCGACGGCCGACTACTACCAGGCGCTGTTCCTGAACGCGGCGCTGCCCGGCGGGATTCTCGGTGACGTCGGCCGGGCGGTGCGCCACGGCAAGGGTGAGGGCGATCTGGGCCGCGGTGTGCGGGCGGTGGTGCTGGAGCGTACGGCGGGGCAGCTCGTTCTGCTGCTGGTCGGGGCAGCGGTGCTGGTGACCGTACCGTCGCCGGTCCTTGATCTGCTGACGGCGCACGGGCCGGTGGTCGCGGCGACGACCGCGGGTGTCGCGGCGGCCGGCGTGCTGGTCTGCCTGGTGATGCGCAAGCTGCGCGGCGGGCGGTCGAAGGTGGCGGGCGCGGCCCGGACCGGGCTGGCGGAGATCCGTTCGGGTCTGCTGTCGCGGCGCAGCGGGCCGGGTGTGCTGCTGGCGTCGGCGGCGGTGCTGGCCGGGCATCTGGCGACGTTCCTGGTGGCGGCGAAGGCGGCCGGCAGCGTGGCGACCGTCCTGGAGCTGGCCCCGCTGCTGCTGCTGGCGCTGATCGCGATGGGCCTGCCGGTCAACGTGGGTGGCTGGGGGCCGCGTGAGGGTGTGATGGCCTGGGCGTTCGGCGCCGCCGGGCTGAGCGCCGCACAGGGTCTGACGATCGCGGTGGCCTACGGGATCCTGGCCTTCGTGGCGGCCGCTCCGGGCGCCGCGATCCTGGTGGTCCGGCTGGTCGCGAACCGCCGCGCCGAGAAGGACCCGCGCCCCGGGACGGCAGCCCCGCAGGCGGCAGCCCCGCGGATGGCAGCCCCGCAGACGGTCATCGCGGCGCAGCCGGTGCTCCCGCAGGTGGTCGCCGCGATGGAGCCGGCAGCCCCGCAGATGGTGGTCGCGGCACCGGCAACGGCCCCGCAGGCGATCGTCGTGCCGTTGCCGGTGCGGCAGCCCGCCTACTCCGGTGGTGTCGCGGCTTGACCGTCGAACCGATCGGACAGGGCGTAGCGCAGCAGCACCACGTCACCGATCTGGCGGATCTCCGCGAGACCGGCCCGGTTGCCGGGCCCCCAGGGGAACCTCCCGTCGTGGACGAACCGCGGGGCCCGCGAGTCGCCGACGAAGAACGGGGCGACCACCAGGTGCAGCTCGTCGGCGAGCCCGGCGGTGAGGAACTGGGTGTGCATGTGCCCGCCGCCCTCGACCATCAGCCTGCGCACCCCTCGCGCGGCCAGGTCGGTGGCGACCAGGCGCACGTCGACCGGATCACCGCCGTCGACCACGGTGGCCCGGCCGTCGAGACGCTCACGGGCCTCGGCGACGGACGGCGTGGCGCAGTAGACGAGCTTCCCGGCCTCGCCGGCGGTGAAGAACGACGCCTCCGGGTCGAGGTCGCAGCGCCCGGTGACGGTGACCTTGACCGGGTCGGGAGACTCACCCCGGGCGATCCGGGCGGCGCGGCGCTCGGCGGAACGGATCAGCAGCCGCGGATTGTCCTGACGGATGGTGCCGGCGCCGACCAGGATCGCGTCGCATCGCGCGCGGACCGCGTCGACCCGGTCGAAGTCCGCCTCGTTCGACAGGAGCAGACGCTCCGCCGTGGCATCGTCGAGATAACCGTCGATGGATATGCCACAACTCAGCAGGATGTAAGGACGCTCAGCCACCGATGATTCCTCCCGCGATCGGCCCCCACCATATTCCCTGTGTGCGGGGGCCGATCTCCGGGCAGTGCATCAGCGGGTACGCCGAGTCAGGCGGGAACCAATGAGGAGGACCGATGTTCGAAGCCCCGGCAGTCACGGTAGTCACCAAGGCCACCATCCGGCGGCAGGTGACCGTGCCGTTGCGTTTCCCGGACGGCTACGCCACGACGGCGCGGGTGATGACGTTCGACGGGCTCGACGATGGCAAGGAGCATCTCGCGCTCGGGCTGGGTGACTGGCAACGGGCGCTGACCAAGTCGGCGGCCGGTGGCCGGGCGCCGCTGGTCCGGCCGCACAGCGAGTGCCTGACCGGGGACGTGTTCGGCAGTCAGCGCTGCGACTGCGGGCCGCAGCTGCGGGAGGCGGTGGAGCGGATCGCCGAGCAGGGTGGTTTCCTGCTCTACCTGCGGCAGGAGGGCCGGGGTATCGGCCTGTACGCGAAGCTGGACGCCTACGCGCTGCAGGACGACGGACTGGACACCTATCAGGCGAACGTGGCGCTGGGCCGGGGTGAGGACGAGCGGGACTACACCGCGGCCGCGCAGATGCTGCTCGGCATCGGTGTGGACCGGGTGCGGCTGCTCAGCAACAACCCGGACAAGGCCGGTCAGCTGGCCGAGCTGGGGATCGACGTGACGCAGCGGATCCCGACCGGGGTGCACCTGTCGGCGGCCAACGTGCGGTACCTGAGCGTGAAGGCCTCGCACACCGCGCACACCATCGACCTCCCCCTGGCCGAGTGACGTCCGGAGCCTTCTAGCGGTGGGTCCGGCACGATGGCATGGTGACGGGAGTGGACATACCGGAGGCCGGCGATCTGGCGGCGATGATCGCCGCCGTCGATCAGCTGCCCTTCATCGTCGCCGTGTGCGAGGGCCCGGACCTGCTGCTGGTGGCGTGCAACGCGGCGACCCGGGCGGTGCTGCCGGGGCGGGCCGTGCTGGGCCGGCCGATCCGTGAGGTGATCAGCGATCTGGCCGGTCAGCAGTTCGTGGACGCCTACTACGAGGTGTTCCGGACGGGTAAGCCGGTCAGTGGCCGACAGTGGCGGGCCCATCTGGATCAGCCGGACGGGTCGGTGCACGAGATGTTCGCCACCTTCACCATCGTGCCGTGGCGGTATGCCGACGGCCGGTTGCGTGGGGTGGTCGGGGCGGCGTTCGACGTGACCGCCCTGGCCCGGGACCGGCAGGCGGCCGAGGCGGAGGCGGAGCGGCTGCGCCGGCGGTGGGAGCAGAGCCGGACGGTGATCGACGCGCTGCAGCGGGAGCTGTTGCCGGCCGGGCTTCCGGTGCTGCCCGGGTTGCAGGTGGCGGCCGGCTATCTGCTGGCCGATTCGGATACCCGGGCCGGGGGCGACTGGTTCGACGCGGTGACCACTCCGGACGGGCGGATCGCGCTGGTCACCGGGGACGTGGTGGGGCACGGGGTGACCGCCTCCGGGGTGATGGGCCAGCTGCGGGCGGTGCTTCAGGAGCGACTCGACGCCGGGGCCACCATCGGCGAGGCGCTGGCCGCTGCGGACCGGCTGGCGGGGCGGGTGCGGGCGGCGTACGCAGCAACGGTCTGTCTGTCCGTTCTTGATCCGGGCAGCGGCGAGCTGTCCTACTGCACGGCGGGCCATCCGGCGCCGTTGGTGATCCCGGTCTCCGGAAAGGCCCGATTCCTTGCCGGTACGCGTGGGTCACCGCTCGGCACCGGCGGCTCCTTCCCGGTGCGCACGGCCCGGCTCGGTCCCGGGGAGACGCTGCTGCTCTACACCGACGGCATTCTGGAACGGCCCGGTGCGGCGGCTGATCCGGAGGCCGAGTTCGCCCAGGTGGCGGCGGACGCGGCGGCCGGGCGGGCGCTGCGTGACCCGTCGGCGACCGCTGCCGAGCGGGTCTGCACGCAGACGCTGGAGCTGCTGGTCCGTGCGGGTGGGCACGCCGACGACATCACTCTGCTGGCGGCTCAGCGGGTTCCGGCCGTACCGGAGCTGGTCCTCGATCTTCCGGCGCAGCCGGCCGCGCTGCGGGGCGCCCGCGGTGAGATGGCCGCCTGGCTGGCCGCCGCCGGGGCCGCCGAGAACGACGTGTTCGTGCTGCAGCATGCCGTCGGTGAGCTGGCCACCAACGCTATCGAGCACGCGTTCGGCGGGGTGTTCGGGCGGGACGTGGTGGAGATCCGGATGCGGCTGCTGGCGTCCGGTCTGGTCGAGGCGACCGTTACCGATCACGGCGGCTGGCGGGTGCCGGAGCGGCGGGAGACGCGCGGGCGCGGGCTGGCGCTGACCGCCCAGCTGGTGCAGAGCCTGCGGGTCGAGCCGGGCGGGGTCGGCACGGTGGCGACGGTGCGGCATCCGCTGCTGCGGCCGGCCCGGCTGCTGCCCGGGGTGGAGAGGCCGGCGCCGGAGCGGTCGCGGGACGGCGCGGCGACGATCACCGAGATCAACGACGACGAGGCCCGGGTACGCGTGACGGGCCCCCTGGACGCCGAGACGGCACCGGACGTACGCACCGAGTTGTTGCGCCGCAGTCGTGGCGGCACCGTGCCGATGACCGTCGACCTGTCCGGAATCGCCCATCTGGCCAGTGCCGGGGTGGCCGCCCTGCACGAGGTGGCCGCCCAGCACCTGGCCGGGAAGGCTCCGCTGACCCTGATCGCCGGGCCCGGAACGCCGGCCCGCAGGATCCTCGACCTGGTCGGACTCCCGTCATCCACAGGGTGAATCCGATCTTCGGTTCGGCTCTCTAGACTTCGCGGGGTGACTGACGCCCCTCCGATCTCCGTGTCCAGTGCCACCGACGCTCTCAACCGTGTCTTCGGCTATCCGTCGTTCCGTGGTCAGCAGGGCGACATCGTCGAGCACGTGATCGCCGGCGGTGACGCGCTGGTGCTGATGCCGACCGGTGGCGGCAAGTCGCTGTGCTATCAGATCCCGGCACTGGTCCGCCCCGGCACCGGTGTGGTGGTGTCGCCGCTGATCGCGCTGATGCAGGACCAGGTGGACGCGCTGCGCACCCTGGGTGTGCGGGCCAACTTCCTGAACTCGTCGCAGGATCTGGACGAGCGGCGGGTGGTGGAGGCCGAGTTCCTGGCCGGCGAGCTGGACCTGCTCTACGTCGCACCCGAGGGCCTGGGCACCCCCGGGGTGCAGCGTCTGCTCGACCGGGGCACGATCAGCCTGTTCGCGATCGACGAGGCGCACTGCGTGGCGCAGTGGGGGCACGACTTCCGGCCCGACTATCTGGCCCTGTCGATGCTGCACGAGCGCTGGCCGGACGTGCCACGGATCGCGCTGACCGCCACCGCCACCCCGGCCACCCGCGACGAGATCGCCACCCGGCTGCAGCTGACCGGCGCGCGGCACTTCACCGCCAGCTTCGACCGCCCCAACATCCAGTACCGCATCGTCGGTAAGAACAGCCCGTCCCGTCAGCTGCTCGACCTGCTGCGCACCGAGCACCCCGGCGACTCCGGCATCGTCTACTGCCTGTCCCGGGCCTCGGTGGAGAAACACGCCGAGTTCCTCAGCCAGAACGGGATCCCCGCCCTGCCGTACCACGCCGGCCTCGACGCGCGGACCCGGTTCACCAACCAGTCCCGCTTCCTGCGCGAGGACGGCCTGGTGATGGTGGCGACCATCGCGTTCGGCATGGGCATCGACAAACCCGACGTGCGGTTCGTGGCCCACCTCGACCTGCCGAAATCGCTGGAGGGCTACTACCAGGAGACCGGGCGCGCCGGGCGGGACGGGCAGCCGTCCACCGCCTGGCTGGCGTACGGGCTGCAGGACGTCATGCAGCAGCGCAAGATGATCGAGAGCTCGGACGGGGATCTCGCGTTCCGGCGCAACGCCGCCCAGCATCTGGAGGCGATGCTGGCCCTGTGCGAGAGCGTCACCTGCCGGCGGGCGCAGATCCTCTCCTACTTCGGCCAGACCGCCGCCGAGACCTGCGGCAACTGCGACACCTGCCTGAGCCCGCCGTCCTCCTGGGACGGGACGGTGCCCGCGCAGAAACTGCTGTCCACGGTGTTCCGCCTGCAGAAGGAGCGGGGGCAGAAGTTCGGGGCCGGGCAGTCCATCGACATCCTGCTCGGCAAGCGGACCGACAAGGTCAGCCGGTTCCGGCACGACGAGCTGTCGGTGTTCGGGATCGGCGCGGACCTCAAGGAGGTGGAGTGGCGCGGCGTGGTGCGGCAACTGCTCGCCGGCGGGTTCCTGGCGGTCGAGGGTGAGTACGGGACGATCGCCCTCACCCCGCGCAGCAGCGAGATCCTCAAGGGCGAGCGGAAGGTGATGATGCGCCGGGAGGTGCCGGCACCCCGGACCGCCGCCAAGTCCACCGGGCGGACCGCCGCGGCCACCGCTCCCCCGGCCGATCTGTCGCCGGCCGCCGCCGACCTGTTCGAGCGGCTGCGGGCCTGGCGGGGCGCCACCGCCAAGGAGCAGAGCGTCCCGGCTTACGTAATCTTCCACGACGCCACGCTGCGGGCGATCGCGGCGCTGGCCCCGAAGACCCTGGCCGAGCTGGGCACGGTGAGCGGGGTGGGCCAGAGCAAGCTGACCAAGTTCGGCGACCAGGTGCTGGCCGCGGTCGCCGGTTCCGCCGAGGCGGGCACCTCGGCGGACGCTCTTTCCGCGGACGCCGCGTTGTTCTCCGCGGGCTCCTCTTCTGGGGTCGCTTCCTCCCCGGGAGCTTCCTCCCCGGGCGCTTCCTCCGCGGGCACTTCCTCCCCGGGCACTTCTTCCCCGGGCACTTCCTCCCCGGGCCGGGCGCCTTCGCCATCGGCGGGCTCGGCCGCCGATGAGGCCTCCGCCGCCGGCCGTCCGGAGGCGAAGGCCACGCGGTCGGCCTCGCCACGATCGCGTCCCGCCGTGGTCAGCCCGGACGACGACCTGAATTCCATTCCGTTGCCGCCGGAGCCCGACTTCGACGACGATCCGGGCGCCTATGAGTACTGACCTCTGACCGCGGGCGGCCGCTCCCCCTGGGCCGGCCGGCGGGTGGTCCGCTCTTCTCGACGCGGGCTGCCCTTCCGGCCGAGCCCGTCCACTCCTGGGCCGGCCTTCCGCTCCTGGACCGGCCTCCCGCTTCTGGGTCCGCCTCCCGCTCCTAGGCCGGTTTCCCGATCCGGGTCCGGTTTCCCGATCCTGGCCGATTTCCCGTCCGGGCCGGCCTCCCGCGCCTGGACGGTCAGGATTCGCGGATGGCCTCGCCGGCGATCTCGATGCGGATCTTTTTGCCGACCAGGACGCCGCCGGCTTCCAGGGCGACGTTCCAGACCAGGCCGAAGGACTCGCGGTCGAGTTCGGCGGAGGCGCTGAAACCGAAGATGTCCCGGTCGTACGGGTCACGCCGGGCCCCACCGAACTCCATGTTCATCGACACCGGCCGGGTGACGTCACGAACCGTCAGGTGCCCGTTGATCACGAAGCGGCCGGAGGCCCGGGTGGCGGCGGGCGGCAGATCCGCGACCGTGCCGCGACGGCTGAGCGGGTTGTTCCGCAGCCGCGCCCAGTTGAAGATCGGGTCGTTGTCCGCCTCCCAGGTGATCCCGGTGCTGCGGTACTCAAGCGTCGGAAATCGGGTGACGTCCAGGAAATCCGGACTGGACAGATGCGCGTCCCGTTCCGGATTGTGCGTGTTGATGCTGTCCGCACGAATGGACGCACTGATCGACGATCGCAGTGGATCCTCGGCCACCACGATCGTCGCCGTTCCTTTCGCGAATTCTCCGCGAACCGGGCTGACCATCATGTGCTGCGCCACAAAACCGATGCGTTTGTGAGCTTCATCCAGCGTGTACACCCCTGGATCCGGAATTAGCAGTCCCTGCCAGTCCCGGACCGGCCGGTCGATGGTCACGTAGTTCTCCCCCTCGGCTCCATCGTCGCCGCGTCGCGGCATACGAGCCCCCTGGCTCCGATTGCTGATCAGCCGCGATTCTATGCAGCTCATTGTTCGCAGAGTCACCCCGAGGAATGCCGTACGTGTTGGCCGCCACATCAGAACCCCCCGACCAAGATCGACGTTTCTCGACAAATCGGCCCGGATTTTGTGCCGTCGAGTCACCATTCCGTCGACAATTCGGAAACGTCGCACAAAGCGGACTGCCCACTGGCGTCGGATGAACGACACGGAAAGTAAGGACGTGCTTATGAGCACTCCGTGTTCACAGTCACGTCAACGCGGGGAGGTGTGGCACCGAATGATCCGGATCCACCGATGTGTGATCATTTCGTGGGCACAAACGCCCGGAAGCCACCGGAGGGACACGAATGGGCGCCTGGGATTTCGGGCCGTTCGACAACGACACCGCCGCCGACTGGAGTGGGGACCTTCAGGACACCAAGCCCGAGCGGCGTGTCGCCCTGATCCGGGAGACACTCGGCGAAGTGCTGCACGAGAGCGCGTATCTGGACAGCGGCCCCGCCGAGCGGGCCATCGCCGCGGCGGCCGTCATCGCCTCGCTGCAGCCCGGCGGCAGCGCGCTGACCACGCCGTACGCGCCGGATTTCCTGACCGGCGGCGGCACCCTGGAGCTTCCGGACGATCTGCCGGACCTCGCGCTGCGCGCCCTCGACCGGATCACCGGCGCCGACTCGGAATGGCCGGAGCTGTGGGAGGACGGCCTGCCCAAGGCACTGGCCGCCCTCCGCCCGGTCCGCGACGCCCTGGAATCGGGCACCCCGGAACCGGGCGCTCTGGAACCGGGCGCTCTAGAACCGGGCGCCGGGTGAAGCGTCAGCTGATATTGACCATCCAGGAGATGCCGAACCGGTCGACCAGCTGCCCGAACTCGTCACCCCACATCTGCTTCTCCAACGGCACCCGGATCTCGGCGCCCGCGGACAGCCCCTCCCAGTAACCGCGCAGCAGGGCGCCGTCGTCACCGCTCAGGCTGACCGTGATGTTCTCGCCCGGCTTGTAGTCCATCCCGGGAGGCGTGTCCGACGCCATCAGCGTGTAGCCCTCCGGGGTGTCCAGCTGGGCGTGCATCACCAGGTCCCGGGCGGCCGGTTCGGGCGCACCGAACTCGCCGAACGTGTTGATCTTCAGATCGCCACCGAGGACCGACCGGTAGAACTCGACGGCTTCGCGAGCCTGGCCGTCGAAGGACAGATACGGGTTGAGGCGGGACGTCATGGCAGCTCCATCGTCGTCGTTGACTCCGTCACCTCGGACGCTAGACAGCTTCCGTGGCCGGGGTCAGGACATGTGCCGATTTACGGCTCGATTCGAGCCGTAAATCGGCACACGAACGGGGACGCGCGGCGGGCCGGTGGGGTGACGGTGAGGTGACGCTCACGCCCGGCGGTCGCGGCACGGTCCGGTGGGGCCGCAGACCTCGCGCGGCTGCCACGGATGCCGTGGATTTCGGCGGGGCTGCCCGTTCCGTACCGAATCATGGGTTGAGGAACGGCGGGCCGCGGCGAACCGCCACCGGCCCGCCGGACCGTCAGCGGTGGTCGGAGCCTTCTGCGGTCACCGCGGCACGGCCGGCCTCCAGGCGGGCGATCGGCACGCGGAACGGTGAGCAGGAGACGTAATCCAGACCGACCCGATGAAAGAAGTGAACGGAATCCGGGTCGCCGCCATGCTCGCCGCAGACGCCCAGTTTCAGGTCGGGGCGGGCGGCGCGACCCTCGTCGGTGGCGATGCGGACCAGGCGGCCGACACCGTCGGCGTCGATCGACTCGAAGGGTGAGATGCCGAAGATGCCGAGTTCCAGATAGCGCCAGAAGAACGCGCCCTCCACGTCGTCGCGGGAGAAACCCCAGCCCATCTGAGTGAGGTCGTTGGTGCCGAAGGAGAAGAACTCGGCGGCCTCGGCGATCTGGCCGGCGGTCAGGGCGGCACGCGGCACCTCGATCATGGTGCCGATGAGGATCCGGACATTCGCGGAACCGACCACCTCGGCGATGATTCTTTCCGCCTCGGCGCGCACCGTTTCCAATTCCTGCACGGCGCCCACCAGCGGGACCATGATCTCCGGACGCGGATTGCCGCCCTCGGCGGCGAGGGCCACGGCGGCCTCGGCGATGGCCCGGACCTGCATCGCGAAGAGACCCGGAATGACCAGGCCGAGACGTACGCCGCGCAGCCCCAGCATCGGATTCTGCTCGTGCATCCGGCGGACCGCGGCCAGCAACTGTTCGTCCTTCTCGTCCGGCTCGCCGTGTTCCTGCTGGACGGCCACTTTGACCGCGAGTTCCTCCAGCGACGGCAGGAACTCGTGCAACGGCGGGTCGATCAGCCGGACGGTGACCGGCAGCCCGTTCATCTCCCGGAAGATCTCCAGGAAATCGGCGCGCTGCAGCGGCTGGAGAGCGGACAGCGCCTCGGCACGTTCGGCATCGCTGCGCGCAAGAATCAGACGCTCGACGAGTTCCCGGCGGTCACCGAGGAACATGTGCTCGGTCCGGCACAGGCCGATGCCCTGAGCGCCGAACCGGCGGGCGCGGGCCGCGTCGGCACCGGTGTCGGCGTTGGTGCGCACCCGCAGACGACGGGTGGCGTCGGCGTGGGTGAGGATCCGGTGCACCGCCGCGACCAGCGGATCGTTGGCCCGCGCGGGGTCCAGATCGCCCTCGAAGTACTGCACCACCTCGCTGGGCCGCACCGGCACCTCGCCGAGATAGACCCGCCCGGTGGTGCCGTCGACGGAGATCGTGTCGCCCTCGCGAACGATGTGCGAGCCGATCGCGAACGACGCCGCCGAGACCTCCATCCGGTCGGCGCCGCAGACACACGTCTTGCCCATGCCGCGGGCCACCACCGCGGCGTGCGAGGTCTTGCCGCCCCGGCTGGTCAGGATGCCGTTCGCGGCGATCATGCCGGGCAGGTCGTCCGGGTTGGTCTCCCGCCGCACCAGGATCACCGGCCGGCCCTCGGCGGCGACCTCGACAGCCCGCCGCGAGGTGAAGACCACCTCACCGAACGCCGCACCGGGCGACGCGCCGATGCCCCGGGTCAGCGACTCCGGATCGCCGGACAGGTCGAAACGGGGGAACATCAGCTGGGCTAGCTGCCCGCCGGTGACCCGGGTGAGCGCCTCGTCCAGATCGATCACGCCCTCGTCGACCAGCTGCGCGGCGATGGTGAACGCGGCGGCCGCGGTCCGTTTCCCGACCCGGGTCTGCAACATCCAGAGCTTGCCACGCTCGATGGTGAACTCGATGTCGCACAGATCGCGGTAGTGGCCCTCCAAGGTGGCCATGATCTGCATCAGTTCGTCGTACGACCGCTTGTCCAGCCGTTCCAGATCGGCCAGCGACAGCGTGTTACGGATCCCGGCGACCACGTCCTCGCCCTGCGCGTTGGACAGGTAGTCGCCGTAGACGCCCTGCTCACCGGTGGCCGGATCGCGGGTGAACGCGACACCGGTGCCGGAGTCGGCGCCCAGGTTGCCGAAGACCATGGCGACCACGTTGACGGCCGTGCCCAGGTCGGCCGGAATACGCTCCTGGCGGCGGTAGAGGATCGCGCGGTCGGCGTTCCACGACCGGAAGACCGCCTCCACCGCCTGGTCGAGCTGTTCGCGGGGATCCTGCGGGAAGTCGTGGCCGGTGTGCTTGACGAACACCTTCTTGTACGCGGTGACCAGCGCCCGCAGATCGCCGGCGTCCAGGTCGACGTCATCGGTGACGCCCTTGGCCGTCTTCGCCTCGTGCAGCGCGTCCTCGAACTCGTGGCCGGGCACCTCGCAGACGGTCTTGCCGAACATCTGGATCAGGCGCCGGTACGAGTCCCAGGCGAACCGGTCGTTGCCACCCGCCTGCCGCGACAGCCCATCCACCGAGGCGTCGTTGAGACCCACGTTGAGAACGGTCTCCATCATGCCGGGCATCGAGAACTTGGCCCCCGACCGCACCGACACCAGCAGCGGATCGGCCGGGTCGCCGAGCTCACGGCCCATCGCGGACTCCAGAGCGGCCAGATGCTCGTCGATCTCGGCGGTCAGGCCGTCGGCGTGCGTGCCCTGACGCAGGAACCGCTGGCACGCCTCGGTGGTGATGGTGAAACCGGGAGGCACGGGCAGGCCCAGATTGGTCATCTCCGCGAGATTGGCGCCCTTGCCGCCCAGCAGATCTTTCAGGTCCTTGTTGCCCTCAGAGAAGTCGTACACGAACTTCATGCCCTACCTCCGGCCTTCGGCGACGAATCCGTGGTGGATACCACTTCCTGCCCTGGGATTCGTAAGGCTAAGCACGGGAGGGCTGAAAAATTAACCGTGCCGTGGCTTTTTCCACAGAGGTCCGCCCATCACTGAGCGGTATGCGCTCTCTCCGAGCAGTAACGCGCACACGGCCACTGATCGCGTCGTGGGAGGGGGTCGCCGGGACGGTTCACGGCGGAAAATAAGAGCGCCGCTGCGAATTCCACGGGGGAAGAACTCGCAACGGCGCACCGCGAACATTAGACGACGATCGTCGAGCTGTCCATCCCAGGCGCTAACTCACGCGCTGCACGACCGAGCCGATCAGGCGCTGCCAGTCGGCGTCGAAGGACGGCGACGGCGACGAGTTGTCCAGGCGATAGACCGCGTAGCTGTCCACAAGCACCACATTGCGGGTACGCAGAACGGCCACCGCGGTGTCGGCGGTGCCCGGGTGCTCGGCGTCGTACAGCTTGTGCCGGACGATCACGAACCCGGACCAGCCGCCCTCGTCCAGCTCGCGGATCTCGACCGTCTCGGTGTAGGCGGGCTCGTTGCGGTCCGCGGTCACCGTGGCCGGCACGTCGACCTTGGCCACGCACTGGTCGGCGACCGCGCGCAGCAGTGACTGCCCGGCCTCGGCGCTGGCCGCGTCGGCGTAGACCAGCGCCGACTGCTGCAGGGTCTGCGCGCCCTTCTCCCCTTCGTCGGCGGCGTTCGACGAGACCACCTCGGCGCCCGGCGGGATCTCCGGCGGCGCGGTCGTGCCACCGCAGAAGCTGACCAGGCGGGTCGGCGCGGCGCTCTCCTGCGGAGCGGACCAGGACGGCCCGATCTCGGCCGGCTGCAGGAAGGCCCCGCGCATCGTGGTGACGGTGACCAGACCGGCGTCCGGCGCGTCACCGTCGCCGTCGTCGGAGCTGCACCCGGCCGCCAACACCAGGGCGCAGGCTGCGCCCACGGCGGCACGGAGGGTTCTGGCGGTCGTGAACATCCGGCCATCCTGCCAGACCAGCCCGGCCGGCTCGTCGGCCATCCACAGGCCGCGGCTCATCCACAGGCGGAAGCGTCCCCGTCGCGCTGGGCGGCGTTCCGGTTTAGCGTGGCCGGTAGGCAACGTCGCCGAGGAGGTCCACGATGAGCGTCATCGATGCGCTGGCCGCACGTCTGCGGTCCGGGCTGGGCCCGGAGCAGGTGCTGACCGACAGGCAACAACTTCGGACGTACGAGTGTGACGGCCTCGCGCACTATCGGGTCGTCCCCGCGCTCGTCGCCCTGCCACGCAGTTCCGCCGAGACCGCAGCGGTCGTCCGTGCCTGTGCCGAGGCGGGGGTGCCGTTCGTGGCCCGGGGCTCCGGCACCGGCCTGTCCGGTGGAGCGCTGCCACACGCCGACGGGGTCCTGATCGTCACCTCCCAACTGCGGTCGGTCGTGTCGCTCGATCCCGCCGACGAGCGTGCCGTGGTGCAGCCCGGCGTGATCAATCTGCAGGTCAGCGAGGCGGTCCGGGATTTCGGGTATTACTACGCGCCCGATCCGTCCAGCCAGCAGATCTGCTCGATCGGTGGCAACGTCGCGGAGAACTCCGGCGGTGCCCACTGCCTGAAATACGGATTCACCACCAACCACGTCACCGGCATCGAGATGGTCACCCCCGACGGCGACCTGGTCCGGCTCGGCGGGCCCGCGCCGGACACCCCCGGTTACGACCTGCTCGGCGCGTTCGTCGGCTCGGAGGGCACGCTCGGCATCGCCACCGAGGTCACGGTCCGGCTGACCAGGCTGCCGCAGACCGTCCGGACCCTGCTCGCCGCCTTTCACGGCACCGACCAGGCCGGGGCCGCCACCTCGGCGATCATCGCGGCCGGGGTGGTCCCGGCCGCGATCGAGATGATGGACGCCCTGTCCATCGAGGCCGCCGAGTCGGCCGTCCACTGCGGTTACCCGAGCGGCGCGGGCGCCGTCCTGGTGGTCGAGCTGGACGGGCCGGCGGCCGAGGTCGAGGCCCAGTTCGAGCAGGTCACGCGACTGTGCTCGGAGCATGGCGCCTTCGAGGTCCGGGTGGCCGCCGACGACGCGGAGCGGGCGCTGATCTGGCGGGGGCGCAAGTCGGCGTTCGCGGCGGTCGGGCGGATCAGCCCCGACTACATCGTGCAGGACGGGGTGATCCCCCGGACCGCGCTGCCCGAGGTGCTGCGCCGCATCAACGAGGTGGCCACCACTCACGGGGTGCGGGTCGCCAACGTCTTCCACGCCGGTGACGGCAACCTGCATCCGCTGGTCCTCTTCGACGACGCGGTGCCGGGCGAGGCCGGCCGGGCCGAGACCGTCTCCGGGGCCATTCTCGACCTGTGCATCGAGTTCGGCGGCTCGATCACCGGCGAGCACGGGGTCGGGGTGGACAAGGCGCGCTACATGCCCCGCATGTTCACCGACGACGATCTGGACACCATGCAGCTGGTCAGGTGTGCCTTCGACCCGGACGGGCTGGCCAATCCGGGCAAGGTCTTCCCCACCCCGCGCCTGTGCGGCGAGCGGCCCGGCCGGCGTCAGGGCGCCCATCCGCTGCAGCGGGCCGGCGTGGCGGAGATCTTCTGATGAGCGGGCTGGACGATCTGACCACCGAGGCCGGCGACGACGACGTGGTCGGGGGTGTGCGGGCCCGGCTGGTGGCGGCGCCGGCGTCGACCGAGGAGGCGTCCGCGCTGATCACCGCGGCCCGGGATCTCAGCGTGGTGATCCGCGGCGGCGGCACCCGGATCCAGCAGGGCCCACCCCCGCGCGAGCTGGACCTGATCATCGACACCCGGCGGCTCACCGGGATCGTCGAGCACGCGGCCGGTGACCTGATCACCGTGGTCCGGGCCGGCACGCCGATGGCCGAGTTGCACCGGCTGCCCGGTCAGCAGCTGGCACTCGACGCGCCGCCGGCGGCGACGGCCGGGGGCACCGTCGCGGCGAACGGCAGCGGTCCACGCCGGCTGCGTTATGGCACCGCCCGCGACCTGCTGATCGGCATCACCGTGGTCCGGCCCGACGGCCGGGTCACCAAAGCGGGTGGCAAGGTCGTCAAGAACGTCGCCGGGTACGACCTGGGCAAGCTCTACACCGGATCGTTCGGCACGCTGGGGCTGATCACCGAGTGTGTCTTCCGGCTGCATCCGGTTCCGGTCACCTCCCTGGTCGTCCGCTCCACCGCCCCACCCTCGTCGGCGGCGAAGGTTCTGGCCGGCCAGTTCGCACCGAGCGCTCTGGAGATCGACGCCGCGCCCGGGGCCGCACCGGAGATCGCGGTCCTGCTGGAGGGCACCGCCGCCGGGGTCCACGACCGTGCCACCGAGCTGGCCGCGCTCCTCGACGGCGAGGCCACCACCGAGCCGCCGTCGTGGTGGGACACCCCACCGTGGCCACCCGGCGGGCTGGCGCTGAAGCTGACCTCGGTCCTCTCCCGGGTGCCCGGCCTGGTCACCACGGCGGTCGACGCGGGTTTCACCGTCCGGGGGTCGGCCGGGGCCGGAGTCCTGTTCGCGGGATGCCCCGCCGGTGACGCGACGGTCGGCGCCGTCGAGACGCTGCGGGCGGCCGCCACCTCGGCCGGTGGGCATGCGGTCGTGCTGGCCGCGCCCGAGCCGATCCGCGACGGGATCGACATGTGGGGGCCGGTTCCCGGGCTCGACCTGATGCGCCGCGTCAAGGACCGATTCGATCCGGGGCACCGGTTCGCGCCCGGCCGCTTCGTGGGAGGTATCTGATGGCCGACGCCACCGAGCCCGCTGCCGGGATCCCCTCCGGCACTCAACCCGCTGCCGGGGGCCGCGGGATCCTCTCTGGCACTCAACACACTGCCGAGGGTGGCGCGATCCCCTCCGGCGCTCAACACACTGCCGGGGGCGGCGCGATCCCCAACGGCGATCAACACACTGCCGGGGGCGACGGGATGCCCGTCGACGCGACCCGGGGCACCGGTGCCGCGCCGACTGACGTGCTGCGGGCCGCGGAGAGCGGGAGCGTCTCCGCCTTCGACCGGCACCATCCGCCGAGTGCCGAGCTGGTGTCCGATTGTGTTCACTGTGGGTTCTGCCTGACCACCTGCCCGACGTATGTGCTGTGGGGTGAGGAGATGGACTCACCCCGCGGGCGGATCCACCTGATCGGGCAGGGGCTGTCCGGGGAGCCGCTCTCCGATTCGATGGTCGGGCACTTCGATCGGTGTCTCGGGTGCATGGCCTGTGTGACGGCCTGCCCCTCCGGGGTGCGGTACGACCTGCTGATCGAGGACACCCGGGCGCAAGTGGAGCGCCGGCACGTCCGGCCGGTACGGGAGCGGGCGCTGCGGGCGGCGATCTTCGCGCTCTTCCCCTACCCGCGGAGGTTGCGGCTGTTGCGGGGGCCTCTGCTGGCGTACCAGAGGTCGGGTCTGCGGAAGCTCGTCGACCGCACCGGTCTGCGCGAACGACTCGCGCCGACCCTCGCCACCCTGGAATCGCTCGCGCCCCGGCTACGTCCGGTGCCGGACCCGCCGAGGCGTGTCCCGGCGCGCGGGCCACGTCGCGCCGTCGTGGGGATGCTGACCGGTTGTGTTCAGTCGGCGTTCTTTCCGGCCGTCAACTCCGCGACGATCCGGATCCTCGCCGCCGAAGGGTGCGAGGTGCTGATCCCACCCGGTCAGGGCTGCTGCGGCGCACTCAGTGTGCACAACGGGCGGCGGGCGGAGGCGCAACGGTTCGCGCGGCGTTTGATCGACGTGTTCGAGCGGACCGGCATGGACTACTTCGTGGTGAACGCGGCCGGGTGCGGGTCGTCACTGAAGGAGTACGGGCAGTTGCTCGCCGACGATCCACGGTATGCCGCGCGGGCCGCCGAGTTCACCGCCAAGGTTCGTGACCTGGCCGAACTCCTCGTCGAGCTGGGCCCGGTGGCGCGCCGTCATCCGCTGCCGATGTCGGTGGCCTACCACGACGCCTGTCATCTGGGGCACGCGCAGGGTGTCCGGGAGCAACCGCGGGCCCTGCTGCAGGGGATTCCCGGGCTGGAGGTGCGCCGGATCGCCGAACCCGAGATCTGCTGCGGTTCGGCCGGGGTGTGGAACGTTCTGAACCCGGTCCCGGCCGCCGAACTGGGCGACCGCAAGGCCCGAGCAGTGCTGGCCACCGGGGCGGAACTCCTGGTCACCGCGAACCCGGGCTGCATGATGCAGGTGGCGGCCGCCGTTCGCCGGCAGGGCGCCACGATCGGCCTGGCGCACACCGCCCAGGTCCTCGACGCCTCGATCCGCAACCTGGGCACGGACGCCCTCCTGCCCCGGTGATCGGCACCACCGAGCGGTGAACCCGCCAACCGGTGTGGAGCAGCAACGGGTGAGGCAGAACGCACGCGGACGTGGGCGGAACGCGGACGCGGGCGGAACGCGGACGCGGGCGGAACGCGGACGCGGGCGGAACGCGGACGCGGGCGGAACGCGGACGCGGGCGGAACGCGGACGCGGGCGTGGGCGGAACGCGGGGAGCCGGGCCCCGTAGCGCCCGGTCCCCCCGCGCTCTCCCGGCCGGCGACCGCCGAGTGAGGTCGTGGCGCCCCCGCGCTGATCGACCTCACCCTCCACCGCGGCCGCCCGGCCCGCGCGGCACCCATCCCATCGCGCCGCACGTCTCACCCAGCACCTCACCCGGCGCGGCGGCGACAGGCCCGGCGGCGTCAGAACGCCGGACGGGATAACCGTTCTCCAATCCCACATCGATGTGCGTTAATTGGGAGCGCTCCCAGCGTGCGCCGTCCCCGCACGCCCGTCAAGCACATCCCCGGAGGCATCCCGTGCAAAGACGTAAATGGGCCGTCCTCGCCCTCACCACAACCCTGCTCACCGGCGCCGCCATCGCGGCCGCCACCAGTGCGAACGCTGCCGCCGGCTGTTCGGTCAAGTACACCGTGGCCAGTCAGTGGCCGGGCGGCTTCGGCGCGACGGTCGACGTCACCAACCTCGGCGATCCGCTGACCGGCTGGTCGCTGATGTTCACGTTCCCGGCCGGGCAGACCATCACCCAGCTGTGGAGCGGCTCGGTCACCCAGTCCGGCTCCGCCGTCACCGTCCGCAACGCCGCCTGGAACGGCTCGGTGGCCACCAACGGCACCGCCTCGTTCGGCTTCAACGGATCCTGGACCGGCAGCAACCCCGCGCCGTCGTCGTTCGCCCTGAACGGAGTGACCTGCACCGGCGGCACCACACCGAGCAACCCGCCCAGCAACCCGCCGAGCACGCCTCCGAGCAACCCGCCGAGCACCCCGCCCAGCACGCCTCCGAGCACCCCGCCCGGCGACGCACCCACCAAGATCATGCCGCTCGGCGATTCGATCACCGGCTCCCCCGGCTGCTGGCGCGCCCTGCTGTGGCAGCAGCTCCCGGCCACCGAGGTCGACTTCGTCGGCACGCTGCCCGGCGACGGATGCGGATTCCCGTACGACAGCCAGCACGAGGGGCACGGCGGCTACCTGGCCACCAATGTGGCCAGCCAGAACCTGCTCCCCGGCTGGCTGAGCGCGAGCGACCCCGACGTCGTGTT
The DNA here is from genome assembly GCF_050589265.1 of Actinoplanes sp. G11-F43. NCBI lineage: Bacteria > Bacillati > Actinomycetota > Actinomycetes > Micromonosporales > Micromonosporaceae > Actinoplanes > Actinoplanes sp. G11-F43. Next base: position 134,148 of record NZ_JBNZCE010000024.1, read on the forward strand.
GATGCACTTCGGCACCAATGACGCGTGGAGCAACCTGTCGACGTCGACGATTCTCAACGCGTACACCACGCTGGTCGGTCAGATGCGCGCCGCCAACCCGAACATGAAGATCATCGTTGCGAAGATCATCCCGCTCAACCCGTCGACGTGTACGGACTGCGGTCAGCGGGTGGTCAACCTGAACGCCGCGATCCCGGCCTGGGCCTCGTCGCTGTCGACGGCCGCGTCCCCGATCACCGTCGTCGACCAGTGGACCGGCTTCAACACCGCGACGGACACCTACGACGGCGTCCACCCGAACGACGCCGGCAACGTGAAGATCGCCGCCCGCTGGCTGCCCGCCGTCCAGGCCGCCATCGCCTGAGCCACGGCCCGGTGCGGTGGGGCGGCGGACACCCGCCGCGCCGGGCCCCCGCGATGACGGAAACGGGCTTACCCTGGCCTGATGGCGGAGCCGAAGACCACCCGCAACCCGCAGAGTGTCGCCGCATTCCTCGCCGATGTCGCGGACCCGAAGCGACGAGCCGACGCCGAGGCCGCGGTGGCACTGATCGCCGGCGCGACAGCGGCCGAACCCACCATGTGGGGCACGTCCATCGTCGGTTTCGGCGCCTACCACTACAAATACGCCTCCGGCCGCGAGGGTGACTGGCCCGCGATCGGCCTCTCCCCGCGCAAACAGGCGCTGACCCTCTATCTGGCGACCGACTTCGACGGCCGGGCGGACCTGCTGTCCCGCCTGGGCCCGCACTCCACCGGCAAATCCTGTCTCTATCTGAAGCAACTCGCCGACGTCGATCAGGATGTCCTGAAAGACCTGATCGTTCGCGGTTTTCGGCATCTGGACGGGCAGACGATCGTCTCGGGGGAGCAATAGGCCGAATCGGACGGCATAATCGTCGGGGTGAACAACTGGGAGTACGCGCGACTGGAATACCGCGCGGCGGGCACGCTCGGATCGGACCGTTTCATGGACTGGACGGCGACGTTCAATCATCCGGGCGGGGTGCTGCGCTGGGGGACCGACGAACGATTCGACGACCTGCGGCATCTGAACCGGGCGGGCGCGGCCGGCTGGCAGGCGTACGACCGGGCCGTCATCCACGTCAAGGACGAGCCGCACCGGCTGAGCGCGGTGACGTATTCGATGCGCCGCCCGGTTCCGTCCGATCTGACCGATCCGCATGCCTAGGGAGACCGGGGTCAAGCTGGTCGCCTCGAACAAGAAGGCGCGGCACGACTACGCGATTCTGAAGACGTACGAGGCGGGCCTGGTGCTGGCCGGCACCGAGGTGAAATCGCTGCGGCTGGGGCGGGCGTCGCTGGTCGACACGTTCGCCCAGGAGCACGAGGGCGAGATCATGCTGTACGGGCTGCACATCGCGGAGTACGGCTTCGGTTCGTGGACCAATCACGCCCCTCGGCGTACCCGGAAACTGCTGTTGCACAAGGTCGAGATCGTCAAGATCCTGAACCAGCTGAGCGAGGGTTCCGGGCTCACCCTGGTGCCACTGTCGCTGTACTTCAAGGATGGCTGGGCGAAGGTCGAGCTGGGCCTGGCACGCGGCCTCAAATCGTACGATAAAAGGCAGGTCCTGGCCGAAAGGGACGCCAAGAAGGAGATTGCCAGGGAGATGGGCCGACGCCTGAAAGGCCGCCGATAAGGCCGGTAGGATCTTCGGGTGGAATTCGGTCTGGATACTTTCGGCGACGTCAACGGAAAACCCTACGCGCAGGTCATCCGGGATGTGGTCGAGCAAGGGGTGCTCGCCGACGAGGTCGGTCTCGACTTCTTCGGTGTCGGTGAGCACCACCGCGACGATTATGCGATCTCGTCCCCGGAGATCGTCCTCGCGGCGATCGCCGCGCGGACCGAGCGGATCAAGGTGGGCACGGCGGTCACGGTTCTGAGTTCCGATGATCCGGTCCGGGTGTACGAGCGGTTCGCCACCCTCGACGCGGTGGCGAGGGGCCGTGCCGAGATCATCCTCGGGCGGGGCTCGTTCACCGAGTCGTTCCCGCTGTTCGGTTTTGATCTGGGCGACTACGAGCGGCTGTTCGCGGAGAAGCTGGATCTGATGTCCGAGCTGCTCAGCGAGGGCCCGGTGTCGTGGGAGGGGTCGATCCGCCCGGCGCTGCGCGATCAGCACGTCTATCCCAAGACCGAGTCCGGATCGATCCGGACCTGGATCGGCGTCGGTGGCAGCCCGGAGTCGGTGGTCCGCGCCGCCCAGTACGGTCTGCCCCTGGTCCTGGCGATCATCGGGGGCGCTCCGGCCCGGTTCGAACCGTACGTGGAGCTGTATCACCGCGCGCTGAAGGAGCTGGAGCAGGAGTCGCAGCCGGTGGCGGTGCACTGCCCGGGGTTCGTGGCCGAGACCGATCAGGAGGCGATCGACATCCTGTGGCCGCACGCCCGCCGCAACCTGGACCGGATCGGCCGTGAGCGCGGCTGGCCGCCGGCCACCCGGGACCGGTTCGAGGCGGATGTGGCCGAGGGCGCGTGGCATGTCGGCTCCCCGGAGACGGTGGCGCGGAAGATCGCCGCGACGATCAAAGCGCTGGGCATCGACCGGTTCGACATGAAGTACGCGCACGGCCCGCTCCCTCACGAGCACCTGATGACGTGCATCCGCCTCTACGGCGAGCAGGTGGTCCCCCGGGTCCGCGAGCTGCTGGCCTGACCGGGCTGAAAGGCGAAGCCTGACCAAGGTGGACAAAAAAGTCGGGGTGGGCACAAAAAATGCGGAGAGAACATCTCTCCGCCACTTCTAAGCTATAGCACAGAGGGGGTCTTGCGGCAAGACCCCGTACCCGGCGCAGAATCGCATCCCGTAACGCCCATCCGGGGAAACGGGGATGCCTTGAACCTGCCCACCACCAGTGTGTTCACTCTGCCGGAACGGCTTTCCAGCAAAGCCGTTCCGGCCATGACCAGCGCGGACGAGAAGCATTTCGCCGACATCGCGGAAAGCCTCGGGCGGTCGATCGCCGAATTGGACGAGAGGCTCGGCGCCGAGCAGAGGGCGCCCGCCGGGAAAGGGCGCCAGGCCGTCGACCGGGACGACGCGGTCCGGCGGATGAGCGCCCGCCTGCGCGCGCTGCGCCGGTTCAGCCTGGACCTGTGCCTCGGGCGGATGGTCTTCACGAACGGCGAGACGGTGTACGTGGGACGGCTCGGCCTGACCGGCGGCGAGGGCGGGCGGCTGCTGGTGGACTGGCGCTCACCGGCCGCCGAGCCGTTCTTCGGCGCCACCCACGCCAACCCGATGGGGCTGGTCAGCCGGCGGCGGTACCGGTGGGCGGACGGCCGGATCACCGACTACTGGGACGAGGTGTTCACCGCCGACGGCATGCGGGGCCACACCGCGCTCGACGACCAGTCGGCGTTCATCGCGAGCCTGGGTGCCAGCCGGTCGCCGCGGATGCGGGACGTGCTCGGCACCATCCAGGCAGATCAGGACGCGATCGTCCGGGCCGGGTCGCCGGGCGCGCTGGTGGTCGACGGCGGCCCGGGCACCGGCAAGACCGTGGTGGCCCTGCACCGCACCGCCTATCTGCGGTATTCCGACCCGCGCCTGAAGCGGGTGCTCTTCGTCGGCCCGCACGAGCCCTACCTGGCCTATGTCGCCGACGTGCTGCCGAACCTGGGCGAGGACGACGTGCGGACGTGCACGCTCCGGGATCTGGTCGCCGAGGGCGCGGTCGCGGTGCCGGAGACCGATCCGGAGGTGGCCCGGCTGAAGTCGTCGGCACGGCTGGTGGCGTCGATGGAGGCGGCGGTGCGGTTCTACCAGGAGCCGCCCACCACGTCGATGACCGTCAGCACCGGCGAGGCGGACGTCCGGCTGACTCCGGCGGACTGGGCGGAGGCGTTCGGCGCGCCGGATCCGGGAACCCCGCACAACGACGCCCGGGAGCAGGTGTGGGCCGAACTGCTGGAGATCCTGGCGGCGAAGAGCGAGACCGCGGCGGAGGGTGGGGCCGGTGCCGCCGAGCTGGGCCGTGACCGGCAGCTGCGGGCGGCGTTCGGGCGGGCCTGGCCGCTGCTGGAGGCCGCCGACCTGGTCGCCGACCTCTGGTCGGTGCCGGCCTATCTGCGCCGGTGCGCGCCCTGGCTGAGCCCCGGCGAGATCCGCGCCCTGCAGCGCGCCGACCCCCGGGCGTGGACCGACGCGGACCTGCCGTTGCTCGACGCGGTCCGGCGGTGGTGCGGCGATCCGGCGGCGGTCCGGGATCGGCACCGCCGGGCGATCGCCGCCGGCCGGCGGCGCGCCGGCATGGACCGGGTGGTCGACGACCTGATCGCGTCGAACGAGTACGACGACGGTGAGGGCCTGATGTCGATGCTCCGGCAGCAGGATCTGCGCGAGGTGCTGGACGACGACGAGGCCGGTGAGGCCGGCGACGCGGAGAAGACCTTCGACCACGTGGTGGTGGACGAGGCGCAGGAGCTGACCGACGCCGAGTGGCGGATGCTGCTGGCCCGGTGCCCGTCCGGGAGCCTGACGATCGTCGGTGACCGGGCGCAGGCCCGGCACGGCTTCACCGGGACGTGGACGGAGCGGCTGGAGCGGGCCGGCGTCGAGCGGATCCGGATGGCGTCACTGACGGTGAACTACCGGACGCCCGCCGAGGTGATGGCCGAGGCCGAGCCGGTGATCCGGGCGGTGCTGCCGGACGCCAACGTGCCCACCTCGATCCGCAGCAGCGGCATCCCGGTGCACCACGGGCCGATCGCTGAACTGGACTCGATCCTGGACGGCCATGTCGACGGCACGATCTGTGTCATCGATGCAGATCGACGTCAGGAGCGGCCGGGTGTACGGGTGTCGACCCCCGTACTGGCGAAGGGTCTGGAATTTGATCTCGTCGTGTTGATCGACCCACACGAGTGGAACGCGGTCGATCGATATGTGGCGATGACCCGGGCGACGCGCCGTCTGGTCGTCCTGACGTCGTGAACGCGAACCGGCCGGCTCCGGGCCGCGACGAAGCGGACCGGAGCCGGCCGGTTCGGTGGACCGACGACGCCGGGTGGCGATTACTTGATGCCGGCCTGGGTGCAGTACTTGCGGTACTCGGCGGTGCACAGCTCCTGCTGGTCCACGTACTTCGCGTCGACGATCGACTTGATGTTCTTCCGGTTGATCGCCTTCGGCTCCAGCTTGACGAACGGGATGTACAGGCCGGACTCCGGGTCCTTCAGCTTGTCGGTGACCTTGGTCGCCTTGTCGTCCTTCTTGTACAGGCCGATCGCCAGGGCCGCCGCGGCCTCCGCCTCGGCCTTGGTGTCCTTGTAGACCGTCATGCACTGGTCGCCGGTGAGGATGTTCTGCAGGCCCTTGACGGTGGCGTCCTGGCCGGTGACCGGGACGTCGCCGTTGCGGCCCTTCTCCTTGAGCACCTCGATGGCCGCGTTACCGAGACCGTCGTTGGCGGCCAGCACCCCGTCGATCTTCGGGAACTGCTTGACCATCAGCGCGAAGATCTCCCGCGCGTTGTCCTCGTCCCAGCCGGGCACGAACTGGTCCGGGCCCTTGAGGGCGTCGGCGTTGTCGTATCGGGCGTTGAGGACCTCGTCGTAGCCCTCCTTGAACAGGTAGGCGTTGTTGTCCGACGGCGAGCCGTTGAGCTCGGCGATGACCGGGTTCTTGACCTTCTTCTGGTTCAGGCAGCTGAGCAGGCCCTGGGCCTGGAGCTGACCGACCTTCTTGTTGTCGAAGCTGACGTAGTAGTCGGCGGCGCCGTTCAGGGTCAGCCGGTCGTAGTCGATCACCTTGACGTCGCGGGAGTGCGCGTCGTCGATGACCGCCTTGGCGCTGGCCGCGTCCAGGTTGGCGATGATCAGCACCTTGAAGCCCTTGTCCAGGGCGGTCTTGGCGATCCGCTTGAACTCCTCCGGGTCACCCTCCGCATTGAACATCTGGTTCGGGACGCCGGCCTTGTCGAACGCCGCCTGGAAGTACTTCGGGTCGTCGTCCTTCCACCGGGAGGAGCTGGTGGTGTCCGGGAAGATGACGGCGACACCGTCGGTTCCGGTCACTTTCTCACTTCCGCCACTCGTGGTAGCCGCGTCACTACCAGTGGCTCCGTCGCTGCTCCCGCCATCACAAGCCGTGAGCGTTACCGACGTCAGGAGGCCGGCGGCGACCAGGGCGAGCAAAGACTTGCGCATGGAGTTGAATGTCCTCTCAGGGGTTCCCGAGCTGCGTGGAGCGCTGAACGGTCCGCCAAGTATCAACCAGCGCGACACGGCCACAGCATCGGGTGGGGGCTGAAGCACAAGATTATTCACTTTCGCCGTGTTGCTGCCAATACACACTGTCAGTGACCGAGTCGTAGCAGAAGTCCCAAACCGGGACCTACCAATTCACGGCGATGTATTTCGACTCCAGGTATTCCAGCAGGCCCTCGTGTCCGCCCTCCCGGCCGATGCCGCTCTGCTTCACCCCGCCGAACGGGGCCGCCGGATCGCTGACCAGGCCCCGGTTCAGGCCCACCATGCCGGCCTCGATCGCCTCACCGACCCGCAGACCCCGGGCCAAGTCTCCGGTGTAGACGTACGCCACCAGGCCGTACTCGGTGTCGTTGGCCAGGCGCACCGCCTCCGCCTCGCCGGTGAACGTGACGATCGGCGCGACCGGACCGAAGATCTCCTCGCGCAGGATCGGCGCGTCCGCGGGCACCCCGGTCAGCACGGTCGGCGGGTAGTAGAAGCCCGGCCCGTCCGGCCGCGAACCGCCGGTGACCGCCTCCGCCCCACCCTCCAGGGCCCCCTTGACCAGGCTGTCCACCTTGGCCACGGTGTCCTCGTTGACCAGCGGGCCGACCTGGGTGCGCTCCTCGGTGCCGGGCCCGACCACGAGCGCCGCCATCCGCCGGGCCAGCTCGGCGGCGAACTCCGCGGCCACCGGCTCCTCGACGAAGAACCGGTTCGCGGCGGTGCACGCCTCGCCGCCGTTGCGCATCTTCGCGATCATCGCGCCGTCCACCGCCGCCTCCACGTCGGCGTCGGCGAACACCACGAACGGCGCGTTGCCGCCGAGTTCCATCGACGTGTTGACCACGTTCTCGGCGGCCTGGGCGAGCAGGATCCGGCCGACCTCGGTGGAGCCGGTGAACGACAGCTTGCGGACCCGCGGATCGCGCAGCATGGCCGAGACCACCTTGCCGGAACTCCGCGACGGCAGCACGTTGACCACCCCGTCCGGGACACCGGCCTCGGCCAGGATCGCGGCCATCGCCAGGGCGGTCAGCGGGGTGTCGCTGGCCGGTTTGAGGATCACCGTGCAGCCGGCGGCCAGGGCCGGGCCGATCTTGCGGGTGGCCATCGCGGCCGGGAAGTTCCACGGTGTCACCAGCACGCACACACCGACCGGCTGGCGCACCACCAGGATCCGGTTGGCGCCGGACGGGGCGGTGCCGACGGTGCCCTCGGCCCGGACCGCCTCCTCGGCGAACCAGCGGAAGAACTCGGCGGCGTACGTCACCTCGCCCTTGGCGTCGGTCAGCGCCTTGCCGTTCTCCAGGCTGATCAGCTTCGCCAGTTCCGCGGAGCGCTCGGTCATCAGCTCGAACGCCTTGCGCAGCACCTCGGACCGGACCCGTGCCGGGGTGGCCGCCCAGTCCGGCCCGGCCGCGGCGGCCGCGTCGACGGCGGCCCTCGCGTCCGCCTCACCGCCGTCGGCGACCGAGGCGACGGTGTCACCGGTCGCCGGGTCGAGCACGTCGAACCTCTCACCCGACGAGGCCGCGGACCATTTTCCGGCGATGAACAGATCGGTGTTCACAACAGCTCCTCACGTTCGCCCACGAATCTCGCCCCAGCATTCCCCGATCACCGCCGCCCTGCCAGAATTCCGCGCGTGTTCGAGAATCTTGACGCCATCGACTGGGCGGCGCTGCGGCACGCCTACGGATCGGCCGGGGATGTGCCCGAAAGCCTGCGCGACACCGTCGCCGCCGATCCGGAGACCCGCCGGGCCGCCTGGGCCGATCTCGGCGGCTCGATCATCCACCAGGGCAGCCGCTACTCCGCCACCGCGGCGGCCGTGCCGTTCCTGCTGGAGATCGCCGCGGACCCGGCCGTCCCGCAGCGGGAGAACGCGCTCTGGTTCCTGATGGTCGCGGCGACCGGCGACATCGAACGGCTGGACGAGCCGTTCGAGTCGCACCCGGCCGACTGGCCACCGCAGGCGGAGACGGACGAGAGCGCCGCGTACGAGGCGGTGGCCGCCGGCATCCCGCTCTTCGCCGAACTGGCCCGGACCGTGGAGCCGGGGGTGGGGGCCGATTTCAGCATCGCGGTCCCGGCCGTACGGCTGCTGTCGGTCTTCCCCGGGCATGCCCCGACCTGCGCGCCCGCCCTGCACCGCGCCGCAGCCTCGGACGAGATCCTGCCGTTCGCCGCCGCGGAGGCCCTGCTCGGCCTGGGTGTGCTGGTGCCACCGGGCACCGCCGAGCACGACGACCTGCTGGCCCGGCGGCTCGGCGACCCGGACGGTGATCTCCGGCTGGCCGCGGCGGTCACCGCGGTCCGTCTCGGTCGCACCGCGTTACGGGACCGGGCCGAGCCGATCCTGCGGGAGTGGGCCAATCACGAGGGACCGGAGGAGCCGCCGTGGTCCGGTGAGCGGGAGGAACTGGCCGCCGCGGCACTCGAGAAGCTGTAGATCTGCTGCGTATGGGCGGTCGGCAGGTGTCAATCGTGGCCCCGCTGGGCACACTGGAGGTATGGCTTCCATCACGCAGCGCATCCAGGCCTTCCTGCACAGTCCCCGTGGCCGCCAGCTCGCCGAGCAGGGTCGCCGCCAACTCGCCAAGCCGGAGAACCAGCAGCGGATCAAGGGCCTGCTGGCCCGCCTCCAGGGGCGTGGTCACCGGCGCTGAGAAAGCGACTGACAATCGCATTAAAGAATAGCGATCCCCGGGAGAGTTAACCGGGATTGCCCGAGCCCACCGCCTGGGATATGCATATACCGGCCGTCGCGATTCGACGGAGGTGTCGGCAATTCTCAAGGACTTTCTCATCGGGCCGGCGCATGACGGGATCTGCGTTCTCCTCGGTCTGGGCTGGGCGGGTGTCGCCGCTTTTCGATTCCTGCTCCGGCAGCGGATCCTGGTGGACGGCCCGCGCAGCCCGGCCGGCCTGGCCATGGTGGCACCGCACGTCCTGATCGCGCTGCCGTTCCTGCTGGCCGGCGGGGCCTACACGGTGTGGGTGCCGCCGATCCCGGTGATCGTGGTGACGCTGGTCTGGCTGGCGTTCCGGTGGCTGCGCGATCCGGTGGCCACCCCCGGCGGCTGGCCGGTGCGCGGCCCGGTGCTGGCCGTGCTGATCACCGCGTCGGTGCTTGTCGAACTGGGTGCGCTGCTGGCCGTCCGGCTGGTGGTGGTGCCCGATCCACGCACCCCGGTCGGCGCGGCGCTGACCGGGGAGACCTGGTCGGCGGCCTGGCCGGCCCTGATCCAGCCGCTGGCCGGCATCGTGATCGCCGCGGTGCTGCTGCGCCGCCGGCGGGACCGGTGGGACTGGCGGGCCGCGCTGCGCCGCACACCCCGCCCCCGGGACACCGCTCTGGCCCTGGTCGCCGTCGCGGTCCCGTTCCTGCTGCCACTGCCGTTCGCCGACGGCGGGCCGGCGCTGACCGCCGGGCCGGTGGCCACCCCGGAATACGGCAAGCTGATCCTCTGCGCGGTGCTGGCCTGGGTGGTGTCCCACCACAGCGTCCGGTTCCAGGGCGGCCGCCTCTCCGAAGGGCTCGCCGACGTGCGCCGGGCGGCCTCGACGGCGAACGCCGCCCGCGCCCTCTACCGCAACTACCGGTTCCTGATCCTGCCGCTGGCGGTCTTCACGGTGGCCGCGGTCGCCAGCGGCCTGCGGCGCGACTTCGGCACCATCGTCCCGGCCGCCCTGGCCACCATCGGGGTGACCTGGTTCGCGACCCGGCACAATCTGGACCGGGGCCGGCTGGCCGGCGAGGGCGCCCGGCGCGGCGCCCAGCTGACCGCCGCCTACCGGATGTTCGCGGTCGCGGCGGTGCTCTTCATCGCGGCCGCGACCACCCTGCTCACCACCGACTACGTGGGCGAACGGGGCCGGGTCTGGAACGACCCGTGGCGGTTCCGCTGGGACGCGCCGTGCGCGGTGGTGGACGCCCCACCGCAGGTGGACAGTGCCGTCCCGGAGCACCGGGTGGCCTGCCTGCGGTCGCTGACCGCCGACACCGAGAGCGAACGGTCGCAGATCGCCCGGGCCATCGCGGCGACCGCCGACGGCGGGCTGTGGGGGCGCGGCGTGCGCGACCGGGTGTCGGCGGCGGTGCCGGCCGGGGCCACCGACTTCGTGCTCGCGGTGATCTGGAACAAACTGGGCGGGCTGGTGGTGATCGCTTCCGGTCTGCTGCTGGCGCTGCTGAGCGCCGCCCTGGTCCGCGCCGCGGCCACCGCCGGGCCGTCGGTGCCGATGCTGTTCGCCGCCGGGCTGGGCGCGACGCTGACCGGCCAGTTCCTGTTCGTGCTGGCGGCGACCGCGAACGTGGTCCCGCACACCGGCATCCCGGCGCCCCTGCTGTCGCGTGGCGGTCAGTCCACTCTCGCCATCTGCATCGGCATCGCCCTGGTGCTCGCCACGTCCCGGCCGGAAGAACACGATCAGAAGACGACACCCGCGCCGGTACGCGTGATCACCGGCACCGTGCTGGCCGCCTTCCCGGTCATCGTGGTCGTGGTGCTCACCCTGATCCCGTACGCCGCACCCCGGCTCGCCGACCGGCGGCTGCCCACCGTCTACGCCCAGCACCGGCCACTGTGCCCGGCCCGTACCGCGGATCTGAAAGGTCTGGAATCTCCGCCGCCCGACCCGGCGGCCTGCTCCACCGACCTGATCACCCTGGCCCGCACCCGTCTCGCCGTGTCGCTGGGCGCCGGCCGCCTGGTGCTGGACCGGCAGAGCGGCGACTGGGAGGACGACGGCGACCTGTCCGGCCTGCGCGCCGGCCATCTCGGCGCGCTGCTGGGCGTGTCCGGGGCGCTGCGGGCCACCTATCCGTGGGTGATGCAGGCCGGCGCCGGCGGCGGGCTGCGGGAACGGCTCACCCCCGCGCCGTACGACCGGATCGACGCCGAGATCGTCCTCACCCTGGAACCGCGGCGGCAGCGGGTGGCCGCCGAGGCGCTGACCGGGCTGCCGGCCGCGGCGGCGTTCGTCGCCCTCGACACCACCACCGGCCGGATCCTGGTCAGCGCGTCGGCCACCCCCGGCCCGGACGGCGGCGGGGAGGTGCCGGACACGGCGAAGCGACGGTTCGACGACCGCCACCGGGGCTGGGTGCGCCCGGACCCGGCCGGACGGGTGGACGACTCGGCGCCCGACCCGGACTGCCGCCGTCGTTCACCGTCCCGCGCCGACCAGGACGGTTGCGTGCGGTGGTCGTACGTGGAACCGGGCGGTGCCGGCTCGGTGGACGGGGTGCTCGGGCGGAGTTACCCGTACGGCGGCGCCCTGGATCCGGTCCGGGACGCGGTGCCCGCCGAGGACCTCGCCCGGCAGGCCGCCCGCCTGGGCCTGCGCACCGGCGGCTGCACCGGCCCGGACCAGTGGATGGCCGGCCGGCTGGACGCGACGGTCTCCTCCTGCCTGCCCGATCCGGCCCGGCCGGGCACCGCGCACGGCACCCCGCTGACCCTCGCGGTGATCGCCGGCGCGGTCGCCAACGGTGGCGCGGCGGTCCACCCGCGCCTGGTCGAACGGGTCACCTACCCGGCCACCGGGGTGTCGGTGACCGGCCCGCCCCGCCCGCCGGCCGCCGCGTTCCCGGCCGCCACCGCCGAACGCCTGAAAGCCTCCCGTTACCCGGACGCCGGTGGCCTGCGCCTGCTCACCGCGGAGGTCGCCGCCGACGGGGGCACCTACCTCTGGGCCTGCGGTTTCACCGGCGGCGGGCGGACCGCGTTCGCGGTGGTCACGCACTCCCCCGACCCGGCCCTGGCCCGGGCCTCCGCCGGACTGCTGCCCGGCGTCATCCGCACCACGATCGGAGACCGGTGATGAACGAGCGCACGGTGCGCGACGCCTTCCGTGAGGCCGTCGTGCGCCACTGCAACGCGGCCAACGCGGGCGGCACGTGGACGCCGGAGACCGTCCTCGGCGTCACGGTGACCACGGTGGAGGCGCTGTCCGCGGCGACCCAGGAGTGGATCTACGAGCTGACCCGCGACCACGCCCGGCAGATGCTGGCCGCCACCCGCGACCCGGTGCTCGCCTTCCCCGAGGACGGCACGCTGCCGCCGCCCGGCCACCGGTTCACCTTCCGGGCCGAGTCCCGGGGCGCGCCCCGCCGGCCGCGCGGGCGGCCCGCGCCGCCCGGCCCGGTCGCCCTGCTGACCCTGCGCTACGACCCCGGGTTCGTCTGGCCGTGCCGGATCGGCGCCGCCGAGGACTGGCTGGCCCTCGGCCGGTGGACCGACGACGCGGCCGAGCGGGCCGTCGCCATGCGGCTGCCCGCCTACGCCACCTGGCTGCCGCGCGGGCCGCTGCTGCTGGTGCACAACCGGGACCGGCGGTTCGCGTTCGGCCGGTCCGGATTCCGGCCGCAGTACGAGATCCGGGTCGACGGGGTGCCCCTGCGGGCCGGCGGCTCGGTCCCGGCCCACGAGCGGGGCTCCATCGAATACGCCCGGGACGGCTCGTCCACCCGGCTCACCTACAGCGTCGGCTGGGAGGGCCGCCATGACCGATGACGACATCCGTCTGCCCATCGACCTGACCGGCCCGCAGGGACACGCGCTGCTGCGGGCCGACCCACCCGGCCCGCAGGAGCCGAAGGAGGTCGCCTTCGAGGTGCCGCCGGTCAACGGCGACGGCGCCGCCGACCACCTGATCCGGGTCGGCACCCGGGTCGTGTTCACCGACGCGGTCAACGAGGTGGCCGGCTGGCGGCACTGGCACGTCAAGGTCTACAAGTGCGACAGCCTCGGCGACGCCCGCGCCCTCTGCCAGCACCTGCACCGGCAGGCCACCGCGCTGCAGCGGGTCAACAACTTCCTGCCCGGACAGCGCGGCCGGGTGCTGGAGCCGCCGTGGGCGGTGGTCCCGGTCCAGGTGGTGCGCGGCGACGGACAACCCGAGGAGGTGGCCGGCGCCCTCAAGACCCAGCTCGGCCGGCCGGACGATCCGGTGGTCACCCGGGTGCACCGGCACCTGCGGTCCTGGCTCGGCGACGACACCCTGCCGGAATGTGTGCTGCTGGCCGCCTCGCCACGGGCCGACCCGCTCGACTGGTACGGCACCACGCTGGACGAACCGCACCCGGCCACCGAACGGCTGCGGTACTTCACCACCCTGGCCGCCGGCCTCGATCTGCTGCACCGGCAGGGCTGGGCGCACTGCGACATCAAACCGGACAACGTGTGCCGCTACACCTCCGGGCGGCGCAGCGAATACGTGCTGATCGACACCGACGCGGCCACCGGCACCACCCCGCCGCCGACCATCGCCGTGCTGCGCACCTCGCCGGCGTACCGCTACCGGGAACTGCGCCGGCATCCGGAGGACGAACCGGTCCGGGCCGGGCACCTGTACGCCCAGGACCGGTTCGGCCTGATGCTGGTGGTGCTGTGCGCGCTGGCCGGGCGGGACTGGGTGGAACAGGTGGCGCTCGCGGTGGACCCCACCGACCCGGACCGCGGGCGGATCGCCGACGACGACCGGCGGATGGCCGAAGCGCTCACCGCGCACTGGCAGGACCCGCGCTGGCAGCCGCTGATCCGGGCGATCGCCGAACCGTTCGGCCCCGGCCCGGCCGGCGCGCTGGCCCTGGAACGGTCCGAGCCGTGGGCGGTCGGCTGGCTGGCCCGGCTGACCGAGGCGGAGGCCCGGTGCGCCACCGGGGAACCCGGCCGGGCACCGGCCGGCGACCGGGTCACCACCGCGCCGCCGGTCGCGGTCCGGGCCGTCGAACGGGTCCGCCGGGAGACCCGCGCCCACCCGGCCGGGCGCCCCCAGCTGGTGCGCCGGGCCTACCAGGTGGTCGACGAGGTGGCCAACGACCTGGCCGCCCGGCAGGCCCGGACGGCCGTCTGGCTGTGGGGCGGCGGGCTGACCGGCGCCGGGCTGCTGCTGGCGTTGAACGCGTTCGTGATGGGGAGATGATCGGTGATCTGGGACGACGTACTGCGGCACCGCGTCGAGGTCAGGTGCGGTGATCCCGGTGACGTCTTCGGGCCGTACGGCTACCGGTTCGGCAAGTGGCTGGACACCGAACCGGACGCCGAACCGGACCCCGACGTGCAGCAGGTGCGGTCCGCGGTGGCCGGCTACCTGGCCGGGGCGGTCCACGAGGGCCGGCTGGTCGGCACCGCCGTCGGGGTGACCGCCGGGCTGGCCGGGGCGGTGCTGGTGTTCCTGCTCGTCTGGGCGGTGTCGTGAGCCCGCGCGCCCGCCCGGCCGACGACCTGACCCGGCGGCTCGGCATGGTGTGCCCGGTGTGCGGGGCCTCGCTCGGGCTCGACGAACCGGAACGCGACCGGGAGAACGACCGGTTCGTCCGGCCGCCGTCGTTCCGGCTCGAGGTGGGCGCCGCCGAAGCCGACAGCCGGCAGCCGTGGCGGGTCACCATGCTGGCCGGCCACTACCCGCCGGCCGAGTCGACCGAGCCGCTGTTCAACCCGTACGACATCGAATTCGTGTATCTGCTCTGCGGGGACGGGCACGTGTTCGCCGACGAGACGCCGGCGTTCCGCTCCGGGCCGCTGCGCGACGGCGACACCCGGCAGCGGGTCGACGAGTTCAACATGGTCGCCGCGGTCGGATCGCCGGCCAGCGGGAAGACGTACCTGCTGATCCGGATGTTGAGCCAGAGCCTGGACATCCTCACCCACATCGATGACGACGACGACCGGGGCCGGATCCGGCTGCGCGAACTCAGCCCGCTCGAAGCGCTGCCCACCGAGAAACGGGTCGACGACTTCAACGAGACCCGGGACAACAACACCGCCATCACCCCGACCGGGACCGAGCGGGCGGCATACCCGTACGGCATCCTCGAAGAGCAGTTCCGGGAGGCTCTGGAAGCGATCCAGGCGCTGATCGAGCGCACCGTCCTGGACGGCCGGCGGCGGGCCGAGAACTGGGGCCGCGGCTTCCGGCAGCCGCTGGTGGTACGCACCGACAGCGAGGACCGCCGCACCTGGACCGGGGTGGCCGACCTGCCCGGCGAACTGTTCGTGACCAACGCGGTCAACCGGCGCGAGGCCGGCAAACTCAGCGGCTTCGATGCCCTGGTCTGGGTGGTCGACCCGGCGGTCGCCCCCGGCACCGGCCAGTGGATGACCCTCGACCCCGGCCAGCTCGACGGCAGCCTGCGGCCGGGCACCTCCGGGCAGGCCGGGCCACTGGTGGTGCAGCGCAACCGGGCCCGGATCCAGGACGCCATCGGTAACCGGATCACCCTGGTCGACGGCCCGTTCGCCCGCGACGAGGGCCGGGCCCTGCAGATGCTCGTCGCGATCAGCAAATGCGACCTGATCCACGCGGCCCTGCGCAAACCCGACCGGCACCTGGCCGACCTGGGCCGGCCCGGCCAGGTGCAGCGTGGCGTGGAACGCTACCTGTCGTTCGCCCTGAACCGGTGGATCAAAGGGCTGGCCGGCGCCGACCGGGAGACCGAGCTGCTCTTCGGCTACCTGCGCGGGGCCACCAGCGCGGCCCCGGCCGGCCGGCTCCAGCGGATCGCGCAGATCGCCCGCGGCCTGCTCGACCACTACTCGAACGAGGCCGAGTTCTGGCACCTGCTGCACTCCGGCGAGCGGGGCGAGGTGATCGCCGAGGCCGGTGGCGACGCCGAACTGCGGCACATCATCCGGGTGCCCGATCTCGACGAACACCTCGACTCGGCCCGCCAGCCCGGCAGCGCCCGCGCCTTCCTGATCCGCGACGTGGTGATGTCCGCGATCGGCTGCGGCATCGGATACGCCCTCAACCTGGAGAAGGCCCTGCTCAAGATGCAGCGGGAACCCTGGATCGAACTGCGGTTCTTCCTCTGCTCCCCGCTGACCACGGTGCCGATCGCGGTGGACGGCCTGCACATCCGGCCGCTGGACCCGGGCGCCGAGTTCCCCGACGTCGACGAACGCGGCGCCGGGCTCACCCAGCTCCTGCTGGCCTTGTTGGAGAGGGCACGCCGATGACGGACGAGATGGTCGTCGTCCAGTGGACCGACGCGGACGGTCTCGGGTTCAGCCGCAAGGGCCAGGGCGGCGCCGAATACTGGACCGCCGCCGAACGACTCCTCAACACCGACCTGGCCCAGCCGCCCGGACCCATCCTGGACACCGGCGGCCACCCGGTGTGGACCCTGCGGCACGTGCCGGTCGGACGGCGTACCACCTGGTGTTTCGTGGTTCAGGGACGGCGCGGCGAAGCCGGGCTCGGGGTGGCCGGGACGTGCCGCTTCGCGTTCGCGCCGGACGGCATGGACGCGGCCGGCGCCTGGCGGTCCGGGATCACCGCGACCGGGATGACCGCCGTCGCCCACGGCGTGCCGGCCCGGGAGATCAGCGCCCGGGTCCGGGAGGTGCTGCGCGCCCTCGACAGCCGGTACGAGCGGATCGCCATCGACCTGGAACCGGCCGGGGCCGCGGCGGTGATCGCCGGTGTGCTCGGCTCGGTACCGGAGGCCGAGGCGCGGGCCCGCTCCTGGTCGACCTGCACGCTGCTGCTGGCGCCCGGCCGGGCCCGGCAGCCGGCCGTCTCGGGGGCGTGGCCGGAACAGTTCCGGGCCTGGGCACCACAGTTGGCCGCCACGGTGGCCGCCTCGTTCGACACCCCGTCGACTGTCCCCACCGACTACGAACCCGAACCCGTCGCGCCCCCGGTGGCCGAACCCACGCCCGTCCCCGACGACCCGGCCGACCTCGTCGTGGCCGAATGGGATCAGCACCGGGCGGTCACCGACCGGATCCGCGCCGCGTTCGCCGCCGACCCCGACCCGCTGATGCTGCTGGCCGACGTGTGCCCGCGGCTGACCGCCCGGATCCCCCCGCGCGTGTTCGCCGACCTGCTCCGGCTCGCCGGCCTGCCGCGCCGGCTGCGCACCGGCGGAACCGCCGCGGTGGAGTCGGTCGCCGAGTCGCTGGTGCGGACCGGGCGGGAGCGGGACGGCGAGGCGGTGGCCGAGGACTGGCTGCGCGAGGTCACCCGGATCGTCGGGCCGGGCACCCGTACCGGCGCCTGTGTGTACACCGGGGGCCGGCGGGCGCTCGACACCCCACCGGCCCCCGCCGGTCCGCCCGCCGCTTCTCCCGCCGGTCCGCCCGCCGCCTCTCTTGCCGGTCCTCCTGCCGGTCCTTCCGCCGGTCCTCCTGCCGGTCCTCCCGCCGAGGACGACACCAGCCTGCCCAAGATGCTGAAACTGTCCGGGCTGGTGCTGGTCGCCACCACCCTCGTCGTCACCCTGCCGATCATGGTGGTGGCCCGGGTCTCCGGGGATCAGCCCGACCCGGCCGCCTTCCACACCACGGCCCCCGATCTGGTCCACGTCATCGACCTGCCGGCCACCCCGGCCGGGCCGGCCGCCGACGAGCTGGCGGTCCGGCGGGAACTGGAGGAACGCCGCATCGTCACGGTCACCGTGCTGGCCGAGATCGATCAGGGCGAGCGGGGCCGGCTCCTGCAGGCCAGGATGGCCGCCCTGGTCCCCCCCGGCACCGAGATCCGCCGGATCCAGGGCGTCGACACGGCCCAGCCGGCCGTCAAGGGCCACATCCAGGTGATCGTGGTCTACGCCGGCTGACACTCACTCCCGGAATCGCCAGCCACCACCGGCCCGGTCGGTGATCGACGCCGGGGTGGCCGCCGGGTTCTCGGCGTCCGGCCACTCGTCGTAGCCGCCGTCCGCCGGGCGCCGCTCCCGCTGCCCCGGCAGGATCGCCGACCACCAGCGCGCCGGGCGGGCCGGCGGCACCTGCTGCCCGCGCATCCGCCGGATCTCGTCCGACCGCCACCGGGCGATCCGCCGGTCCCGCAACTCCGCGTCCACCTCGGCCTGCCGCTCCGACCGGGCCGCGTACTCCTTCTCCCGCCGTTCCCGGTCCCGCTCCAGGTTCGCCTTGGCGATCTCCACGTCGGCGCGTTCCGCGGACGCCAGGATTTCGTCGTACGCCGACGGCCGTCCGATGTTGAGCAGGAACTTCGTCAGCACCGGCAGGATCTCGATCGCGGTGATGAACAGCAGCAGCGTCAGGTAGGCGGTCTTCAGCGTGGCATCACGGTCGGTGATCGTGCTGAGCGCCTCGATCTGCGCCAGCAGCCCCCGGTCGTTGCGGCTGTCGATCAGATAGCGGTCCTCCTCCTGGGCCTTCAGCGACTTGAGGCGGGCCAGCTCGGCCTGCTTGCCCGGCAGATCCGAGCGGGCGTCGGCCTGCTGCCCGCCGGCCGCCGCCTTGTCCCGGCCCAGGGCCGCGTTGCGGGCGGCGTCCAGCTTCTCCTTCGCCGTGTCCCGCTGCTTCCGCAGGTCCTGGGCGACCTTCAACTTCTGCCGGTACGTGGACCCGGCGCCCTGCTTCCCGGTGCCCCCGGAGCCGTCGAGTTCAGCGAACGCGAGCTTCTGGGCCTCCTGGTACTGCTGGTCCAGCCGGGTGAACTCGGCCTGGGCCGACGCCACCGCCGGATCACCGGCCAGATCACCGGCCGGCTGCGCCCCGGCGGCCACCCGCTGCAACTCGTCGACGTCCTTCTCCAACTGCGGGATCCCGGCGAACCGGGCGTCGTCGCGCAGCGTGGTCTGGAACGCGGCCCGCTCCGCCTGCTGGGTGAGCGTCAGCTGGGCCTGGATCTCACTCTGGAAGATCCACAGGACCAGCGGGGTGGACACCACCGCGCCGATCACCCCGGCCAGCAGCAGCCGGGGCACCAGCGTGGCCAGGTTCTCCCACCACCGGTCCCGGCGGGTGGCCGCGGCGATCAGCCAGCGGTCCAGGTTGGCGATCGCCAGCCCCCACAGCACCGCCACCGGAAGAGCCGCCCAGAGCGGTGCGCGCACCCCGTTGTAGAGCGCGAACCCGGCCGACACGGCCGCCATGCCGGAGGTGGTGAGCACCACCCCGCCGAGCCCGGAGAACTTGCGCCGTTCCCGGGGGCTGCGCGCCAGGGTGTCCGGGTCGGCCCCGGAGAGCCAGACGAGGAACCCGGCCCGCTCCCCGTCCGGCCGCCCCACCCCACGTCTCTTCCCGGCCACCGGCACCCTCCCCAACCCCTGGTCCGGCGAAAAGCATCCCCCGCCCAGGTCCCCCCGTCAGTCCCCCGATCCAGTGGCGTCCGATCGCCCGCGGTCTCGTGCGAATTACATTTGCCTAGCCCCGCTTCAGGGTGATCGGCCGATTTCCGGCCGGCCTCCGCCGGGACGTCCTGTCGTAGCATGAGGACGACACCTTTCCCGTTTCCATCCTTTCAGGGGATTCCGCGAAATTGGAGCCGAACGAAGATCCGGTTATTCAGGGCCGGCGCCTGCGCACCACCATCCGATCGCTGCGGGTGGGCGCGGGAATGACACAGCGGGAGATCGCGGACGCGCTCTACTGGTCGACATCGAAAGTGGTTCGCATCGAGAACGGCGACACCGGGATCTCGGTGAACGATCTCCGGGCGCTCCTGGATCTGTGCGGCGTACGGGACACCGACCGGGTCAACGAGCTGATCCAGCTCGCCCGGATGAGCCGGCGGCAGAATTTCATGCCTTTCCGGGAGATCCTGCCCCGCAACTTCCTGAACTATCTGCGACTGGAGTCATCGGCCCGCAGCATCCGTGATTTCGGGCCGACCGTCCTGCCCGGCCTGCTGCAGACCGAGGAATATGCGACGGCGATCATCGGCGCCTACCGGGGCCCGGAGAATTCCCCGGATGTGATCGCGCGACTGGTGCAGCTCCGGATGGAACGCCAGGAACTGATCGACCGGGGCGAGGACCGGCGCTTCCATTTCATCATCGACGAGTCGGTGCTCCGCCGTCTGGTCGGCGGATCGCGACAGCTGATGGAGAGGCAATTCGATCATCTGGTCGCGGTGGCCGGAAAGCCGAACGTGACGATCGGGGTGGTCCCGTTCTCGGCCGGCCAGTACAACGGCATGGGCGGGCCCTTCATCCATCTGGAGCTGTCCGGCCCGGGCGAGGACGACTCGATCTACCTGGAGACCGGCTACGGCGACCATCTGATCCGCGACACCCCGGACGAGACCCGCCATTACCTCGAGATCTTCCTCGACCTCGAGGTAATGGTCAGGGATTCCGCCTCTCTCGCCGAGCAGATCGAGAGGGCCCGTTCCGAGCTCCGCTAATCCGGGGCGCCCGCACTGACGACGTCGAGGAAGGCATCCCAGTCGGATCGCCCGAAGGAGAGCACGGTGCCGTCCGGGTTCTTGGAGTCCCGAACCATGACGCGGTCATTCACGTGAGCCACTTCGACACAGGCGGTGGCACCACTCCTGGTGCTCTTTCGCCACTGCGGGCCGAACGAATCGTTCGCGTTCGAGATCACAGATTCACATCCAAACTGTCTCGTCCGTGAACGGCCGGCCGAAACCGGCCGTCCACTACCAGGTCATTCGGGCCGTACGGTGAGGAATCGAACCGGGGTACCCCAGAGAACGGCAATTGCGCCGATCAGGGTGGCGACCTCGGCCGGACTGTATCCAGACCAGTGCGCGACCACCACCGACACCAACAGCAGAACTGTCAGCACCAGCACGGGACGCTCCTCTTCCGGAGGAAACGCCCCACAGTCGGTACCGGCCCGCGGAGAGCCAGCCACTTCAATGCCCCCTTACTCACTGCGATGGACGAGACGGACTGAGAGCCTTTGTTCCGGCGGGATGCAGCCCACCGGAGCCTCTCCACTTCAGAATGCTCGTCCACTCGACCATCCAACAACGGAACATAGTCCGCGACTACTCCACTAACTGGCAATTCACCCGGGGCACCGCAAGATCAGATAATCAGTCACAGTGAGTGGTGCAAGGCAGCATCTCGCAGGGTGATTGCTTGCAATGTGCCACCTGGCAGGGCGCATACTGGCCGACGGGTTCCCGATTTCGCAGACCTCCGCCTGTCTCTCGATGGACGAGCCGGAGAAGCCGTGGGCGCCGGATGCAGCCGGCGTCCACGGGCGGGCCCTCAGGCCCAGGTGCGCAGTTCGCGGGCCAGGGACGGCAGGGTGGGTGGGTCCAGGCGGTCGGGTAGTTCGGTGAGGCGGGACGGGTCGACCCAGCGCTGGGCGATCAGGTCGGTCTGCTCGTACGGCATCAGGTTGTCCCGGACCACCGGGGGCCGCGCGGTCGGCAGGAACGCCGCGAAGAACTGTTCCGGGCCGGTGAAACGGGTGCCCTTCCAGACGAAGTCGCGATCGACGTCGATGAACCGCTCGCCCACCAGGGACGGGTCCAGGCCGGTCTCCTCGGCCAGCTCGCGCCGGGCCGCCTGCCACGGCGTCTCGCCAGGGTCGATGCCGCCGCCGGGTGGCTCCCAGAGGCGTTCGTGGGACAGCGGGTCCGCCCAGTTCAACAGCAGGATCCATCCGTCTTTGTCGAAGCAGAGGATCCGGACTGCCGGTCGGTGAACGGAGGTCATGATCGAAGCCTAAGCTGTCGAAAGTGGCCAAGTACTTCGACGTGCATCCCGACAATCCGCAGCCGCGCAGCATTCATCAGGTCGTCGATCTGATCCGTTCCGACGGGCTGATCGCGTATCCGACGGACTCCTGTTTCGCGCTGGGCTGCCGGATGGGCAGCAAGGACGCGCTGGACCGGATCCGGGCGATCCGGCATCTGGACGACCGGCACCATTTCACCCTGATGTGTCATGACTTCGCGCAGCTGGGCCAGTTCGTGACGATCAACAACGCGTTGTTCCGGGCGGTCAAGGCGTCCACTCCGGGGCCGTACACGTTCATCCTGCCGGCGACCAAGGAGGTGCCGCGGCGGCTGCTGCACCCCAGGAAGAAGACCGTGGGGGTACGCATCACCAGTCACACCACGGCCCAGGCGATCCTGGCCGAGCTGGGTGAGCCGCTGGTCTCGTCGACGCTGCTGCTGCCGGGTGAGGAGGAGCCGATGACGCAGGGCTGGGAGATCAAGGAGGCGCTGGATCACTCGATCGACGCGGTGATCGACTCCGGGGAGTGCGGCACCGAGCCGACGACGGTGATCGACCTGTCCGGCGGCGCCCCGGAGGTCCTGCGGGTGGGCGCCGGCGACCCGGATCGTTTCGGGGTCTGAGAGATTTCGGGGTCTGAGAGATCAGAGGAACAGCTCCAGCGGTACGGCCGTCGCCAGCGCTGCCGTCCCCAGGTCGTTGGGGTGCAGGCCGTCGCCCGAGTCGTACCGCTTCAGCATGCGTTCCGGGAAGCGCGGGTCTCGCAGTGCCGCGTCGAAGTCGATGACCGCGTCGTACTCGCCGCCGTTGCGGATCCAGTCGTTGAGGGTGCGTCGTTTGGCCAGGTTGGTCGGGTTGTTGTAGCGGGCTTTGGCGGCACCGAACGGCAGCAGGGTGCCCCCGATCACGATCAGCCCGGCGGACCGGGCGCGCAGGATCAGCTCCCGGTGCCCGGCGACCAGCTGGGCGGGGGTGACGGCGGGGTTGTTGGCCAGGTCGTTGACGCCGATCAGGGTGATCACATACCGCACCCCGGGTTGCCCGGCCACGTCCCGTTCGAAGCGGCGCACCGCGGCCGGCCCGATGTACGCCCGGCGGGCCGCCTTGCCGGTGGGGTCCTCGTAGCCGTGGAGCAGCCGGTTGCCGCTGAGCCCGACGTTGAGCAGCCCGCGCGGCACCCGGTCGACGCGGAACCGGGCGGCGAGCAGGTCGGGCCACCGGTGGTTGGCGTTGTCGGTGGTGTTGGTGCCGCAGGTGATCGAGTCGCCGAGGGTGACGATCGAGGCGGCGGTGCGCACGGTACGGACGCTGAGCCCGGTGATCCACAGGTAGCGGACCAGGCGTTTGCCGGCGCCGGGCCCGTCCAGGGCGGTGGCGTCGCCGGGGACGATCAGGTTGGACTGCTTGGACCGGGGGCTGATGGTGCCGGCCACCGTCGGTTCCGGCAGGTAGAGGCTGATCACCAGGTCGGCGCCGGGCTGGACGATCATCGGGACGGTGTCGCTGACGACGGTGCGGCCGGGCGGGACGACCACTTCGCCCGCGCCGTCGAAGGTGATCGGGAGGGTGCTGCCGGGGACGCTGTCGCAGGATTCGCCGATGCCCGCGCGGACGGCGATGCTGGCGGCGCCGATCCGGACCGGTTCGGCCCCGTATTCGTTCGACAGGGTGAGGCGGGGCAGGTCACCGCCGACGCTGGTGTGCACGACCTGCCGGATGGTCTGGTCGGCTAGCGTCCGTGTCTTACCGTTGGGGACCGCTGTCGGGGCGGCCGCCCAGGTGCCGACGCGGGCGGGCGTGTGTGAGAGGGTTTCGCGCTGGCCGGCCTCGCCGGGGGTGCCCATCACGACTGTCGCGCCGGCGCCGCCCAGCAGCAGGCCACGGCGGGTGACCGCCCGGTGGAACCCCCGCCAACGGGACGGCCCGGGGGTGTCGCCCACACCACCCGAAGATCCGATAAGAGAGCTTTTCTTCTTTATGCGGGCAATGTACAAATGGCTCCGCGGGCGCGTCAAGCCGACCTCCGACGTCCGGCGCCCCCGGCAGGGCGATGTCGGTCACACTGCCGGGGGAACCGTCAAGGGAGCGTCAGCCCGTGGTGCACGTCAGGTTCTGCACCTGTGGTGCCGTCGTGCCGGAGGCCAGGAACCCGAAGGTGACGTGACCGTTGGCCGGCACCGTCGCGTTCCAGTTCTCGTTGCTCACCGACACCAGTGATCCACTGCTGGTGCCCTTGGCGCTCCACACCTGGGCGAGCGTCTGGTTGCCCGGCCAGGTCCAGCCGATCTTCCAGCCGTTCACCGGGGTGGAACCGGCGTGCACCATCACCTCACCCTGGAAGCCACCGGTCCAGGAGGAGGCGATGCTGTACATGGCCGTACAGCCGCCGGGGTTGGGGTTGGGGGTGGAAGTGCTGGGGGACGGGCTCGGCGGGTTGCTGGGCGACGGGCTGGTGCCGCCGCCGATGCCGGTGACCTCGCCGTTGCCGCCGTCGAAGACCACGTCCGAGCAGCCGTAGAAGGTCTCCTGGCTGTCCGAGCGCGCCCACACCGAGTAGATCAGGTGCTTGCCGGTCTTGCCCGCCGGCAGCCGGCCGTTCCAGTAGTAGTGGCCGGCGTCGGTGCCCGGGCCGCCGTTGTCCGGCGGGTTGGTCACCTGGTCGAACGGGGTCGGCTCCAGGTCACTCCAGGCCAGCGGCTTGCTCGGGTCGTAGCCGTCCTTGGTGATGTAGAGGTAGAAGGTGCCCGGGTGCTTGGCCCAGTTGTTGTACTTGAACTGGACGCTCGCCCCGGCGGTCAGGTGGGTGACCGGCCAGTCGTTGCGGGCCAGGTTGAACCCGGAGAAGTTGTACGGCCCCCCGGTCCCGCCGCTGCACAGCTGCCCGTCGGGAATGAAGCCGTTGACCCGGCCGGCGCCGTCCGAGCGGAGCACGGCGAACCAGTTGTAGAGCGAGTTGACCCCGCTCTGAGCGACGGCGGCGGCGCAGGCGGCGTTCTTCGGCTCGATCGCGCCGGTCTGCGGGTTGCGGCCGTCCTGGTAGCAGAACCAGGTGCGGCTGCCGGGCACCTGGATGGCGCCGTGTGCCTGGGCTCCGGCCGGAAGGGCCAGGATCCCGGCCGCGGCGGCGAACAGGGCCACCGCGGCCATCCGAAGGAATCTCATCATCACCCCTGGGGGAACAGCCGGGCGTATTCGGCGTAGCCGGTTGCTACGTCGACCTGGGCCCAGAACCGGTGGTAGTTGAAGGTCGGCGCGGGGCCGCCCTTCAGGTAGGCGTCGAGCTTCGGGAAGTCCGGGTCGTTGCGGTAGAAGCTGCGGATGTCCAGGAACGAGACGCCCGGCTTGATCACGTCGCCGTTGGGCATCTCACCGGTCCAGCCCGGCGGGATGTAGATGCCCTGGCCGGTGGAGGCGTTGTAGACGTCGTCCATCCGGTTGTAGTCGGCGCGGGTCTCGGTGCTGGACACGCCCTTGCTGTCCTTGAACGCCCAGATCGCGTCGAGCAGCCCCTTGGCCGCCGTCTTGGCCTGCGCGTTGCCGGACTTGGCGGCGTAGAAGGTGAGCAGCTTGGCGTACGAGCCGGCCACCCCCAGGTCCTGGCTGTGGTTGAGGACGGTCACGTGCAGGTTGGTGTTGGCGGCCGGGTTGGCCGGGTTCCAGGTGGCCGGAGCGCCGGACCATTGCAGGTCGGACGGGATGGCGAAGGTGTTGGCGCCGATCGTGGTGTTGGCGAGAGCCCACGGCACCCACTTGTCGAGCACCGCCTTGGCCTTGGCGTTGCCGGTCACGTAGTACAGCTCGGCGAGCCGTTCCAGCGACCAGGTCTGCATGCCGAACCAGCGGTTGGACGGCGGGTCCTCGTAGACCGGGGCCTCGACGTACGACAGTCCGTAGAACTGCGGCACGTTGCTGGGCCGGGCCGAGTAGTTGCCGTTCCAGCTGTTGGTGGCGCCACCGGCGATGGCCCCCTCGGACGACTGGAGCCACTGGTAGAACTCCAGCTGCCGGTCGAGGCTGGCCTGCCAGTCGGCCTTGGCGGTCGGCGACTTCGGGTTGAAGGCGGCGACGTTGGACAGGATGTACGCGGCCATCGGGTTCTGGTAGCCGAAGTGGCTCACGCTGGAGCCGATCCGCCAGGCCCAGCCGGCGCTGGTGTCGTAGGCCCCGCCCCAGGCGTAGTACCAGGACATCAGGTTGTTGGAGGCGTTCTTGCCGGTGCCGGCCGGGCACGAGGTGGATCCGCATCCGGGCTGCTTGAAGTACTTGTCGTAGAACGAGTAGCGCAGGTAGTCGCCCATCTTCGCGGCGTTCGCCACGGCCGAGGCGATCTGCGACTGCTTGCCCTGCTCGGTGGCCCACTGCAGGGCCCAGTAGGCGACCTGCACGACCCGGGCGTCGGCGTCCGGGGCGTTGGTGTACTTCCACTGCTTGGCGTACGACGCGTCCTTGGTGAACAGGTCCAGGAAGCCGTTCGGTCCGCCGTGCGCGAACGTGTCGCAGGAGGGCTGCGGCACGGTCTCGAAGGTCGACTCCTGCGGGCCGCGCTGGAACGTGTTGATGTACGCGACACGGGTGGTGCCGTCACCGCAGCGGCCGAAGCCGTACACGTTGTCGACGTCCAGCAGCCAGTGCATGCCGTAGATGTCGTCGGTGCCGTACGCCGACTTCAGTTCCGCGGCGAGCGGGTCGGTGCCGACGCTGACCGTGGAGTCCAGCTGCGACGGGTACTGCGACGGCAGCGGGTATTCGGCCGCGTACGTCGCCGGCTTCTGGGGGTTGTAGTTGGCGTTGGTCGGCTGGTCGGCGTGCGACGGGATGATGTACTTCTCCATCGTCGCCCAGGCCCCGTTGAACGCCGTCCAGTTGCCGGAGATCCGGGCCTGCGACGCCTCCAGCCACAGCCAGTAGCTGAACGCCTCGCTGGTGGTCTCGTGACCGTGGTCGGGCGCCTCGTCGATCAGCGTCTCGATCGAGTGGTACGGCACGCCCTCCGGGCTGAAGTAGCCGTTGGCCGGGTTCTTCAGGTCGTTGTAGAGCTGGGTGAACCGGGCGTCCACCGAACCCTGGTCGACCACCGTGACGCCGAGCTGGGCGGCGGTGTAGCCGCTGCTGGTGGCGGAGATGGTGGCGGTCGCCCCGATCGCCGCGGACGCCGCGGCGGCGACCGTGACGGACTGGCCGGTGCTCCAGTTCGACGGGGTGAAGGTGAGGCTGGCCGGGGTCGCGGTGACCGCTGTGGATCCGGCGCTGCGGGCCACCGCCACCGTCACGTTGGCGGCCGGGGCCTTGCTCAGCGACACCTTGAACGCGCCGCTGGCCCCGGGCGAGATGGCCAGTGAGGTGGCGTCGGCGACGATCGACGGGGTGGTCGACGCGTCCACGAAGACCGGCACGTCGGCGGTGCTGCTGCGGGTGCCGGCGTTGTCGAACGCGACCGCCTGCACGCGGTAGGCGGCGCTCTGCGCCGGAACACCGTTCCAGCTGTACGTGTAGGGCGCGGTGGTGTCCGAGCCGAGCAGCAGCCCGTCGTGGTAGAACTCGACCCGGCTGATCGTCTGGCCGCTGGCCGCGGTGGCGGTGGCCGCGATCGGGATGGTGGCCGGGGCGGTGTACCTGGTGTTGGCGGCCGGGCTGGTGATCGCCACGGTCGGCGCGTTGGCCGCCTGGTTGCAGGCGGTGCCGTTCAGGGTGAACGCGGTCGGCACCGGGTTGGCCGTGGTGAACGTGCCGTTGAAGCCGGTGCCGATGGTGGCGTTGGTGCCCAGCGAGCCGTTCCAGGCGGCGTTGTCGACGGTGACCCGGGTGCCGGACTGGCTGTAGACGCCGCTCCAGCCCTGGGTCGCCTTCTGGTTGGCGTCCGGGAAGTCGAACTGCAGCTTCCAGGTGCTGAGCGGGTCGCCGGTGTTCTTGATCTGGATGTCGCCGGTGAAGCCGCCGGTCCACTGGCTCTGCACCTTGTAGACCACGGTGCAGCCGGCCGCGGCATAGGCCGGTGCGCCGGCGGTCAGGGCCGCGCCGGCGCCGAGAACGGCGACGCCGGTGACGGCCAGCCCGCGTCGCAGGCGCTGTCTGAGTTGGTTCACGGGGGATGTTCCTCTCCGCCGGGGTTCGTTCCGGTGGCGCCCGGTGGGACTCCGGGCGCCGCCGGGCCCGGCCTACGGGGTGGTGGAACAGGTGATCGGGGACGGAACGGGGTTGGTGGTGCCGGTGGTGCCGCCGAGGAATCCGAAGGTGGTGGAGGCCCCGGACGTGAGGGTGCCGTTGTATCCGGCGTTGACGACGCTGACGGCCGCGCCGCTCTGGGTGGCGGTGCCGCCCCAGCTCTGGGTGACGGTCTGCCCGGCGGTCCAGGTCCAGCCGACCTTCCAGGCGTTCGTCGTGGCGGTTCCGTTGTTCTTGACGGTGACCTCGCCCTGGAAGCCGCCCGTCCAACTGCCGGTCAGCTTGTACGTGGCCGAACAGCCGCTGTTTCCGGACGGGGAGGTCGACGGAGAAGGGGAGGGTGAGACAGAGGTCGAGGGGGACACCGACGTCGACGGGGTCGGGGAGGCCGGGCCGCCGTTGCGGTCGGCGTAGAGGATGCCGCGGCCGTTGGTGCCCAGGTAGACCCGTCCGTAGATGCGCGGGTCACCGGCCAGGGCGTCACCGGCGTTGCCGTACCGGTGCCTGTCGTCGTTGATCCGCACCCAGTGGGCGCCGCTGTTGTCCGACCGGTAGACGCCGTCCACGCCGTCGACCGTGCCGACCAGGAAGACCGCCGGGTTGGTGGCTCCCGGCGCGGCCTTGCCGAACGCCACGTTGACGCCCTCGGAGACACCGCCGCCGACGGTGCTGAACGTCTGCCCGGCGTTGGTGGAGCGCAGCAGCCCGGTCTCGCCGGCCAGCCACACCTCACCGCTCGACCCGGGGACGGCCTTGAAGTTGACCCGGCCCTCGGTGGGCATCGCGGCGGCCGAGGCGGTGAACGTGGCCCCGCCGTCGGTGCTGGTGTAGAACTTGCCGGCGGCGTACCCGTAGAAGGTCTTCGGGTTGACCCGGTCGCTCTCCACCTCGGCCCCGGCCGGGATGCCGGCCGACGCGCTCCACGTGCTGCCCCGGGTGGCCGAGTAGTGCACGCCGGTGCCGGCCGGGGACCAGACCACCGCGTTGGCGTCGGCGCCGACCGCGACGGTGCCGCCGCCGGTCACCCCGGACGGCTGCTGTCCCTGGTACCACGTCTTGCCGCCGTCGTTGGAGACCCCGATGTGCGGGGCCGCCTCGGCGTTGCCGACCCGGACGAAGAACGACGGGCTGAGTTCGGCGAAGTCCAGGCCGGTGTTGCTGCCCAGGGCCGGGGTGTCGTGGAAGTTCGGCTGCACGGTGTCCAGATCGGCGTGGTGGAAGCCGCCGACGTCGTAGAGCGCGCTGACCAGTGGCGCCCCGGTGGGCGGGCTGGCCAGGTCCTGGACCGCGGTCTCCTCGATGCCCTTGGCGAACGGCTTGACGGTGAACGTGGTGTTGGCATCCCAGTTGGTCAGCTGGGTGGTGCCGTAGAGGGTCGCGCCGGTGCCGTACAGCAGCCGGTCGGAGTCGAACGGGTCGATGGCCAGGGACTCGTTCATCCAGCCGAGCTTGGGGCTCTCCTCGGGCGCCTGGGCGGTGCTGTTGAAGTCCAGCCACGGGTTCGCCGAGATGTCCATGGTGTAACGCTTGGTGCGGTTCGGGTAGCCGTTCCAGTCCCAGGCGCGGGTCCAGGTGGCGCCGTAGTCGGTGGAGCGGAAGAAGATCGCGTCCGGCCACCAGGAGATCTGGGTGGCCACCATCAGGGTGCCCGGCTTCTTGGCGTCCACGGTCAGGCCGGAGTAGCCGTAGTACCGGTCGGCGACCGGGGTGGGCGAGATGTCGGTCCAGACCCCGGTGGTGGTGTCCAGGCGGGCCACCTGGCCGGCCGCGCCGTCGTACGGGCCGCCGGTGTCACTGGTCGCGATGAACAGGTACCTGCCCTGGATCACGCCCTTGTGCGCGAGATATCCGGTGGGCTGGCCGGCGACCCGCTCCCAGGTGGCCCCGGAGTCGAGCGAGCGGTAGACCGGGTTCTCCTTGTCGGCCACCCCGACATATACAGCGGGTGACGCCGGATCGAAGGTGACCCATGTCAACCCTTGGTTCTGGTTCAGATAGCCGTTCGGGTCGGCCGGATCGGCGACGTAGTTACCGGCGTTAGGGAAGTTGGTCACTTTTCCCCACGTGACGCCGTGGTCGACGCTGCGCCAGAGCCCGTTTCCGCCCTCGGCGGCGAAATAGACCTTCCGGTTGTCCCGGGGGTCGACGGCGAGCCGCTCCCCCATGCCGCGACCGGGCATGTTGCCGCCCACCTTGAACGGCAGAGCCGTCCGTGACCAGGTGTTTCCCTTGTCGGTGGAGCGCAGGATCGCGCCGTTGTTCGGGTCCCAGGAGTTGGTGTACATGCCGACCGCGGCGTAGACCCGCCCGGTGTCGACCGGGTCGGCGGCGATGCTCAGCACACCGTTGTGACCCCAATCGTCCTGCCCGACCCAGTCCAGCAGCGGGGTCCAGCTCTGCGCCGCCTGGCTCCAGCGGTAGGCGCCGCCGATGTCGGTGCGGGCATAGATGAGGTCCTTCTCGCCCGGGTTGAAGACGATGCCGGGAATGAAACCACCGCCGTCGATGCGGACGTTCTTCCAGGTGTAGGGCTCGGCGGGGGCGGCGGTGGCGACGTTCGGGCCGGAGGCGACGGCGACCGCGGTGGCGGCGGTCATGAGGGCGGCGACCAGCGCGCCGCCGGTGGACCTTCGCATGGGCGATGACCCTTTCATTGACACACATGAGTGGGAGCGCTCCCAAGAGCGTCTGCCGATGTCATGTTCATGTCAAGAGCCGGAAACTTCACGGTGACATCGGAGCCACTGTCGGCGACCCCTCCCGGGAAGAGGACATTGCGTGACATTTGGCTCCTGCAAAGGCTGTGTATCATTCGGCCGGAACACGCAGGTCGGCACCAACCGAGGCGCCGGCCGGCCGGCCCGGCGAGAGGCCGGTTGGGCCACGTTCCGAATACGTGGCGTAACCGCGGGTGCGGCGTAGCGGTGGAGGAGATTGCATGAAGGTTTGCGTTATCGGTACCGGCTATGTCGGACTGACCACGGGCGTCAGCCTGGCCTTCCTCGGTCACGAGGTGACATGTGTCGACCTCGACCAGGCCAAGGTGGACATGCTGCGCGCCGGCAAGTGCCCGATCTACGAGCCCGGGATGGAGGACCTGCTCGCCGAGGCGGCGCAGAACCTCACCTTCACCACCTCCTACGAGGAGGCGGTTCCCGGCGCGGACGTCGTGTTCGTGGCGGTGCAGACCCCGTCGGCCGAGGACGGCAGTCCCGACCTCCGCTATCTCCGCCGCGCCGCCGAGCTGGTCGCGCAGAGCCTGAACCACGAGTTCACCGTGGTGGTCAACAAGTCCACCGTGCCGATCGGCAGTGGCAACTGGGTGGACGCCATCCTGCGCGACTCGTTCGAGCAGCGCGAGGACCGGCCCGACGGCGTCGAGTTCGCGGTCGCGTCGAACCCGGAGTTCCTGCGGGAGGGCAACGCGATCGCGGACACCCTCTACCCGGACCGGATCGTCATCGGCTCGGACAACACCCGCAGCCTGGAGGTGCTCAACCGCCTCTACCGGCCGATCATCAACCAGACGTTCACGCCGCCGGCCTTCCTGCCCCGGCCGGAGGACGCCAACGCGGTCCCGCTGGTCTCCACCGACCTGGCCTCGGCCGAGCTGATCAAGTATGCGGCGAACGCGTTCCTGGCCCTGAAGATCAGCTACGCGAACGAGATCGGCCAGCTGGCCGCCAAGGTCGGCGCGGACATCACCGAGGTGGCCCGGGGCATGGGCCTGGACCAGCGGATCGGTTCCCGGTTCCTGCAGCCGGGCGTGGGCTGGGGCGGCTCCTGCTTCGGCAAGGACACCAAGGCGCTGATCGCCACCGCCGCCGAGTACAACCTCGAGATGCCGATCGTGAAGGCGGCCCGCGACGTCAACAGCCGGCAGCGCGCCGTCGCCGTCGAGCGTCTCCAGGACGAGCTGCGGATCCTCAAGGGCCGCAAGATCGGCCTGCTGGGCCTGGCGTTCAAGCCGAACACCGACGACCTGCGGGACGCGCCGGCGCTGGACATCGCGGCCTCGTTGCTGGCCCGCGGCGCCCGGGTCAAGCTGCACGACCCGGTGGCCACCGAGCGGTTCCGGGCCGAGCAGCCGGAGCTGGCGGCCTACCTGAGCCCGACCATCGACGACGTGTTCGCCGACTGCGACGCCGTGGTCCTGGTGACCGAGTGGGCGCAGTACCTGGAGCTGGACTGGTCGAAGTTCGTCGGCCTGATGCGGACGCCGATCCTGCTCGACGGCCGGCACGTGCTGGACCCGGACCGGATGCGGCGCCTCGGCTACCGCTACGTGGCGGTCTCCGGCTAGGCATTTTCGAACGTTGGCGCACACGAGTGCGCACGAACCGCCGTGATGGCCCGTCCAGGGCTGCCACGGCGGTTTCCTTTTTGCTCCAGCAAAACCGACTCACACCATACGCGGCAGCCGTTTAATCCGGAAAAATATGGGTATTCCCGTACGCAATGGTTCGGTTGTCGGTAGGCTCTTTCGCCAATCCCCTTAACCGGTTAAGGTGCCGATGGGTCGCAGCGATATCGTTACCGACTCGATCGCGCTGAAATCATTGCGCAACTTGCTGGTTACCTCTTGACTGTTGGTCAAGAAGCGCTTCGGACGGCGGCGTCGCAAGATGCCGGAGGCGCTACATGACATAGGGAGCGGTATGTTCGTTCATCGTGGGAGTTCGCGATCCCGGGTCGCGGTCGCCGGTGCCCTCAGCGTGGGCCTGGTCTTCGGTCTCAGCGCTTGCGGCGACAGCAGCGATACGGACAGCGAATCCACCGGCGGGAGCTCGGCGGCAGCCATCGACTGCGCGCCCTACACCGCGTTCGGTGACATCAAGGGCAAGACGGTCACGATCTACACCGGTATCGTGACCCCGGAGGACGCCCCGCACAAGGAGTCCTACAAGCCCTTCGAGCAGTGCACCGGTGCCACCATCAAGTACGAGGGCGACAAGGCCTTCGAGACCCAGGTCCTGATCCGGGCCGAGGCCGGCAACCCGCCGGACCTCGCGTTCGTGCCCCAGCCGGGTCTGGTCCAGCGCCTGGTCGCGACCGGCAAGGCCAAGGAGGCCCCGGCCGAGACCGCCGCCAACGTCGACAAGCACTTCGGCGAGGACTGGAAGGCGTACGGCTCGGTCGACGGCAAGTTCTACGCCGCGCCGCTGGGTGCCAACGTGAAGTCGCTGGTCTGGTACTCGCCGAGCGAGTTCAAGGACAGCAACTACGCCATCCCGAACACCCTGGCCGAGCTGAAGGCCCTCACCGACAAGATGGTCGCCGACGGCAAGAAGCCGTGGTGCGCGGGCATCGCGTCGGGTGAGGCCACCGGCTGGCCGGCGACCGACTGGCTGGAGGACTTCTTCCTCCGGCTCAACGGTCCCGAGGCCTACGACAAGTGGGTCAGCCACGAGATCCCGTTCAACGGCCCCGAGGCCACCAAGGCCCTGGACGCCGTCGGCGCGTACCTCAAGAACGACGCCTACGTCAACGGCGGCCTCGGCGACGTCAAGAGCATCGCCGGCACCGCGTTCCAGGACGCCGGCCTGCCGATCCTCGACGGCCAGTGCTCGCTGCACCGCCAGGCCTCGTTCTACGCGGCCAACTTCCCGAAGGACAAGAAGGTGGCCGAGGACGGCGACGTCTTCGCCTTCTACCTGCCGGGCGAGACCGCCGACAACAAGCCGGTCCTCGGCGGTGGCGAGTTCGTTCTCGCGTTCGCCGACCGTCCCGAGGTCAAGGCGTTCCAGACCTACCTGTCCAGCGACGTGTGGGCCAACGCCAAGGCCAAGGTCTCCTCGGGCTGGGTCTCCGCCAACAAGGGTCTCGACCCCAACAACCTGCAGAACCCGGTCGACAAGCTGTCCGCCGAGATTCTGCTGGACCCGAACGCCACGTTCCGCTTCGACGGCTCGGACATGATGCCGGCCGCCGTGGGTTCCAACGCGTTCTGGAAGCAGACCACCAACTGGATCACCGGTCAGGACACCAAGACGACGCTCGACAACATCGAAGCCGCGTGGCCGAAGTGACCTGCTAGTAAGTTCTGGGCCGGCCGGGTATCCCCCGGTCGGCCCGGGGTCTGTTTGAGATTCGGCCGAGTGCGAGGCGCGGTCAGGAGTGTGGCTGGCACCGGCTGCGGGAAGCCCGCATACCGGTGTTGTATGTGGGCTTCCCGCAGACGCTGCCAGGCGCGCTCCTGGCCACGCCGCAGCCCCGGTCGAATCTCAAACAGACCCCGGCAGTCTCTCGTCTTGTGTTCTTCACTTACCTCCTCTCTCTTCGCTTGGAACAACCAAGGAGGAACGGGCCGCGTGTTCACCACCGCCTCCACCGCAGGTCATAAGATCTTTCAGATGTTCGCGGCGATCCTGCTGTTCGCCGCCGTCGTCGGCCTGATCCTGTTCATCGCCGGGCGATTCACCGGCAAGCGCGACCGTGCCATCGCCGCGCTCTACCTGGCCCCTACCGTGCTGCTGCTCAGCGTCGGGCTCCTCTACCCCGGCATGCGCACCATCTACCAGTCGTTCCTCGACGCGTCCCTGACGAACTTCGTCGGGTTCGACAACTATCAGAAGATCTTCAGCGATCCGGAGCAGCTGACGGTTCTGCGCAACACCGCGTTCTGGGTGCTGCTGACCCCGTTCGTCGCGACCGCCATCGGCATGCTCTACGCCATCCTGGTCGACAAGGCCCGGGGCGAGGCGTTCGCCAAGGCGCTGGTCTTCCTGCCCATGTCGATCTCGTTCGTCGCGGCGTCGGTGATCTGGAAATTCGTCTACGAGTTCCGTCCCGATCAGCGCAACGTGAACCAGATCGGTCTGGTCAACCAGATCATCGTGGCGTTCGGCGGCGAACCGGTCCAACTGCTGATCGAGGCGCCGCTCAACACGTTCCTGCTGATCGTGATCCTGGTGTGGATCCAGGCCGGCTTCGCGATGACCGTGCTGTCGGCGGCCATCAAGGCGATCCCGGACGACATCATCGAAGCCGCACGCCTCGACGGCGTCGGCCCGTGGGGCATGTTCCGGTTCGTCACGCTGCCCGCGATCCGCCCGGCGGTCGTGGTCGTGCTGACCACCATCGCCATCGGCACCCTGAAGGTCTTCGACATCGTCCAGACCATGACCGGTGGCCGGTTCGAGACGAGCGTCATCGCCAACGAGTTCTACAGCCAGACCTTCCGCAGCGACAACCGCGGCTTCGGCGCGGCGCTCGCGGTGGTGCTGTTCATCCTGGTGATCCCGATCGTCGTCTACAACATCCGCCAGCTTCGCCGTTCGGAGGCGTGATGACCACCGCTGCACCTATCACCCCGACGGTGTCGAAGACCGACGGCAAGAAGCTGTCCGCCTCCGCGACGGCCAAGAAGAAGCTCACCTCGCCGTGGGCGTCCCTCGTCGCGATCGTCATCGCGGTGATCTGGACCATCCCCACCTTCGGCCTGCTGGTCTCGTCCTTCCGCCCGGAGGACCAGATCAAGAAGACCGGCTGGTGGACGTTCTTCTCCGACCCGCAGCTGACCCTGGACAACTACCGGGCCGTCTTCGACGAGGAGAGCGGCGTCAACCTCGCCGACTACCTCCTCAACTCGGTCGTCATCACCCTGCCCTCGGTGCTCATCCCGCTCTGCCTCGCCTCCATCGCGGCGTACGCGTTCGCCTGGATGAACTTCCCCGGCAAGAACTTCCTGTTCATCACGATCTTCGCCCTGCAGATCGTGCCGCTTCAGGTGACACTGCTGCCGCTGCTCCAGCTGTTCGTCAAGATGGACATCGACGGCACGTTCTGGACGCTGTGGCTGGCGCACTCCACGTTCGCCCTGCCCCTGGCGATCTACCTGCTGCACAACTTCATCAAAGAAGTACCGGCCAGCCTGATCGAGGCGGCCCGGATCGACGGCGCCGGCCACGTGTCGATCTTCTTCCGGGTGCTGCTGCCGCTGCTCACCCCGGCCCTGGCCGCGTTCGGCATCTTCCAGTTCCTGTGGGTGTGGAACGACCTGCTGGTCGCCCTGACCTTCACCGGGGCGCCGGAGATCTCCCCGATGACGGTGCAGCTGTCCAACCTCAGCGGCACCCGCGGCACCGCCTGGTACCTGCTGTCCGCCGGAGCATTCGTCTCGATCATCGTGCCGGTCACGGTGTTCCTGCTGCTCCAGCGGTACTTCGTCCGCGGCCTGCTCGCGGGCAGCGTCAAGGGCTGAACCCGTCACGCGGAGGGCCGCACCGGGATTCCGGTGCGGCCCTCCGGCGTCATCCGGGCCGCCGCCACCAGACTGACGATCAACATCAACACCGGGATTGTGTACGCCGCACCGACCGCCCCCGCCAACTCCGGCCGCAGTGCCGCCCTCGCCCCGGCATCCAGCCCGAGCATCCCGGCCACTCCCCGGCCTCCGGCGCCCGCACCGCGACCAGCGCACTCAGCGACACCGCCACCACCGCCCCGCCGATCGCCGACGACAGCTGCTGCACCAGCGCGAGCAGGGTGGTGCCACGAGGCGTCTCGTCATGATCCAGATCCCGCAGCGCGAAGGTCATCGCCGGCATCACCGTCGCACCCGAACCGGCACTCAACAGCATCGCCGCCACCACGATCCACGGGTACCCGGCGCCGGACGCCATCGCCACCCCCAGCCCGGCCCCACCGGCGACACCCAGAGCCGTACCGGTCACCACGATCCGCCGCGCCGGAACCCGGTCCACCAGGCGGGTACCGACCTGCGCCACCACCGCCACCACCAGCGCCGACGGCAGAGTGAGCAGGCCGGCCAGCGCCGCCGGACCGCCGTCCACCCCCTGGACGAACAGCGGCAGCACCGCCATCGTCCCGAAATAGGCGGCACCGAAACAATTCAGCACCACCATCGCGACCCGGAACGGCCGGTGCGCCAGCAGCCGCGGATCCACCAGCGGATCGGCCACCCGCCGGGACCGCCCCGCGAACAGCACCAGCAGCACCACACCCGCCGCGATCAGCCCGAGCCCACCCACCGAACGGTCCAGCAGAGTACCGCCCAGCACCACCCCGGCCGCCCCACCGGAAAGCAGCCCCAGCCCCGCCCCATCGGTCCGCCGCCGCACCCCGGCCGGGCCGTCCACCGGCAGCACCCGTCCGCACACCAGCACCGCCAGCAGCCCCAACGGCACGTTGATCAGAAAGATCCAGCGCCACGACCCGGCGTCGATCAACCACCCGGCCAGCGGCGGCCCGAACACCGGCCCCACCGCCAGCGGCAACACCAGCAGGCTCATCAGCCGGCCCCGCGACCCCCGGGGCGCCGCACGCAGCCCGATCGCCTGGCCCACCGGGTTGAGCAGGCCACCACCGAGCCCCTGCAGGAACCGGAACACCGCCAGCGAGGTGACATCCCAGGCCAGCCCGGCCAGCAGCGAGAAGACGGTGAACACCACCAGCGCGCCCAGATAGGCCCGGCGGGCCCCGAACCGCTCCATCGCCCGGCCCGCCAGCGGAATCACCGCCACCAGGCCGAGCAGGTAGCCGATGGTCACCCACTGGGCGGCCGGAAGCGTGGTGCCCAGGCCGGTGACGATGGCGGGCACCGCCACCGCGGTCACCGTGGTGTCGACGACCACCAGCAGGCCGCCGAGGGCGAGGGTCAGGCCGAGGACACGGATCCGGTCGGTGGTGGTCGCGGCCGGCGTCATCGGACGTACGGCCGGGTCCGGCGGGCGGCCCGCAACACCCCGGCCCACCAGCCCAGCTCGTGCAAGGCCCCGTCCAGCGCCGCGGCCGTCTCCTCCGGCGGGGCGTACCCGGCAGGGCTCAGATGGGTCCACGGCTGCCGCAGACCCACCATCCGCCGGGTGGTGACCACATGCAGTTCGGCGAGGACGCCGCGCAGGTGCTCGGTGGCCAGCAGACCGCCGTGCACACCGTAGGAGACCACCGTGGCCGGCTTGAACATCCACTCCCGGTAGTGCCAGTCGATGAGCCGTTTCAGGGCGGCCGGATAGCTGTGGTTGTACTCCGGGGTGACGAGGACGTACGCGTCGGCGGCGTCGATCCGGGCCGCCACCGGGGTCTCCGAGCCGACACCCGGCCGTATTTCCCGGTCGTCCGGCAGATCGATCTCGGCACAGTCGATCAGGTCGACGTCGGTGCCGCCGGGCCGGGCCGTGCGGAAGGCCGCCCACTCGGCGACGGCCCGGCTCACTCGCCGATCCCGAACACTGCCGGCGATCACCGCGATCCGCAACGGCTCGTCCGGCGGCCCGTCGTCACGCGTGGGAGCGGCAGGCAGGTCAGCGATCGAGATGTCGGTCATGCACCCCACCTTGTGCCCTCAACCAAGCTTGAGGTCAAGCACACCCCACCCCAAACCCCCCTGAGGTACGGCCAGCCGTACGTCAGTGAGGTAACTACTCGGCTAGCCGTACACCAGGGAGGTAATGGACCGGCTATTACCTGTCTGGTGTACGGCTCGGCTACCCCAGCCGTACACCAGTGAGGTAATGACCCCGCTATTACCTGTCTGACCGACGGCTGGCCGAAGGTCAGACAGGTTGTCGGGGTGTCCGGGGGTGGGGTGTGGGGGCAGGCTGGATTGGGAGTTAGGGCTGGCTTCGGGGGCTGTTCGGGGCCAGGGTGTCGATGAACTCGTGCGGCTCGTGCACCTTGCTGCTGGAGCGGGCCTGGTCGGCTTCCGCCTTCAGGGTGGCGGCCACTCCGGCGCGGTCCACGCCCGGGATCGAGCGGACCGTGTCGTAGGACTTCTCGGCGAGCGCGTACGCGGCCCGGTAGTCGTGTGCGGCGAACGCCTTGCTGGCCCCGCCCAGCAGCAGATCGGCGGCTTTCAGCGCGGTCCTGCCCTTGCCGGCCGGGACGGTGGCGGCGAGCCGGTTGGCGGCCTCCCAGTAGGCGGCGGTCAGGAACCGGTCGCTGTTGTCCCGGTCGAACTGGCTGAAGTCCCAGTTGACGTCGATGTAGCTCATCATCGAGTTGTTCTCGTCGCCGACGTTGGCGTAGTAGAACTCGCCGGATCCGCCGTAGTCGACGCCGCTGGCGCTGTCGTAGCCGTCGTGCGGGTGGCTCATACCCAGGTGGTGGCCGACTTCGTGGATCTGGGTGGTGGTCAGGCCGTACCCGGCTTCGACGATTTCCGGGGAGATGAACGAGAAGACGTACGACTGGGTGCCGTCGGTGTAGTCGTCGTCGGCGAAGCCGAGCGCCGGCACCGGGACGCCCTCCCCGACCGCGTAGTTGAACAGCGGGATCTCGTAGTCGACCCGCCCCTGGTCGTCGAGGGCCCGGTCGAGGTTCTCGGTGTTGTAGAGGTACAGGTTGCCGATCGCCGGGAGACCGGAGTCCGGGTAGCAGGACTGTTCGGTGAGCACACCCAGGTAGCACTCCTCGGCCCGCGCGTCGTACGGCAGGTCCTGGAAGTCGTGGGAGAGCCGGTTGCGCCAGCGCAGTTCGCTCAGTTCGTCGACGAGCAGTTTCGGGGTGATGTACTCCGTGGACGCGTCGACTCCGGGCCAGCCCTCGTACGTGTTGTTGTCGATGTCGAGGGTTTTGGGCGGGTTGCCGGCCGGCAGCTCGACCGGGTAGAGCGGCGAGGTGGTGAACAGCAGGTTCAGCGCCACGTACCGGGTGATCTTGCCGAGGTCGCCGGCCAGCGCCGACGGGGCACGATAGCCGTCCGCGGTGTACTCCCAGCTCGGCGGCATCCGGTAGTCGGGTACGCCGTCGCCGTCGACGTCCGCGTTGTCCACGTCGTAGTTGGCGGTCCACGACTCGGGCCCGGCCGACAGGTCGTGGAACCAGACCCGCCGGGTGGCGCCGAGGCCGGTCTCCTCGTCGTCGGCGGTGGTGCCGCCCCAGGCGATCATCTTGCGGCTGTCGCGCTCGGCGCCGAAGTCGTAACCGGTGTCCGGGTCGGCCTCACCGGTCTTGGTGTAGACGTGGTGCCGGAAGTCGGAGCGGCCGTACCAGTTGACGAAGAACACCGTGTTGCGGCGGGTGTCCACCCCGGCCGGCGGGTTGAACGCCAGCCACTTCTCCACGCTCGGCGCGTCGATGGTGGTGTTGGCGGTGATGTCCAGGACGTTGTTGGCCTGATCGTTGTACGCCTGCTGGTAGGCCGTCAGCGGGGCCGGTTTCGCCAGTTTGCCGAGCTGCTTGAAGAACTTGTCCTCGTAGTTCCGATTGGCGTACGTCAGTTTGTAGTCGTATTTGTAGGTGATGCCCAGTTTCTCGGTCTCGCCGTACCAGAGGCGGGACCGGACCACCGGCTCGTACCCGCCGGCCAGTTCGCCGAGGAACGCGCTCTTGGCGACCTGCGACGGCTGGTAGCCGACGAAAACCACGTTGACCGGCACTTTCTCGACCAGGCGCGGTTGGCCGCCGGGCTTCAGGTAGCTCAACGACGGCGCGGCCACGGCGGCGCCGGCGGGTCCCGCCGACGCGCCGACGAGGACCGCGGCGACGACCACGGCCATAGATCTTCTCCATCCCATGCGGACACGCTTCCATCAACGCCTGACGATGGGAACCCCGGAGCGCTCCACAGTGCCTATTCTTTGGCGCATGGCAACAACAGCCCTGGAGATACGGGGACTTCGCAAGACCTTCGGGGACTTCACCGCGGTGGACGGCATCGATCTGACAGTCGCGCCGGGCACGTTCCACGGTGTGGTCGGGCCCAACGGGGCCGGCAAGTCGACCACCATCGGGATGGCCGTCGGCCTGATCGTGCCGGACGCCGGGTCGATCAGCGTCCTGGGTCACGACGCGCTCCGGGACCGGGCCACCGCACGGTCGCTGACCGGGGTGCTGCCCGACGGGCTGGACCTGCCGGAGCGGCTGACCGGGGCGGAGCTGCTGCGGTACAGCGCCGGGCTGCGCGGGCTGTCGCGCACCGCCGCCGCGGAGCGTGCCGGTGAGCTGATCGGGGTGCTCGGTATCACCAAGGCGGCGGCCACGCCGCTGGCCGACTGTTCGACCGGCAACCGGAAGAAGGTGGGCCTGGCGCAGGCGCTGCTGCACGCGCCGCGGCTGCTGGTGCTGGACGAGCCGTTCGAGGCGGTCGATCCGGTGTCGGCGGCGAGCATCCGGCGGGTGTTGCGCCGGTTCGTGGACAGCGGCGGCACCTGTGTGCTGTCCACCCACTCGATGCTGCTGGTGGAGCAGATGTGTGACGACGTCACGGTCATCCATCAGGGCCGGGTGGTGGCGGCCGGGCCGGTCGCCGAAGTGGCCGGCGGGATTCCGCTGGAGGACCGGTTCGTGGAGCTGGTCGGCGCTGAGACGACCGGTGCGGACGGCCTGTCCTGGCTGGTCCGGTGAGGGCGGCGCTGACTCCGGCCCGGATGCGGTCGGCGATGTTCGTGCGTTCGCTGCGCGAGCATCCCGGTCCGGCGGTGGCCGCGGTCACCGGTCTGCTCGCGGCCGCCTGGCTGATTCGTTATGCGTCGTACGGGGACCAGCACACGTTGTCGATCCTGGCCGGGACGTGGGTGCTGGGCTGGATCGTGCTGCCGCTGATGCTGGGGGCGGGCCGGGGCCGGGTCCGCCCGTCGCATCTGCGCCTGGAGCCGATCGGTGGGGTGCCGGCGGCGGCCGGGCTGCTGCTGGCCTCGGCCGTCGGTGTGGGGCCGGCCGTGTCGCTGATCGCGCTGATGTCACTGCCGGTGCACGCCGCCCGGTACGGGCCGGGCGGGGTGGCGGTGGCCGTGCTCGGCGCGCTGCTGTTGTGGCTGATCGGGCTGATCGGGTCGGCGTGCGCGCTGGAGGTGGTCGGGCATGCCGGCGGTCCGGCCGGGGCGATCCTGACCGGGGTGTTCACCGGCTCGGTGATGGGGCTGTTCGGGTCGGTGTGGGCGGTCGCGCCGTGGATCACCTTCCTGCTGGCCGGGACGCCGGGCCACATCGTGCGCTGGCTGGCGTACTTTCCGGGGAGCTGGCCGCTGTCGGCGGTGGCCGGCCCGTCGGGCCGGGGCTTCTGGATGATCACCGGGCTGGTGGGGATCGTGGCGCTGCTCGCGCTGGCGTATCTGACGGTGGTCCGCCGAGCCCTGGTCAGTGGCCCGTCGTGGCGTCCGCGCCGCTCCCCCGCCGCGCCGGCCGCGCCCGCCGCCCTCGCCAGGGAGACCGCGGCCGCCGGGGGGACCACGCCCGCCGGGAGAACCGTGCCCTCGCCCGGCTGGTGGGGGCCGGGTCCGGTGTGGGCGGTGGCCGGCCGGGAGTTGCGCACCTGGTTCCGGCACCCGCTGCGGTTGCAGTA
This sequence comes from Actinoplanes sp. G11-F43, assembly GCF_050589265.1. Lineage (NCBI taxonomy): Bacteria > Bacillati > Actinomycetota > Actinomycetes > Micromonosporales > Micromonosporaceae > Actinoplanes > Actinoplanes sp. G11-F43. The sequence continues at coordinate 176,202 of NZ_JBNZCE010000024.1, forward strand.
TCTGGCGTTCGCCGTCGTCTACGGCGCGCTGCTGGCCGGGCTGCCGCTGCTGGCCGGAACCGATCTGCTGCTGCCGTGGGCCGGGGTGTTCACCGCGCTGTGGGCGGCGGGTATGTCGGCCGGGCTGGTCGGGCTGGACGGGACCGCGCTGTGGATGCCGTTCGGGACGCCGGGCGGGGAGCGTGCCGAGGTCGGTGGGCGGGCTCTGGCCTGGCTGCTCCTGATCACACCGGTCGCGGTGCTGCTGACGGTGGCGGGGGTGTTGCTGGATCCGGGCCTGAACCCGCTGATCATCGTGGACGGGAGCACCCTGGCCGCGCTGGCGGTGCTGCCGGCGGTGCTCGGGGCGGGTGCGACCGTCCCGGTGTGGGTGTCGTTGTTGCGGGTCCGCCCGGTCCCGGACGTGCGGCATCCCACCTCGGCCGACAATCCGACCGACATCGTCAGTGTGCTGGTGGCCACCGGTGGCGGGCTGCTCGCCGCGGCGCCCCCGCTGGCCTGGCTGATCTGGGGGCCGGGCGGACTGCGCGGGCTGGCCCCGCTGTTCGGGCTGGTGTCCGGGGCGGCGCTGTGGTTCGCCGGGCGGTGGCTGGCCGTGGACCGGCTGGCCAACCGGAGCGCCGAGGTGCTGACCGCGGCCGGGCAGCGGACCCGCCCGCCGGAGACGGCGATCCCGCTGACGTGGGACGCCGAGTGGTATCGGCGGAACAAGGCCACCGCGTGGGCGCTGATCCTGCTGATGGCCGGCTGGGTGCCGGTCGTACCGCAGGGTCTGATGGTCCTGGTCTTCGACATCTCCGGCGGGTGGATCGTGGCCTCGCACCTGACCGGGGGCGCCCGGACCGGTGTCGCGGTCGCGATGGTCGCCCTCGGTGGCGCGCTGTTGCTGACCGGTCTGGTGTTGTGGGGCCGCCGGCCGGCGTTCAGTCCCGCGGTGACCGTTCCAGCGGCTCGTACGAGAAGTTGACCTCGTAGGTGTCGTCGCGGCGGACGGTCATGGTGATCCCGTACCAGGGGTCGTCGCCGTCCTCGGTGGTGGAGTCCCAGAGGTCGATCAGGTAGTCCGCGATGTCGTCGAGCGACTCCGGGGCGTCGTCCCAGTCGATGTGGTACGACGTCCCGTCCGCCCGGTGCATGGTCAGGTCGTGGCTGGACCAGTCCTCGTCGAGTTCGCCGTCGAGGACGACCTTCTCGGCGTCGTCCGGTAGCACCTCGCGGAGCACCACGGCCAGGCTCTGGATGATCTCGTCGGTCTCCGGCAGGTCCTCCTCCGGGGCCTCGGCGGTGAACTCCACGTCCGGGTCGCCGTCGGGCCGGACGGTGATCGTGACACCGTGCCAGGTCTCGCCGCCGTCGGCCTGGTCGGCCTCCCACAGGTCGATCAGCAGTGTGTTGATCTCACCGGCCCGGTCCGGTTCGTCGTCCGGGCCGAGGTCGGTCACGGTGCCGTCGGCCCGCCGCACGGCGAACGAGACACCGGCGTAGTCCTCGTCGGCCTCACCCTGGAGGACGATCTCGGTGGCCCCGGCGGGGAGCATCTCCCGCAGGAGCGATGCGATCTTGCTGATGACGTCGTCGCGCACGACGCGGGAGCCTATCGATCTCGCGCAACCGCGTCACTCCCGGTCCCTCCTCGTCGCCGGGCCGGGGCCGCCGCCGGTGCGCCGGTGGAGGGACGGCCGAGGGCCGCACCCCGGTACGGGTGCGGCCCTCGGCTGAACGAACCTGACTCCGGCTGTCACCGGCGAGGCGGGCTACTTGCTGTTGTAGGCGCCGCCACCGTAGGACCCGCCACCGCCGTAGCCGCCGCCCGGCTTGTGACCGCCGTAGTGACCGCCGGGCTTGCCGTAGTGGCCGCCGGGCTTGCCGTAGTGACCGCCGGGCTTGCCGTAGCCGACGCCGGTGCCGTAGTGGCCGCCGTAGTAGACCTTGAGCGCCCAGTCACCGCTGTTGAAGCCGCGGTAGACCTTGAAGCAGTTGTAGCGGTGCCACTGCCGCTTCCACTGCCCGACCTTGCCGATCTTGTGGCACGTGCGCGGGCTGTTGTAGAAGCCGTAGATGCGCTCGCGACGCCCGAGGCCCTTCTGCTGGGTCGCGGCCTTCTTCTCGGCGACGGCCGGCGTGGAGGTGCCCGCCGGGGCCGCGCTGGCCGGGCCCGCCGCCATGGTGGCACCGGCGGCCGCGGCCACTCCGGTCATGACGATGGCACGAATGACCTTGTTCATACGATCACCTTTTCCGCAAGAAAGGGTAATTTCTGGACGGGATGAATCGTATGGCGACGAGCGCCCGTAAATGCAGCAAAACGGGCCACGTCCGGGTGAAAGAACCCCGCGCAGTTGCGCAAACTCATACTTTCAGTCAGGATCACGCCCGCTGAAAAGTCGATCTCCGATCGGTCAAACGGCGATCTTGGTGCGGGCCGAAGAGCGCAGGTACACCACCCACGTGACCAGCACACAGAGGGCGTAGAACCCGATGAACGCCAGGTACGCGGCGTCGGCGTCGGCGTAGGCCAGGAACGACTGCCGGAACGCCAGGTTCACCAGCACCCCGCCGACCGCGCCGATCGCGCCGGCGATGCCGATCACCGCGCCGGAGATGCGGCGGGCCCGGTGCTCGTCCCCGGCGTACTTCTGCTTGAAGATCGCCGGAATCATCTTGTACGTGGACCCGTTGCCCAGTCCACTCAGCATGAACAGGCTGATGAACCCGATCAGGTACAGCGGCAGCGAGCGCTGCTGCGCCGCGAAGAGCACGATCGACGCGCCCACCGCCATCCCGATGAAGTTGACGAAGGTGACCCGCGCCCCGCCGAAGCGGTCCGCGAGCGCCCCGCCGAACGGCCGGATCAGCGAGCCCAGCAGCGGGCCGATGAAGGTCAGCCAGGCGGCTTTGACCGGGGTGTCGAAGGTGTCCGCGAACTGCACCTGCAGCACCTGCCCGAAGGCGAACCCGAAGCCGATGAACGAGCCGAACGTGCCGATGTACAGCACCGACATCACCCAGGTGTGCCCCTCGGTGGCGGCGTCGCGCATGCCGCGCTTCTCGTTGCGGGCCTGGGTCAGGTTGTCCATGTAGATCGCCGAGCCGGCCGCCGCGAGCACGATCAGCGGGATGTAGACGCCGGCCACCAGACCGGGGCTGCCGGCGCCGAACACGGCGAGGACGAACAGGCCGATCAGCTGCACCGCCGGGACGCCGATGTTGCCGCCGCCGGCGTTGACGCCGAGCGCCCAGCCCTTGAGCCGGTCCGGGTAGAACGCGTTGATGTTGGCCATCGAGGACGCGAAGTTGCCACCGCCGACCCCGGCGAGGGCGGACAGGACCAGCAGGGTCTCGTACGACACGCCGGGTTTGATCATGAAGGCGGCCAGGATGGCCGGGATCAGCAGCAGGGACGCGCTGATGATGGTCCAGTTGCGGCCGCCGAACCGGGCCACCGCGAAGGTGTACGGGATCCGCAGCCCCGCCCCGACCAGTGTCGGCACCGCGGTGAGCAGGAACTTCTGGGCCGGGTCGAAGCCGTAGGCGGGCCCGAGGAACAGCACCATCACCGACCACAGCGACCACACCGAGAAGCCGATGTGCTCGGAGAAGATCGAGAAGATCAGGTTGCGCCGGGCGATCCGGCTGCCGCCGTTGTCCCAGAACTGCCGGTCCTCGGGGCGCCAGTCGTCGATCCAGTGTCCGTTGAGTGAGGTGGCTGCGGGCCGTTCCAGAGTCGCGGTCATGGTCAGACTCCCAGGATGATGTGACCGTCGCCGACCCGCACCGGGTAGACGTCGAGCGAGGGCTGGCCGGACTGGGAGCACCCGGTGGCGAGGTCCCAGGCGTACAGGTGGAGCGGGCAGACGACGACACGGTTGTCGATCTGCCCGTCGGCGAGCGGGCCGCCCTGATGCGGGCAGACCGCGGACACCGCGCGCAGCGAGCCGTCGCGGAGGCGGAAGACGGCGATCATGTCGGTCCCGACGGCGTAGGTGCGTCCCTCACCGAGGGGGATCTCGTCGAGCGGGCCGAGAACGGTCTCGGAGACTCCAGTGATGGTCATCAGCGCACCGGAACCTGCGGGAGGACGGTCAGGGGCAGGGAGGTGCGGAACTGGCCGGGGGTGGCCGGCACGGCCCGTTCCTTCCACGGGTCGCGGTAGGAGCGCACGGCCTGTTCGACCGCGTCGTCCAGCCGGGCGGCGATGCCGTCGGAGTCGTCGACGACGATCTCCCGGATCCGGTCGACGCCGATCCGCGGGACGAACGAGTAGGTGCGTTCCAGCCAGTTCGCGTTCTCCCGGTAGTACTGGAGGAACCGGCCGGTCAGGCGGATCACCTCGTCGGCGCTGTCCACCGTGGCGAGCAGGTCGCCCTTGCGGATGTGGGCGCCGGCCGCGCCGCCGACGTAGATCTCCCACTTGCCGCCGTCGATGGCGACCACACCCAGATCCTTGACGTACGCCTCCGCGCAGTTGCGGGGGCAGCCGGTGACCGCGAGTTTCATCTTCCCGGGACCCTCCAGTCCCTGGTAGCGCTCCTCCAGCGCGATGCCCAGGGCGGTCGAGTCACCGACGCCGAACCGGCAGTAGTCGGAGCCGACGCAGGTCTTCACGGTGCGGAAACTCTTGGCGTACGCGTACCCGGAAGGCATGTCCAGGTCCGCCCAGATCGCCGGCAGCTGCTCCTTCGGGATGCCGAGCAGGTCGATGCGCTGGCCGCCGGTGAGTTTGACCATCGGAACGCCGTACTTCTCGGCCACCTCGGCGATCTTGCGCAGCTGGGCCGGGGTGGTGACGCCGCCCTTCATCTGCGGCACCACCGAGAACGTGCCGTCGCGCTGGATGTTGGCGTGCACCCGGTCGTTGATGAACCGCGCGTCGCGTTCGTCGATGTACTGATCGGCCCACATCATCTTGAGCAGCGACGCCAGGCCCATCTTGCTCTTGGCGTCGTGCTGCCCGTTCGGGACCAGTTTGTCGAAGACCGCCGACACGCTCTTGAGCCCGTATTGGCGGATGGCCCGCATCAGCTCGGGTTTCGGCATCGGCACGCCCGGCACGTACCAGGACGCGGCCGGGTCCTCCTCGGCCTCGCCGCCGGCCGCCCACTCGACGATCCGCTGCACCAGCGGCTTGCAGGTGCCGCAGCCCTTGCCGGCGCGGGTCTTCTCCATCACCCCGCTGACGGTCTTGCAGCCGCCCTCGACGACCCCGCAGATGGCGCCCTTGCTGACCCCGTTGCAGTTGCAGACCTGCGTGTCGTCGGGCATCTCGGCCGGCGTGACCTCGGCCGCCGGACCACCCAGATCGAAGAGCAGCTCCGCCCGTACGTCCGGAAGGGCCCGTCCTTGGTCGAAAGCCTGGATCAGTCCGGCCGCCTTGCTGTTGTCGCCGACCAGGGTGGCACCGACCAGCACGTTGTCCCGGATGATGACCTGCTTGTAGAGGCCCTTCTTCGGCTCGCTGTAGACGATCACCTCGTCGTCGTCGCTCTCCGGCTCCTTCAGCCCCATCGAGGCGACGTCGATGCCGGCCACCTTCAGCTTGGTGTGCAGTTTCGAACCGTGGTAGGCGGCGTCGCGGTCCCGGCCGGTGACCTGGTCGGCGAGCACCTTCGCCTGCTCCCACAGGGGCGCGACCAGGCCGTACAGTTCGCCGCGGTGCTGGGCGCACTCGCCCACCACGTAGATGTCGTCCTCGCCCTCGGCGCGCATGTGGTCGTCGACGACGATGCCGCGCTCGACGGTGAGGCCGCTGTCCGCGGCGACCCGGGTGTTCGGCCGGATCCCGGCGGCCACCACGACCACGTCGGCCTCGATGACCGTGCCGTCGGCCAGTTTGACGCCGGTCACCCGGTCCTTGCCGAGGACCTCGGTGGTCATCGCGTTGAGGATCACCTTGATGCCGAGACGGCTCTCCACGCTGTCCTTGAGCATGGTGCCGGCCCGCTCGTCGAGCTGCACGTTCATCAGATGGCCCATGGCGTGCAGCAGGGTCACCCGGCTGACGTGGTTCTGCAGGCCGCGGGCCGCCTCCAGGCCGAGCAGTCCGCCGCCGATGACGACCGCGCGCTCGTGGTCCCGGGCGTACCGGATCATGCCGCGGGTGTCGTCGAGCGTCCGGAACGCGAAGACGCCCTGGTGGTAGCCGCGTTTCGGGTTGCTGATGTTCTTGATCGGCGGCGTCCACGAACTCGATCCGGTCGCGACGATCAACGTGTCGTACGGCGTGACCGTCCCGTCCGAGGCGTGGACCACCTTGGCGGCGCGATCGATGCGCTCCACCCGTACCCCGGCGTGCAGGGTGATGTCGTTGTCGGCGTACCAGCTCAGATCGTTCAGGAAGATCCCGGACTCCTCCTCCACCCCGGCGAGCAGGTTGGAGAGCATGATCCGGTTGTAGTTGCCGTACGGCTCGTCACCGAACATGGTGATGGCGAAATCACCGCCCCGGGCCAGGATCTCCTCGACCGTGCGGGCCCCGGCCATGCCGTTGCCGATCACCACCAGACGCTGTCTCATCCGCTCTCCTCCCGGCGTGATGCGAGCTCCACCGGCGCGGACACGCCCCGGAGTGCATGCCGACGATGGTTTCGGCCCGCCGTTTCCCGCCGGGACGCCTGACGGTGACGCTGTTGTTCAGGAATCCCTACAACCCGGCCGTACGCGTTGTGACTACGACCGGCTGGCGGCGGTGGTGAGGAGTGCGCTGTCGAACCGCCGCAGCACCAGATCGGCGACCGCCGGGTCGTGACACAGCGGCGGGGTGACGGCGTCCGCCCCGCAGCCGTGCAGGGTGCGGTAGAACAGCCCGTCGGCCAGCAGATACGCGGCCACGGCGACGGTCCGCGCCCCGTCCGCCCGCAGCCGCGCGACCACGTCGGCGACCCGCGGCCCGCTGCCCGAGGTGAAGCCGAGTGCCACCCCGTCACCGAGCCGGGCGGCCACCTCCCGGATGCCGGCCACCCAGCGGGCATCGGAGGAACCGGCCGAGGCCAGCACCACCGCGTCGGCGGCCGGCAGGTTCCGGCGCAGGCTCGCCAGGAACACCGGATCCGGGCCGAGCGGCGCGGTCACCGGGAAACCGGTGGATCCGACCGCCTCGGCGATGTCGACCCGCACGTGATAGCCGGCCGACAGCAGCAGCGGCACCACCACCGCGTCCCGGACCGCCGGAACCACCTCCGCCACCTTCGGCTCCTGCACGTCGACGTAGCAGAGGCGGACGTCCAGTCCGGGCCGGCGGCGGGCCACCACGGCGGCCAGCTCCTGGATCTGCCGGCGGCCGGCCGGCGAACGGGTGCCGTGCGCGACGGCGATCAGAGTGGGACGGTCGGACATGAGCTGCTCCTCACGCGGAAATCAGGGAAAGATGCGTGCGGAAAGCGGCCCGGCATCACATCAGGCTCACGGCTTCCCTGGTCGGTGGTTGATTCAGGCCGCTTCGTCGATCCGCAGCCGGTACCCCCGCTTGATCACGGTCTCGATGTGCCGGCCCGACCCGAGCGCCGCCCGCAGCCGGGCCACCGCCACGTCGACCGCGTGGCCGTCGTTGCCCCGCGGCAGGGCGCCGGCGAGCTGATCCTTCGACACCACCGCACCGGGCCGGCGGGCCAGCGCGGACAGGATCGACATGGCCGCCGGCGCGAGCGCGTGGGTGACCCCGTCGATCAGGACCGCGTGCCCGCGTACCTCAAGCGTGGTCCCGGCGACCCGGAGCCGGACCGCGCGGCGCGGCAGCTCGTCGGTGACCGTCTTGATCAGGGCGCCGAGGCGGAACCGCTCCGGGATCACCGGCTCGACACCCCGCTCGATCAGCGGCGCGGCGGTGACCGGGCCCACGCAGGCGGCCAGGGTGTGCCGGCCGAAAGCCGACGTCACGTCGGCGCCGGCGTCCGCGGCGATCTGCAGGAACGCCTTGACGGCGGGCGCGCTGGTGAAGGTGACCGCGTCGACGTGACCGGCCACCACCTGCTCGGCCAGCCGCCGCACCGGGGCCGGGTCGGGCGGCATCGCCCACCGGTAGACCGGCACCTCGACCACCGCCGCACCGGCCGCCCGCAGCGCTTTCACGAACTCGGTCTGCGGCTCGCCGTGCTCCTGCACCACGATCCGCCGGCCGGCGACCCCCTCGGCGAGCAGCCGCTCCAGCACCTCCTCGGAGGCCTCGGTCTCGGCCGCCCAGTCCTCGGTCAGCCCGGCCGCCCGGATCGCCCCGCACGGTTTCGGCCCACGGGCGATGATCCGCGCGTTGCGCAGCGACTCCCGCAGCGTCTCGGCCAGCCCCCAGCCCTCGGCCGCCTCCAGCCAGCCACGGAATCCGAAGCCGGTGGTGGCCACCACCAGGTGCGGTTCCAGCCCGATGCAGGCGGCGGTCGCCGCGTGCAGCGCCTCGTCGTCGATCAGCGGGATGATGGTGATCGCCGGGGCGCTGATCACCCGCGCCCCGCGCCGTTCCAGCAGTGCCGCCATCTCGCTGCGGCGCCGTTCCGCGGTCACCGCGACGGTGAAGCCGGCCAACGCACCCTCGATCATCCGGTCCCCATCCTGAGCGGCCTGTCCGCTGCAAGAGTCCTAAGACCTGGTTTCGGGACCGGCAAGGCATTGTTTCGGTCCGGATAACGGCTGGTCACTTGGCTGCCGGCCGGGGTTGTGAGCCGTTGATCAAGGGATCAGATCGTCCGGCCCGTCATAGAACGAGTCCTCCACGCCCAGAATCCCGCGCACCTCCCGGATCAGATGGAACGCGGCGATCCGGCCGTCCAGCAGCCCCACCCGGTAGTCGGCCCCCACCTCGGGATCCTCGGCGATCTGCGGATCCCGGAATCCGGCGGCCCCGTCCACACGGCCGGCGTGGTAGGCCAGCAGGGCGTCGTCCATCTTTCCCTCGTTCTTGTCTTCTGTTGATCTTCAGCGCGGAACGTCGCGACAATGTCGCACGCCGCGAGCCCCCGGCCCACCGGCCGAACGTGGCGAACCCGCCCCCGGAAGTACCGCCGCAACCTCACCGAAACCGTCGTACACCCGTTTCGGTGGATCCCCGGGTGTACGGCCGGTGACCGCCGGATACTCGGCGCATGGCCGCTGACGTGGACGTCGTCCGGAAGGCCCTGCGCGCGACGATGCTCGCCGACCTGCCGATCACCCCCGCGCCCGGCGACTGCCTGATGATCAGCGGGCTGGATCCGGCCGACGTGCTGCCGGCCTGGCGGACCGCCCACGCGGCGATGCCGTCCACCGGCCGCCGGCCCCTCCTGCTGGACCGTGCCCCCACCGGCGTCGCGTTCACCACACCCGACGCCCGGGAGGACCCCTGGCCGGCGTTGGCCCGCCCGTGGTGGGACCTGCCGCTCACCGGAGACACGCCCCAGGTCCCCGGCTTCCTCACCATCGACGTACGCCGGGACGTCCCCGATCCGACGACGCGGACCGTCAACCGTTACGTGTACGAGCGGGTGCGTGCCGACTCCGGGCTGCGGGGGCTGGTTCCGCCGTACGCCGATCGCCTGACCGGGATCCGCAACTGGCAGCGGCCGGAACGTGTCGAGCTGCTGCTGCCCCCGACCACCGAGGCGCACCTGCCGGCGGCCTGGACCGGGTTGCCACCCGCGGTCCTGCGCTGCTGGTACGAGCAGTGGCGGGCGGAGCTGGTGGCGGCCTGGGACGGTGCCCGTCAGTTCGTGGTCGGGCGGCGCCCGGAGACCGCGGACGACGCCTTCACGCTGGCGTGCCAGATCGCGACGGTGGCCGGCCGCCTGGAGATGAACCTGTGGGAGATCGCCCTGGCCGTGACCGACGGTGAGGAGTGGATCCTCACCTAGCCTCGTGCGCGGTGGCGATTCTTGTCGTACCCGGGCGCAATGATGCCGGGCATGGAGCGATGGCAGTCCCTGATCCCCGCGTCCCGGCCGGCGGCGTCCCAGGTCGACGACGTCGAGCTGGGCGACGAGATCGGGGCGGAGCGGCAGCGCCTGGTCGCGCTGCGATGGCATCTGGCCGCGATCGCCGGGCGGCACCGGTGGAGCGGCCCGGACGAGATCCACCGGCTCACCGCCGAGCCGCTGCCCTGGCAGCCGGACGATCTCCCCTGGTCGCTGCGGTCCACCTACCAGGGTGGCGGATGGAACGACGACGCCGCGTTCCGTCTTCCCGCGATCATCGCCCGGCAGATCCCGGTCGGATGGCTGGCCGCGTCCGCACCGGCACTGACCCGGATCCACACCGACCTGGCCGAGGAGGTCCCGTTCGGCTGGTACCAGCGGGTCAGCGCCGGCAGGTCCCGGCCGGCGCTGATCGAGAGTTATCGCGCGGCGCTGGACCGGCTGCGCGGCGGCATGCCGGCGGGCCTGCTGGGGACCGCCGACAGGTTCGGGGTCACCGCCCTGGGATCGCTGGGCGACCGGCGCGCGGACCCGGCTGTGGTCGAGGCGCTGACGTTCGCGGCGACCCTCGGCAAGCCGGTCCCGTCGCAGGCATGGTCGCGGCGGGCCGGCGCCCTCCTGGCCCGGCCCGCCTCCGAGGACTCCTCGTCCGCTGTCGTGCTCGAAGCGCTGCGGGTTCTGTCGGCTGCCTTCGTCGAGACGACCGGCCAGGTGCACGATGACCATGATCAACTGCTTCGCGGTGTCTGCTGGCTGCTCGCCACCGACCCGTCCACGCCGGTGTCGGAGCTGCTGGCGAGAGTCGCCACGGCCGCCGGGGAGCCGATCGGCCGGAGTTCCGCGCCACGGGCGGTGCGCACCACGGCGGCGGCCGCCGAGATCCTCGCCGGGCGTCCCGGTCCGGCAGCCGCGCGCGCCCTGGTCCGGCTGTCACTCACGGTCCGCAACAAGGCGTTACGCACCCGGGTTCTCGCCGCGCTGGACCGGATGGGCACCACCAGAGGCTGGGCTCCCGGCGAGGCCGGTGAGATGGCCGTGGACGATCACGGGCTGGCCGCGGCCGACGCCCCGGTCGAGATCATCGGTGACAAGGCGACGGCACGCCGCACCAGGGGCCGGCCTGTCCCGCCGCCGGTGCGGTCCCTGGCCAAGGAGGTCAACAAAACGCTTGCCGGTGGGAGCCCACGCCGGTCGGCGAGGTGCCGGTGCGGGTGCTGAGTGAGGCGATGCGCGACGTGGACCTGTTCGTCGGCGTGGCCTCGATCGCGGCCGATGAGACGTGGGAGGACCGGGGCGAGGAGGGTTTCCGGGCGTACCGGCGATCGGTGTCCTCCGGTCCTCTCTCCGGGACGGCCGAGGTCCGGCGGGACGTGCTGGCGCGTCTGCTGCCCCGGCTCCGGATCGGCGATCGCTGCGAGCTGACCGAGCGTTTCCTGCGGGTTCGCGGGACGCGGGCGGTCTACCGCATCCATCTGGGTTCGGCGGACATCCTGGTGGAGCCGAACGACGCCTGGCTGTGCGTCGTCCCGGGTCCGGGTGAGGCCGCCCGGGTCACGCTGCCGTTCGACGACGAGCGGCTTTCGGTGATCCTGTCGAAGGCGTTCCTGCTGGCCGACGATGAGAGGATCACCGACCAGACGATTCTGCGGCAGTTGCCGTGACCCCCGGCCGGTCCGGCAGAACCATCCGCTGGACCGGCTCCGCACCCCACGAGCCGACGGCACCCGGGACATGAAGCCTCACCCCCGCCGGCCCGCACCGACGACGAAAGGGATCTGATGACCAGTCGCCTTCCCGAATACCGGTTCGCCGGGCGCACCGCCGTCGTCACCGGGGCGGCCGGCGGCATCGGTGAGCAGCTCGCCTACGGCCTGGCGTCGCGGGGCAGCGACCTGGTGCTGATCGACGTTGCCGAGGAGCGGCTCGCCCCCGTCGCCGACCGCGTCCGGACCGCCCACCCGTCGCTCACCGTGCGGACGATCGTCGCCGACCTGGCCGACCGGGGCGCCGTCGAGTCGGCCGCGAGCCGGATCCTGGACGAGCGGCCGTCGATCGGCCTGCTCGTCAACAACGCGGGCATCGCCCTCGGCGGCCGCTTCGACCAGGTCACGGTGGACCAGTTCGAGCACGTCATGAACGTCAACTTCCGGGCTCCGATGCTGCTCACCCACGCGCTGCTCCCGGCGCTCACCGCGACACCCGGCGGTCATCTCGTCAACATGTCGAGTCTGTTCGGGTTGATCGCGCCACCGGGACAGAGCGCGTACAGCGCCAGCAAGTTCGCCCTGCGCGGGCTCAGCGAGGCGTTGCGGGGCGAACTGCTCGACAACGGCGTGGGGGTGACGACGGTCCATCCCGGAGGCGTCCGCACCAGGATCGCCGAGTCGGCGCTGATCGGGTCCCACGTACCCAGGCATGAGTTCGAAGCCCAGATGAAACGCTTCGCCGCGCTGCTCAGCTTCCCCCCGGAGAAGGCCGCGGAGCAGATTCTGCGGGCCGTCGCGAAGCGGAAGGCCCGGCTGCTGATCGCGCTCAGCGCCAAGGCCCCGGACCTGCTGGCCCGGCTGCTGCCGGTCGGCCACGCCGCGGTGGTGCGCGCGGTCGCCGCCGCCACCGCCCGCGGCGCGCGCCCGGCGAGCCCGGTGGCCCGGAGATGAGCGCACCGGGTCGTCTCTCATCCCGCCCGGCGGATGGTGATCTCACTCCGGGCCCGGTATGCGGGGAGCACCTCGCGGAACTCCCCCGCGCTCAGCGTCCGGGCCGTCGCCGGAGCGACGATGATCACCGTCAGCCGGAGGACCTCACCGCTCTCCAGGCTCACCGCTCCGCAGGTGAAGTTCCGGCCGCCCCGGCACGCGCCCTCGACCAGGTACGCGCCGTCGGCACCGGCCCGGCTCAGCATCCAGATCCGATGATTCCTGGGCAGTTCAGCGGTGCCGCTGACCGGAGTCACCGCGCTGATCAGGTCGCCGTCCCGAGGTTGCCCGAAACTGATCGCCGCGGTCCGGTCCGCGAGCCTGGTGGCGGCCGGGCTGCCCGGCACCGGCACAGCTGCCCCGGGCGATGACCGGCGGGCGGGCACGTTCCTCACCCCCGGTGGTGCGGGGTCAGCCCCCGGCACCGCCGGTGTCGATCGAGGCGGCGATCCGTTCCGGTCAACCGCCGAAGACGGCGACCGCTTTCCCGGTACGGGGCCAGAACCGGTCCCGCCGGTGGGCCGCTCGTACGGCGCCAGCCCCGGGACGGCCGCGGTGGCCGAGGCGTCCACCGCCGGCGCTTCGACAGCCGCGATCGGCGGCGGGCGGAACTCGGGCCCGGCCGGCGCCGTCCCGAACGCGGAGGCGGCCACCGCCCCCACCCCGACGGTGACCAGCCCGACCGTGAGAACGGGCCGCTTCCGGGCCTGGCGGGCCAGCGGTCCGGCACTATCGACCAGAACCGCCACCGCCCGTCCGAGAGCAGCGGTCCCCCGCGCTGCCTTGTACTGCGCCGGCGGGGTGCGAGGCGCGTCCCCGGGCCGCCCGGGACCGGGTGTCCGGCCGCGCCCGGACGCATAGGTGCCGCGCCCCAGCGCGACCATGGCGTCCCCACCGGCGGTCACGGCACGAGCCGGCTCCCTCCGGCCGGATCCGCCGCCGACGGGGGCCAGGTGCTGGAGCGGGACACCCGCGGCCGGGCGGCGAGCCGCCGGGCCCACCGCCGGGTGGCTTCCCGGGCCGGTTACCCCGGGGTTCGCACCGATCGCCCGCCCGGTCCCGCTTCCCCGGCCACCCGCTGGTCCGGCACCGGCGAATTCCCGGCCGGGCGAGCCGGTCAGGAGCATGGCCGCCGGTGGCACCCATCGGTCGCCGACCCGGACCAGGACCACCGGGCGCCGGCGTGAACCGGCGCTGTCTGCACCCGTCGCGCCGTCACCGTCGGGGGTCCCGGCGATACCGGGTCGCGGTGCGGGACCGTTCGTCAGGACCGCCGTGACACCCGCCGGCACCGGCGCGGAGTCCACCCGAATCCTCGCCGTCGTCCCAGCGTCCGGCTCGACACCGTGGTCGTCCGGCCTGGTCGCCATGCCCCGTTCGGCAAGCCGTGGCTCCCCGCCGCGACCACGGTGGACGCCGCCCACCCCGATCATCACCGCGGTCGCGGCGGCCGACGTCTCGGCAGCGGAAACCCGCCCGCCCGAGTCGCCGGCCCGGCCGTCACCACGTAGCACCGCGCCGCGCGGGTGTGGCCCCGGGGCGGCGTCTTCTCCGGGGGTGCCGCCACCCGAACCGGCGATCCCGGTCAGCACCGCGGTGACCGCGGGTGGCGTGTCCGTTCCGGTCTCCCGGGCCTCGTCTGCCCGCCGTGCGGCTCCCGGGCCGGGCAAGGGTGGAATCGGTGTCGATCGCGCCGATGTGGACGATGTGGACGGCATCGCCCTCGTCGACGCGGAGATCCATGTCGATCCGCTGGGCCGGTCCTCGGGCCGGGCGGGCACCGCGGCCGGACCTGACGAGTTCTCGGGCGTGCCGTCGGATGCGGTTCCCCGGGAGGTGACAACCATCGAACGCCTTCCGCATGATCGGAGGCCGCCGGTGAACGGCCGGCCGGAGCGCCATGCTCAGCGGCGCTATCCGACCCGATAACCCGACTATCCCCGATTTGGATGCGGTTGTCCGGAGTGTCGCTATTGTGGCGAGGCTCTCCCTGTGATCCAGATCCGGAGCCGGAGATCGTGACGCCCCCTCGTCGTTGAGCGACGAATCAACTGTCGACGGCCCCGGTCCGGGGGTGGCGGTTGCTTGCGTTCCCCGTACGCAATCGGGATCGGTGTTGATCTGGAACGTCGGAGCGCACCGGCGGCGCTGTCGTCGGGCGCGGCTCAACCGGGGAGGTCATCGGCGGCGCACTCGGGCCGGCCGGGGACGTCGGCGGCGCGCTCGGGCCAGCCGGGGACGTCGGCGGCGGCGCGCTCGGCGGGGCCCACGTAGTCGGCGGACGGGCGGATGATCTTGCCGAGCCGCTTCTGTTCCAGGATGTGCGCGCTCCAGCCCGCGGTCCGGGCGCTGGTGAACATGGTGGCGAACATCTCCGCGGGCACACCGGCGAAATCGAGGACCACCGCGGCCCAGAACTCGACGTTCGTCGCCAGCACCCGATCCGGTTTGCGTTCGCGGAGTTCGGCCAGCGCGGCGAGTTCGAGTGCGCGGGCCACCTCGTACCGGGGCGCCGACAGCTCCCGGGCGGCCGCCCGCAGGATCCGGGCCCGAGGGTCCTCCGCACGGTAGATGGCGTGTCCGAAACCCATCAGCCGTCGGCCACTGTCCAGAAGCTGCCGCACATACCGCCGGGGATCCGCACCCCGCTCCACGTCCTCGATCATGCCGAGTGCCCGCGCCGGCGCCCCGCCGTGCAGCGGACCGGACAGCGCGGCGATCGCGGCGGACAGGCAGGCCGGCGCGTCGGCACCGGTGCTGGCGACAACCCGGGCGGTGAACGTGGAGGCGTTCATGCCGTGCTCCGCGGCACAGATCCAGTAACGGTCGATCGCGGCGACATGGCGAGGATCCGGTTCCCCCTGCCAGGCGATCATGAATCGTTCGGTGGCCGTCTGGCCGTTATCGATCAGGCGCTGCGGCACCGGCGGAAGCCCTCGGTCCGCCGCGTCACCCGGCCGCGGGGTCGAGCGGGCGATCCGGGCCGCGTATGCCAGAACCGCGGCCGAGGCGGCGGCGAGATCCTCCCGGGCACGCTCGCCCGAGATGTCGATCAGCTGCCCCAGAGACCAGCGCGGGGCGAGGAGTGCGACCGCCGCCTGCAGGTCGGCACGCATGTCCCCGGAGCCGTCCACAGGCGGCAGGATCCCGGCCGGCGGCAGACCCCTCTGGAAGTCACCGTCGACGAGCAACCCCCAGACATCACCGAACGACACCCGCCCGGCCAGGGATCGGATGTCAACGCCGCGGTATCGCAGCGCCCCGCCGTCCCGGTCGGGTTCAGCGATCTCGGTGTCGAACGCGACGACACCGGCAAGCCCAGGATTGACAGTCAGCATGCCCTCAATGTGGGGATCAGACATGTTGATGTCAATGTTGATCCAGTCAATATGAGAGGATGGCGACATGGTGCCGGAACCGCTGCTCAACACCGCGGAGGTCGCTGCTCTGCTGGGCGTCAAACCCGCGACGGTGTATTCGTATGTCAGCCGCGGCCTCCTCGCCAGCCGCCGCAACGCCGACGGCAAGAACAGCCTGTTCGCCAAGTCCGACATCGACGTCTTCATAGCCGGCCGCGAACGCCCCACCACCCCCGGCATCGAAACCGGCATCACCCTGATCAGGAACGGTCAGCTCTACTACCGGGGCCACGACGCTATCCGGCTGGCCGGCAGCACCTCCTACGAGACTGTCGCGACCCTGCTCTGGACGGGCGAGGTGAGCGCCGCTCCAGAACCGGAAGACGACGGACGCCGGCCCTGGGAGCGGACGGCCGAGCCCTTCCCCGTGCACTCCGAGATGCGTGACCTCGCCCTGGACCTGACGTCCCGGCTGCCGGCGACCGCCCGCCTCACCGACCGGCTGCGCGTCATCGTCGCCGCGGTCTCAGCGGCTGACCCGCTCCGCTTCGACACCACTCCCGCCGCGGTGATCGCCACCGGCCGTCAGCTGATCGCGACGATGGTGCACGGCCTGGCACCGACATCCGGCGCCGCCGTCACACCCGCCTCCCTGACCCGGGCACTGTGGCATCGGCTGACCGGTGCGGAGCCGAGCGAATCGGGGCTGCGCGCTCTCAACGCCGCGCTGGTGCTCCTGGCGGATCACGACATCGCCGCGTCGACACTCGCGGCCCGGATCGCCGCGTCGACACGGGCACATCCCTATGCGGTGGTCAGTGCTGGACTCGCCGCACTGGACGGACCGTTGCACGGGGCTGCCAGCGGTCTCGCGTACGACATGGTGAGGGCGGCGTCCGCCCCGTCCGGCCCGATCGCGGCCGTCTCCGATCACCTGCGCCACGGAGGGCCGGTCCCCGGCTTCGGACATCCGCTCCACCCGGCCGGCGACCCGCGTGCGCGAGCACTGTTCGGGCTGATCGAAGACGGTCCGGCGAAGGAGACCGCGCTGCGGCTGGACGAGACGATGCGGGCCAGGTCGGGCACTGCCGCCAACATCGATCTGGCGCTCGCCGCCTTCACCCTGCACCACCGGATGCCCGCGGAAGCCGGCGAGGTGATCTTCGCGGTGGCGCGGACCGCGGGCTGGCTCGCCCACGCGCTGGAGGAATACCGTGATCGGCCGCTGCGCTTCCGCCCGACCGGAAAGTATGCCGGTCATCAGCCGCCCTAAATGCCCTACTCGCCAGTAGGCTGCGGGCATGACCGACCCGAACGCGTTGCCGTTGCTGGAGGCGTTGCACTCGACGCCGGCCCGTCGATACCTGTCCACCGAACCTGTCGACGACGACGTGATCCGCGCGATCCTGGACGCCGCGATCCGCGGGCCGTCCGCCGGGAACGGGCAGTTCTGGGCATGGATCGTGGTCCGCGACCCGGAGACGAAGAAGCAGATCGCCTGCTGGTACCGGGAGGGCTGGGAACGTCATTACGGCTCACGTCGCGACCAGATCCTGAACGCGCCCGCGGGTGGTCCGATGAGCCGGGCAAGCTTCCTGGCCGCCGATCATCTGGCCAACCATCTGGAGGAGGCGCCCGTCTGGATCATCCCGGTCATGCTGGGTGCCGCGAAGTCCACCAACCCGCGCCTGGGATCCTCGATCTACGGCGCCGTTCAGCATTTGATC
This sequence comes from Actinoplanes sp. G11-F43, assembly GCF_050589265.1. Lineage (NCBI taxonomy): Bacteria > Bacillati > Actinomycetota > Actinomycetes > Micromonosporales > Micromonosporaceae > Actinoplanes > Actinoplanes sp. G11-F43. The sequence continues at coordinate 193,856 of NZ_JBNZCE010000024.1, forward strand.
CTGGCCGCCCGGGCGCACGGCCTCGGCGCCACGCTGACGACCTTGCACATCGGCCACGAACAGGACGTCCGCGATCTACTCGGCCTCCCCGAAGACGCGTTGACGATGGCCCTGATCCCGATCGGCCACCCGAGCCGCGGCCGCTGGTCCCAGCCGAAACGCCGCCCCCTCGACGAGGTCGTCCACTTCGAAAGATTCACGACCCCCTGATCGGGTACGCCAATCGCCGGCCCACCATCGCCGCCCAGGTCGTCACAGCTGCAACGTCAGCCGGCACTGCCACCGGTATCGCGCGACAGATCAGAACCATCTCCGCGGGCCCCGGAGGTCGGGCGCCAAAGCACTCGCCACGATGAATGTCATCCCACAGTGGGCCGAACCCAAACCGCCGCCGGGCAACTGACCCCGGTCGAGCGGTAGCCGGACAACCATCCACAGGCCGAAGGGCCACGGACCGGGCGGGCACCGGCCGGGGCGACCTCAGGCCAAGGTGGCTGTGAGGCGAGGATGGCCGCCGGGCGGGTGCGGCGCGGGTCAGCGGGCCAAGGTCGCGTAGTGGCCGCCGTGCTGGAGGAGGGTGTCGTGGGTGCCGGATTCCAGGATGCGGCCGTGGTCTATCACGGCAATCTGGTCGGCGTTGCGGATCGTGGACAAGCGGTGGGCGATGGTCACCGTGGTGCGGCCGGCTGACAGGGTGTCGAAGGCCTGCTGGACCGCACGCTCCGTCTCGTTGTCCAGCGCGCTCGTCGCCTCGTCCAGGACCAGGATGCGGGGGTCGCGCAGCAGCGTGCGGGCGATCGCGATCCGCTGTTTCTCGCCGCCGGAGAAGCGGTGGCCCCGGGAGCCGACCATCGTGTCGTAGCCGTCGGGCAGTGCGGCGATCAGGTCGTGGATCCGGGCGGCGCGGGCCGCGGCCTCGATCTCGGCGTCTGTCGCGTCGGGCTTCGCATATCTCAGGTTCTCCCGGATCGTGGTGTGCAGCAGGTAGGTCTCCTGGCTCACCACACCGACGATGCCTGCCAGGTCGGACAGTGCCAGGTCGCGGATGTCCACCCCGTCGATCGTCACCCGGCCCGAACCCGGGTCGTACAGCCGGGCGATCAGGGCCGCGATCGTGCTCTTGCCCGAGCCGGTCTCACCGACCAGGGCCAGCGACGATCCGGCCGGCACGTCGAGACTGACACCGGCGAGGGCGGCGGTGCTGCCCTCCCCGTACACGAAAGTGACGTCCTCGAATCTCAAATGCCCTCGTGGCTCGGTCAGCCGCACCGGAGCGGCCGGCTCCCGGATGTCGACGGGCAGGTCGAGGTACTCGAAGATGCGCTGGAACAACGCCAGCGACGCGGTCAGCGTGACGCCGACGTCGAGCAGGCTCATCAGGGGACGGAACAGGCCGGCCTGCAATCCGGTGAACGCGACAAGCGTGCCGATGCTCATCGCGCCGGCGGCGAACGGCAGCCCGGCCGCCAGATAGATCGCGGCGGGAATGGCGGCGAAGACGATGTTCATCGTGGCCATCCGCCAGCGGCCGGCCAGCTCGGAACGCAGCTCCAGGTCGATCAGGCGGGCCGACGATGCGGCGAACCGGCTGGTCAGCGCCCCCGTCGCGCCCATCGTCTTGGCGAGCTGCACCCCACTGATCGACAGGCCCTCGTCGATGATCACGTTGAGGTCGGCCAGCTCACGCTGGCGCTGGGCGGTGATGGCCTGGCGCATCCTGGCGACCCGGCGCGTCCAGTAGATCGCCGGTGGCAGCGCGACCAGCGACACCAGCGTGAGCTGCCAGGACAGGGCGGCCATCGCGACCAGGGTGGCGACGACGGTGGTCAGGTTGGCGGCGACCGAGGTGGCGGTCGAGGTGACCACCTGCTGCATGCCGCCGATGTCGTTGGTGATCCGGGACTGCACCTCACCGGTGCGGGTGCGGGTGAAGAACGCCACGGACTGCCGCTGCAGGTGCGCGAACACGTCGGTGCGCAACCGGTGCATGACCCGCTGGCCGACGGTCGTGGAGATCCAGGTCTGCACGACGCCGAGCGCGGATGTGGCCGCGGCGACACCGACCATGCCGGCCACCAGCAGGACGAGCAGCCGCAGATCCGACTGTGGAAGAGCGACGTCGATGACCTCGCGCAGGAGGAAGGGTGAGGCCATCGAGATCACGGACGATACGACGATGACGGCGACGACGACAGCGAGCTGCCGGCGATGGCCGGTGAAGAGGGCGCCGATGCGGCGCAACGAGACGGCGCGAGCCTGCGCCTTCTCCGCGGGGGTCGGTCTCCGCGGCGCGCCGCGACGTGGGATTTCCGCCAAGAGCGGTGCCTTTCTGTACGGGTATCCGAGCCCTGTCTCGGCTCGGGCGACATGCTGAGGTTACCTCATCATGAGGGAGCAACGGTAGTCGCTGGTATTTTGTTCCCGTGGAGGAGGACAACCTGCTGGAAGCGTTCTGGGCGGTCACCCGGCGGCTGCGTGAGCACACCCGGGTCACCCTGGAACCGCTGCACATCTCACCTTCGCAGTCCCGCGCCGTGATGGTGCTGTCCAAACATGGTGAGATGCGGCTCAGCGCCCTCGCCGAGCACCTGCGGATCGCACCCCGCTCGGCCACCGAGGTGATCGACGACCTCCAGCGCCGGGGTCTGGTCCAGCGCAAACCGGACCCGTCGGACCGCCGCGCCACCCTGGTCGTCCTCACCGAGCCGGGCGCCGACACCGCCCGCCGGATCCGCGAGGCCCGCGCCACCGAGGGCGAGCGCCTGTTCGCCGGACTCCAGCCGTCCGACCGGGCCGAACTGTCCCGCATCCTCCGGGAGATCCGCGACAGTCAGTGAACCGAATCGCGACCGCCGCGCGATAGCGAAGGAAGGGCACCGGACAGCGCGGCGGAACCGGAGGCTCGTATGCGGGGCACCGGCTGACCTGGCCGTTGAGAGCGATGACCATGGCGGCAGCAACGGCGGAGCGACGGGCTGGATGGGCGATGATGGCTCAGCGGGCGGACGAGACCGGCATCCAGCGACGGACCGCCCCGCCGACGACGACGGCGACCGGCCGCCCCGAGGGACGGCCGGTGCGCGGTTGAGGTGCCGAGACCTCACGGTGAGGTGGACGTCCCACGATGTGAGGAGCGGTCCCGGGGCGGGGGTTCAGAGGGCGCTTCACCGAAGGTGACCGTCATCGGAGCGGCTCGGACCGGCAGCGCACCACGTCAGCGGTAACGCTCGAAGCGGCACGGGCCGGCGGGTCGACACGTGAAGGCGGCCCTCAGAGCGGCACGGGCCACCGTCTCACCGGGACTCTCGAAACGGCACGGACTGACGTTTCACCGGATGAATGGCGAACCTCAGGGCAGCTCGGACGGGCGGAACGACGTGGTGCGGTCGCCCGCGTGGACGGTGATGGTCATGGCGTCGACCTCGCCGCCCTCAGGGCCCGGCCACCAGGCCGCCCACCAGCCGGACTTCACGCTGGCCTGGAGGAGCGCTCCGCTGTCCAGGCGGACCTCGATCGCGGTGACTCCGGGACCGGCCAGGCCGACGATGTTGGACCACTGGTCGTCGTCGCTGCCGTAGGAACTCATCGTCTCCAGGTTGATGGTCCCCTCGGCGGGAGCGGGCAGGCCGCCGGCGTCGGCCAGTCCCATCGAGGCGGCCCGGTCGCCGTCCCCGACCATCAGGCATTCGACGATGCTGCCGCCCTTTCGCATGATCAGCAGGGTGGCGTCCCCGCGCTGTTCGGCGAGGATGACGTCGGACGGCTTCGCGATCGTGGTCCCGCTGACCCCGTTGGCGGCGCACGCCCGAGCCTGCGGGAGCACCTGGTCACCGGTGCGGGCGGTCGGCATCGCGGTCCACGAGGCGATGGCCTCCTCGGCCGTGCCGGGGACCAGGGCCGGCACGGCGACGGCGGCTACCGCTCCGGCGGCCATCGCGGCGGCACCGGCGACGGCCCAGCGCCGCACCATCGGGGTCCGGCTGGTGGAGGTGTGGGCGGTTCCGTCCATCACACGCTCCACGAAAGCCTCCGAGCGGGCCCGCTCCATCGCGGTCGGTTCGCGGTCCCGGGCGGGGTCGAGGACGGCGATGCGGTCGAGGTCGTTCACGGCTGCGGCTCCTTGATGATCATGGCGGTGGAGGCGGGCAGAGCGCCGGGAAAGGAGGACGGGGGTGCGACCGTTCGCTGGCCGGGCGGAAGGTGACCCGAACCGCTCACCGGTGCGACCGTTCGCTGGCCGGGCGGAAGGTGACTCGAACCGCTCACCAGTGCGGCCGGCCCGGCCGAGGACGACGGGTCGGGGCCGAGGGCGGTTTGGAGGCGTCGGCGGGCCCGGGTGAGGCGCATGGCGAAGGTGGAGCGCCGGCAGTTCAGCACGGTGGCCGCCTGATCGGCGGTGAGGCCGTCGAAAGCGATCAGGGCCAGCACTTCCCGGTCGCCGACGCTCAGGGTCTTCCATGCCCGGACCAGGTCGAGCCGGGTGTCGGCACCGAGGGCCCCGTCGGGGACGTGCGATTCGGCGGCACCCACCCGGACGTCCAGTGCCTTGCGGCGCAACCAACCACGGGTCTGGTTGGCCATCACACGTCTGGCCACCGCGAACAACCACGGTCGCGCATCGTCGGGGATGTCGCTGAACCGTCGCCACGCGGTGAGGAAGACGGTCGACACGATGTCCTCCGCCTCATCCGCCGGCACCCGTCTCTCGACGAAACGCAGCAGGTCAGCGTAGGTGTCCCGGTGTAGCGCCCGGAACCGCTCTTGTTGGTCCATGCACCCTACCTGTCCGGGAGGCGAAAGCCTGCCACACCCGGTCGCAAGAAAACTTCCGATTGGGTACGCCCGTGCGAAGCCCCGCGGGCCACCCTCCACGTGCGCGTGCCGAGTTGTGGCTCGATTCGAGCCACAACTCGGCACGCGGGCTGACCTCGATCACGAAGCTCGCTAGCGGGTGGGGCGTACCAGGGCGGCTACGCAGGCCACCGCGCCGGCCGCGCACAGCAGGGCGAAGTAGAGGCTGGACGGCACGGTGAGCAGGCCCACGCCGTCGAGGATCCCGGTGCCGACCAGAACGGCCAGGAACCACAGGACCGCCACCCGGGACACGTGGGCCACCGCGGTCCGGGCCGCGCCGGGGTGGGAACGCGAGGGCCGGCCGGGGTGGATGCGCAGCGACTCGGCGTACTCGTCGGCGGCCAGGGCCAGTGACGCGGCGTCGATGGCGGTGCTCATCGCCAGCTCGAACGCGCGCAGGGCACTGCGCGCGCCGGCGTGGCTGTAATCGATCGCCAGCGCCCGGCCTACCGCCTCACGAGCGCTCAGCGGGCGGCCGATGGCGAACAGGGCCATGCCGTACGTCACCATCAAATCGGCGTCGTAACCGGCCATGTCGGCCACCACGCGCAGACCCTCGGCGGCGTCGGTGGGCAGGCCGGCCGCCAGTTGCGCGGCGGCGAGCCGGGTGTGCAGGCGCGGGTTGCCGGGGTCCTCCCGGCAGGCGGCGGCCGCGGCGGCGATGGCCTCGGCGTGGTCGCCCAGTTGTGAGTGGGCGCTGCTGAGCCAGTACAGCGACTCGATGCCGTACGGATCCAGGTGCCACGCGGCCTGCGCGGCGAGCAGTGCGCCGGCCGGGTCGCCGAGGTCGAGGCGGGCCCGGGCCATCCGGTGCCAGCCGCCGGTGTTCTCCGGTTCCCGGCCGACGAACGGGGCCAGCAGGCGGGCGGCGTTCTGGGCGCGGCCACGGGCGAGCAGGGCGTCGGCCTCGGCGAAGAGCAGCTCGGTTTGCACATCGCTCTCGATCGGCAGCGACCCCGGCGGGTTGGGGAGGAGCCTCGGTGCACGTGCGTTGCAAACGACGGGGCCGTCCCGGACCGGCCCGATCCCGGCAAGCGTGACCGGGGCGAGGCCACCCCGGCGAGGGCCGGTCCGGGTGGGGTGGCCAGACGAGGGCGCGGTGCTCAGTTCTCGCGCAGCTCGTCGCGGTAGGAGACCAGCGAGCCGATCATGCCGTTCAGAAAGCGCTCCACGGTCTCCAGCTCGCCTACGCTGAATCCGTTCATCACCGCGTCGGTACGGGGCGCCAGCGGGGTGAAGAACGTCTGGGCCAGGGCCATCCCGGCCTCGGCGTACCGCAGATGGACGACCCGGCGGTCGGTGCTCTCCCGGGAGCGCCGCAGGTGGCCGCCGCGTTCCAGCCGGTCGATCAGTGCCGTGGTCGCGCCGGAGGTCAGGCCGATGGTCTCGCCGAGCCGTCCGGGAGTGAGCGGACTGCCCTTCCGCTCGGCCTGCATCACGGCGAGCAGGGCCTGCATGTCGGTGGCGTGCAGCCGGTGCTGGTTGGCGAAGGCGTGACCGATGTGCTGGGCCTCGGTGCTGTAGGCGTTCAGCAGATCGACGAGTTCCCGGCGCAACCGCGCGCGTTCCGCGGCCTCTGATCCTTCCACGGGGGTAAGTGTTGCAGATCCACTCCCAGTCGTGAACAATCTCGATCGTAAAGATTCTTATTCTTGAAGGAAAAATAGAGATGGGGCACACCGCATGAAGAGGGCATGGGCGACGCTCCTCCTGGCCCTGCTGCTAGGGGGGCTCGTCTTCGGGTTCGCCGGGTCCACCGAGACCGACAATGACCCCACCTCGTCGCTGCCGTCCTCGGCCGAGTCGACACGGGTCGCCGAGCTGCAACGGGAGCTTCCCTCCGGGCGTACCAACCCGGCGTTGATCGTGGTCGCCAAAGGCGGCCAGGCGCTGACCGACGCCGACCTGGTCACGGTCAAGGACCTGGGCCAGCCGATCCTGTCCGAGGACCGCAAGGCGGCCATCGTCACGGTGCCGCTGGAGGCCACCGGCGACGCCAGTGTGACGAGTGCCGCAGTCGAGGAGCTGCGGCAGAAGGTGTCCACCGGCCTGCCCGCCGGAGTGACCGCCGAGGTCACCGGCGGCGCCGGGTTCAGCGCCGACCTGTCGAACAGTTTCAGCGGCGCCAACACCCGGCTGCTGATCGTCACGGTCGTCGTCGTCACGATCCTGCTGCTGGTCACCTACCGCAGCCCGATCCTGTGGATCGTCCCGCTGTTCGTCGTCGGGTTCGCCGATCAGCTCGCCGCCAAGCTCATCTCGATCCTGTCGCAGCACACCGACCTGGCCATCAACGGGTCCACCACCGGCATCGTCACGGTGCTGGTGTTCGGCGCGGGCACCAACTACGCGCTGCTGCTGATCTCGCGGTACCGGGAGGAGTTGCACAAGTACGACGACCGGTTCGAGGCCATGGCCAAAGCCCTGCGCGGGGCCGGCCCGGCCATCGCCGCCAGCGCCGGCACCGTCATCCTCGCCCTGCTCACCCTGGTCCTGGCCAGCCTGCGCAGCAACACCGCCCTCGGCCTGACCGCGGCCGCCGGTGTGCTGATCGCCGCCGTCTTCGCGCTGCTCGTCCTGCCGGCCGCGCTGGTGCTCTGCGGGCGCGGCCTGTTCTGGCCGTTCATCCCCCGGGTCGGGCAGGCCGGGCCGGAGGACGGCAAGGGTTTCTGGGCCCGGGTCGGCCGGATGGTCGTGCACCGGCCGGTCCAGGTGACCACCGCCGCCGTGCTGGTGCTCGGGGTCCTCGCCCTCGGCGGCCTCGGCACCAAGGTCGGGCTGTCCCAGGCCGAACAGTTCCGGGTCGAGGCCGAGTCGGTGCGCGGCCTGGAGACGCTCAGCAAGTACTTCCCGGCCGGCGCCGCCGGTCCCGCGGTGATCCTCGCCGAGCCGGGCAAGGCCGAGCAGGTGCTCACCACCGTCTCGTCGACCGAGGGTGTCGCCCAGGCCCGGGTGGCCGAGGAGACCGCCACCCAGGTCAGCATCAGCGCCGTGCTGGTCGCCGCGCCGGACACCGCCGAAGCCTTCGACACCATCCGTGACCTGCGGGAACGTCTGGACGGCGACGCCCTGGTCGGGGGCACGGTCGCGACCGCCCTGGACACCCGGGACGCCGCCCGCCGCGACCTGGTGGTGATCGTGCCGGTGATCCTGATCGTGGTGTTCATGGTCCTGGTCGTGCTGCTGCGCGCCCTGGTCGCCCCGGTTCTGCTGATGGCCACCGTGGTGGTCAGCTTCGTGGCGTCGCTGGGCGCCGGATCGTGGCTCTTCCGGAACGTCTTCGACTACCCGGCACTGGACAACTCGGTGCCGCTGTTCTCGTTCCTGTTCCTGGTGGCGCTCGGTGTCGACTACAACATCTTCCTGGTCACCCGGGCCAAGGAGGAGGCACCGGCCCGTGGCACCCGGGACGGCATGGTGCACGCCCTCGCGGTCACCGGCGCGGTGATCACCAGCGCGGGCATCCTGCTCGCGGCGGTCTTCGCGGTACTCGGCGTGCTGCCGGTGGTCACGCTCACCCAGATCGGTGTCATCGTCGGCATCGGTGTGCTGCTGGACACGCTGCTGGTGCGGACCGTGCTGGTGCCCGCCCTGGCCACGCTCACCGGCGACCGGTTCTGGTGGCCCGGCCGGCCCCAGCTCACGGCCGAGCAGGCCAGCGGCAATCCCGGCGCACGCCCGGCGGCTGACGGCGAGCCCGGCACGCGTCCGGCACACGGCGGCGAGCCCGACACGCGTCCGGCGCACGAGGGCGAGCCCGGCACGCGTCCGGTACACGGCGGCGAGCCCGGCACACGAGCGGCGGCCGACGGAGACCCGGCCGGCCGGGCCAAGGTGGACGAGCCGACCGCCTGACTCACCGGCTGACAGGGTGCCGGGTGACCCGTACCGGGTCACCCGGCACCTGCCGTTCCGGCCGCGATGCCGAGCAGCCGGTCGATGTGGTCCGCCACGCCGTCGCCGGACAGTGCCCGGCCCCGGTCCAGCACGGTGATCCGGTCGGCGACGCCGCGGGCGAACCGAACGTTCTGTTCGGCCAGCAGCACCGCCACACCCTCGGCCGCGATCATGGTCAGAGCCTCGGCCAGCCGGTCGGTCACCGCCGGGGCCAGGCCTTCGGTCGGCTCGTCGAGCAGCAGCACCCGGGGCCGGGTGAGCAGCGCCCGGGCCAGCGCCAGCATCTGCTGCTGACCACCGGACAGCTGGTCCGGCCGGCGCGGCAGCAGATCGTCCAGGTCCGGCAGCAGCGCGCGGACCCACTCATCGTCCCGGCCGCCGGGCACCGGTCCCGGGTCCCCGGCAGACGCGCGAGCCCACTCGAAGCCCCGGCCACCGGACGCCGGCCTCGGGTCCCCGGCAGACGCGCGGACCCACTCGAAACCCCGGCCACCGGACGCCGGCCTCGGGTCCCCGGCAGACGCGCGGACCCACTCGAAACCCCGGCCACCGGACGCCGACCTCGGGTCCCCGGCAAACACGCGAGCCCACTCGAAACCCCGGCCACCGGACGCCGACCTCGGGTCCCCGGCAAACACGCGAGCCCACTCAAATCCCCGGGAACCGGAGAACACCGGCGGCTGGCACCGGATGGCCCGAGCCCGCTCGAAACCCCGGGCACCAGACGCCAGCCTCAGGTGCTCGGCGACGGTGAGACGGCTGAACAGGCGTCGGCCTTGCGGGACCAGGGCGATACCGTGGGCGGCGAAACGATGCGGGCGGCCGATCGGCAGATCCGCCCCATGGACCCGGATCCGGCTGCCGAGGGCTGGGGCGAGCAGCCCACCCAGGGCGTTGAGCAGCGTCGACTTGCCGGCGCCGTTGCGCCCGAGCAGGGCGTGCACGGTGCCCTCGGTCACCTCCAGATCCACGTCGTCGAGGACTGGGGCACCCCGGTAGCCGGCACGCAGCCCGGTCACCGACAGCGCCACCGCACCCCGGCGGATCGGCGCACCGGACCGGGACTCCGGCCGACCGGGGTCGTGCGGTCTGCGCCGGCCGGGAGCGCCCGGACTGAGGTAGGCCTCGCGGGCCGCCGGGTCGGCACGGACCTCGCCGGGGGTTCCGGTGCACAGACGACGGCCGCGATGCAACACGGTGACGGTGCCGGCGAGCTGCCAGACCAGGTCGAGATGATGGTCGGCCAGGATCACCGTGATCTCCGGGGGCAGTGCGCGCAGCACCGCGATGAGCCGCTGGACATCGTCCGGAGCCAGTCCGGCGGAGGGCTCGTCCAGCAGGAGCAGGGTGGACGAGGCGGCCAGAAGCATGGCGATCTCGACCAGGCGACGCTGGCCATACGGGAGACGGCCGGCCTGTTCTCCGGCCCGCGCGGCCAGTCCCACCAGGTCGAGCGCATCGGTCACGGCCATCCCATCCGGGTCGGACGCGTCGGTCACGGCCATCCCAGCCGGGTCGAGCGCATCGGTCACGGCCATCCCGGCCGGGTCGAGCGCGTCGGTCACGGCCGTCGCGGCCGGGTTGAGCGCATCGGTCACGGCCGTGCCGGGCCGTCGCGGCGGGACGGCCAGTGCCACGTTGTCGGCGACGGTCAGCGACGCGATGACGCCGGGATGCTGGAAGGTACGGCCGATGCCGCGCCGTGCACGGGCCGCCTGGCCGACACGGGTGATGTCGTGGCCGGCGTGGACGAGGCGGCCGGCGGAGGGGCGGAGACTGCCCGCGATCAGGCTCAGCAGGGTGCTCTTGCCGGCGCCGTTCGGGCCGATCACCGCATGCCGGCTGCCCGCCGTCACGGTGAGGGTGACGTCGTCCACGGCGGTGACCGCGCCGTACCGGCCGGTGACGCCGTCCACTCTCAGGATCTCGGTCATCCGGTCCTCCCGAGGCGGGCGATCAGCGGGCGCGCGTACGCGACGGTCAGGAAGAGCAGGCCCAGCAGCAGCGGGCTCAACCCGTCGGTGCCCGCGCCGACACCGTCCCGGACCGCCACCACCAGGGCTGCTCCAAGAGCTGCTCCGGGCAGGCCGCCACCACCGATCGCGGCGGCCAGCAGGGCCAGCGAGGCGGTCTCGAAGCCGATGTCGGCCGGCGAGAGATAGCGGTTCACCACCACCAGCAGGCCACCGGCCAGACCGGCCACCACTCCGGCGACGGTGTACCCCACGGTGAGGGTGCCGGTGACGTGATGGCCCAGTGCGGTCATCCGGGGTTCGTGCCCGGCGATGCCCCGCAACGTCAGGGCGATGCGGGAACGCTGGAAGAACCACAGGCCGGCGGCCACCGGCGTGACCACGGCCAGCGCGAACCAGTAGAGGTGGGCGGGACCGGTGAGCGGCGGACCGCCCGGCCACGGATGGGCCGCCGGGACGTGCAGGCCCTCGTCGCCGCCGGTCACCGTGGTCCAGCGGGACGCGGCAGTGGCCATCAGCGACTGGACCGCGAAGGTGGCCATCAGGAAGGTGGTCCCCCGGGTGCGCAGCAGCATCGGCGCGGTCACCGCGGCGGCCAGTCCGGCGGTGAACGTGGCGGCGGCCAGCAGCAGCGGCGCCTGGGTGTGCCCGGCACGGCAGAGCAGGGCGGCGGTGTAGGCGCCCACCCCCAGGTAGGCGGTCTGGCCGAAGGCCGGCAGCCCAGCGCCGGTGATCAGCAGCTGGGTGCTCACCGCGAGCAGGGCGAAGACCATGGTGTACGCGGCGATCGTCACCGGATGCGGACCGGCAACCGTCGGCACCAGCACGGCGACCGCGAGCCCGGCGGCCCACAGCGCGTGCCGCGGGGCGAGGACGAAGCCGGTCATACCGTCCTCCCCCGGGTCACCAGGATCAGCAGGACCAGTGCGAACAGCAGGAAGGCGGCCATCGTCGGCGCGGTGATCACCCCGACGGTCTGGACCTGGCCCACCAGCAGTGCGGCGGCCAGGGTGTGCGGGACCGAACCGGCGCCGCCCACCACCACGACCACCAGCGACATGATCAGCACCTGGACGTCCACGCCGGGGGCCGGACCGAGCAGTGGGGCGCCGAGCACCCCGGCGAGGGTGGTGACGGCGCCGCCGACGGCCAGGGCGGCGATCCGGACCCGGGCGGTGTGGATGCCGGTCGCCGCGGCCATCGCCGGATCGCTGACCGTGGCGCGCAGGACGATCCCGGCGCGGGTACGCCGGACCACCAGATGCAGGGCCACCGCCAGCAGCGCCGCGACGGCGATGAACAGCAGCCGGTGGACCGGATAGCCGTGCCCGGCGATCGGCACCGACCCGGCCAGGGCTGATGGCGGCTCGGCGGGCAGCGGAGCGGCGCCGAACAGCTCGGTGAACACCCAGCCGCCGGTGAATGCCAGACCGAGGGTGACGAGCGCCTGGTCGAGATGGCCGGCACCGGCCCGCAACGGGCGCAGTGCCACATGCAGCAGTCCACCGCCCGCGGCGCCGGCCACCATCGCGGCGAGCGCGGCCAGTGCGAGCGCGGTGAGACCGCCGTCGGTGACGGACCAGGCGAGGTACGCGCCGCCCAGGTAGAGGGTGCCGTGCGCGAGGTTCAGCACGTCCAGCACCCCGAAGATCAGGGCCAGTCCGGCGCTGACCGTGAACAGCAGCAGCCCGTAGGCCACCCCGTCCACCATGGTCGCCGCGTACATCCCCATCGGTCAGTCCCGGACGCCGACGGCGGTGTGGGCCGGGTAGGAATACCCGGTGACCGACGGGTCCTCCATCGCGGCGCGCAGCACGCTCAGCTGTCTGCCGGTGACACCTGCCGCGAGCAGCGGTGTCTCGAGCTGGCGGCTGTTGCAGCCGTGCAGTTGCATGCCGGGCTCACCGCCGGTCCAGTGCCGGTTGTGGACCACCGCGGTCACCCGCAGCCCGGTGCCGTGGACCGCGTCGGGCAGCCGGCGGGCCCAGCCGGCCTCCATGCCCCGGGCCTCCCCCGCCTCGATCATCGCGGTCTGCATGGCCAGGAAGGCGTCGATCACCGGCGCGGGGGCGGTGAGCAGCATGTCCTGCGGGCGGGTGCAGTCCCAGTCGGTGATCACCAGGCGGCCACCGGGTTTGAGCGCGGCTGCGGCCCGGGCCAGGACCTCGTCGCGGTTCGGCAGGTGCATGAAGAGCAGCCGGGCGTGGATCAGGTCATAGCGGCCGGTGCCGAGGTCGGTGGTGGTGACGTCGGCGGTCCGGACGGTGATCAGCTCGTGCTCGGCCAGGTGCCGCGGATCGGTGTCGACGGCGTCCACCCGGGCCCCGCGCCCGGCCAGGAACCGCGCCACGCTGCCCGCGCCGGCACCCAGGTCGAGGCAGGTCCAGCCGGGTTTCGGGCCGAGCGGCCGGAGCACGTCGCGGGTGTGCCCGTCGAGGATCGCGGCGAGCAGCCAGACCTGGCGGGCGGCCTCGGCGGTGGCATTGTCGAACAGGTAGTGCACGGGGCGGCCTCTCAGTTGGTCAGGGTGGTCAGGGTCTGGGTGACGACGTTCGCCCGGGTCCGCCCGTCGGTCCGGACCTGCCGCAGGTAGTAGGCCTGGTTGGGGCTGTGCAGGCTGCCGAAGCGCCACTCGCCGCGCGGGCTGTCGACCGAGCCGCCGGCGCCGATGGCCGCGTTGATGCTCGGCCCGGTCGGGTCGTCTCCGGCCGCGGCGATCGCGTGGTCCAGCAGCAGCGCGGCGTCCCAGCCGGTCACCGCGTACACGTTCGGGGGTGTGCCGTAGCGGTCCTGGTAGGCGGGGGCGAACGCGCGGTTGGCGGCGTTGTCCAGGTTCGCCGCGTAGTTCAGCACGGTGTGGACGCCGTCGGCGGACTCGTTCTGCGCGCCGAGGACCGCTCCCTCGGTGAGGAACCCGGCGCCGTAGAGCGGGATGTCCAGGCCGGACTGGCGGTACTGCTTGACGAAGTCGACGGCGGCGGTCCCGGCGTAGAAGGTGTAGACGGCCTTGGCGCCGGAGTCGCGGATCCGGTTGAGGTAGGGCAGGAAGTTGGTGGTGGCCGGCCACGGTGTCCAGGTGGTCTTGCCGTCCGGGTTGGCGAGCCGCCCGCCGACCGCGGCGAACGCGTCGGTGAAGCCTCCGAGCTGGTCGTAACCGCCCTGGTAGTCGGGACCGATCACGTAGACCGGGCCGTCGATGGTGTCCTTCAGATGCCGGGCGACGGCCTGGCCCATCTCCCGGGACAGCCAGGACGTGTGCCAGGTGTAACCGACGTCGTCGAGGGTGGACGGGCGGCCGCCGGTGCCGATGAACGGCACCCGCCGCTCGGTGGCCGGGCCGGCGACCGCTGCCGCGGCGTCGGCGCTCGCCGTGCCGACCAGGACGGTGACCCGGTCGCCGTCGAGCAGTTTGCGGGCCGCGGCCAGGGCGGAGGCCGCGCCGGCACCCTCGTCGGCGGTGACCGTGGCGACGGTACGCCCGCCGAGCTTGCCGCCGTGCGCGTCGAGGTACAGCTGCCAGCCGGCGGCCTGGTCCTTGCCGAGCGCCGCGTACGGCCCGGAGGACGGCCAGATCAGCCCGATCGTCAGGGCTCCGCCGGACGGGGCGCTGTCGTCCAGGCTGGAGCCGGAGCATCCGCTGGCGAGCAGGAGCACGCATCCCGCGTACAGAAATCGTCTCAAGGGTCTTCTCCGGTCTTCGTGGTGGTCAGGCCGCGGTGACGTGGGCGGCGCCGGGCTCCAGGACCCGGCCGGCCGCCTCGCCCAGGCGCAGCAGCTCGTGGTGCACCCGGCCCATGTCGGCGTCGAGTCCGGCCAGCGCGGTCAGGACGAGCCGCCGGGATGGTCGCTGGACGAGCACCCAGCCGTTGTCGAAGTTGACGACGATGTCGTGCACCTCGCCGGCCCGGATGAAGGTGGACATGCCGACGGCCAGGCCGATCAGCCCGGAGGTGCTGGCGCCGAGCTGGTCGCGGACCGCCGGGTCGACGCCGCTGCTGGCCGCGATGGGCAGGCCGTCACCGGAGACGGCGAGGGCGTGGCTGACGTCCGGGTTCTCCGAGCAGAAGCGGTCGAGCAGGAAACCGAGGTTCGCGGGGGTGGGGGTGGGGTTCATCAGGAGGGGCCAATCTGTGTGCTGGTGGAACGGGAGACCCGGACGCTGGCGGCGATCGCGGCCATGCCCCGGCTCACCACCGAGCGGTCCGGGGGCGTCGCGGCGGTGGCCCGGCCGGGCTGTTCGGTCACCGGGACGGCGTGCCGGCCGGGAACCCGGATGGGCAGGCCGTGCTCGGTGCCACGGGGTGCGGGCAGGCCGTGCCCGGTGCCGCGAAGTGCGGGCAGCGCCTCGAGGACGGCGCCTCGGGGTGCGGGAATCACCCCGGCGACGCTGCTCCGGGGAGCGGGTATCACCGCGGGGACGGCGCCCCGGGGTGCCGGGAGCGCCTCGGCGACGGTGCACAGGTCCTCCGGGACCATCACGTCGGCGCGGGTGCCGCCGGGGCCGGAGCGCAGGGACACTCCGAGGCCGAGCCGGGAGGCGATCCGGCCGACCACCGGCAGTCCCATGTGCTGGGCCGTCTCCACGTCGAGGGAGAAGGAGGAGAGACGCTCCAGAAGGTACGGGAGACGGTCCTCGGGGATGCCCACCCCGCTGTCGCTGACCTGGACGTGCACCCGGTCGCCGACCTGACGGGCGGCCACGTGCACCGGACCGCCGGGTGGGGAGAACCGGATCCCGTTGTCGACCAGCTCGGTGAGCACGTGCACGAGCTCCTCGGCGTGCTCGGCGGTGATCAGCACCGCGCGGTCCACATAGGTGTCGTCGACCTGGTCGTACGCGTTGTGCACCCGGCTGATCGCGGCCTTGACCACGTCGGTGAGCGGGATCGGGCGGCTCGCCGGCTGGCCGGCCCGGCCGCCGGAGAAGACGAACAGGTTGGCGATCAGGCGCTGGATGCCGGTGGCCCGCTGGTCCAGCTCGAACAGGCGGCGCAGCCGGGCCGGATCCTCCTCGTCCTGCTCCAGGGCGTCGATCGCGGCCATCACCCGGTGGCCCTGGCGTTGCAGCTGGCGGGCCAGCGCCTCCATCACGGTGGCGATGACCGTCTGCAGCTCGGCCTGGTCGGCGGCGAGGCTGACCGCGGTCCGGGAGACGTGGTTGAAGGCGCGGGCCACCTCGGCGATCTCGTCGGTGCCGGTGATCGGGACGGCGGTGCCGGCGTGCTCGATCAGGGCGGCGGCGACAGCCGGGTCGGGCCGCCCGGCGGTGAGCCGGCCGACCACCGTGGGCAGGGTGGTGGTGGCGGTGGTGGCCGCGCCGTGGGTGAGTGCGCGCAGCGACCGGGTCATCGAGCGGGTGACCCACCAGCCGACCGTGACCAGCACGACCAGGCTGGACAGCACCAGGAGGGCGAGCAGGACGATCTCGCGGTGGCGGGCGTCCCGGTCGGCGGTGACGCTCGCGACCAGCTCGGTGTCGAGGGCGCGCTCGACGGTGTGCAGCCGGTCCATCCGGGCACCGAACGCGGCGGACCACTGGCGGGATGGGACCGCCCAGGGCAGGCGGGTGGCGGGTGGGCTGTTGGCCGCCAGGGCCTGGAGCCGCTCGGCCTCGGCGACCGCGCCGGTGGCGGGCTGGGCGATGAGGCGGTCGGACCAGTGGTCCGGGGCGAGCCGCCGGAAGGCCTCCATCGCCTCGCCGTGGGCGGCCGAGGCAGCGACGGTCTGCTGCTGCTCGGCGGCGGTGAGGCGCCGGGCGGCGAGGGCCGGCAGCACGGTGACCTGGAGCTGCCCGAGGGCTTCGACGCCGTCGGACAGGGTGGCGACGGCGCGCAGCCGGGTGGCGGTGCCGGCGCTGACGTCGAGCTGGGCCATGCCGGCGCGGTAGCCGATCAGGCCGGTGATCATCGCCCGGTAACGGAAGACGACCAGGCTGGCCGTCACGTCCCGGCCGCTGCGGACCTGCTCGCGCAGCAGGGGCAGGACGCTCAGCGTGGCGGCCGGTGGGCCGGTGAACCGGCTCCGGACCTCGTCGGTGAACCGTCCGGCCTCCTGGTAGGCGGTGACCGCGTCGGGACGGGACGCCTGCGCGAAGACCAGCGCGGCGGCGGCCCGCTCGCGTTGGAGCGCGGCGGTCAGCTCGCCCGCGGTTCGGCTGTCGCCGACCAGGCGGCGGGCCTGGTCGGCTCGGGATGCCGCGACTGCCGCGCTGTGACCGATCACGCCGGCCAGCGCCAGGATCACCACCACGGTCGGGGTGATCACGAAGGCCAGTTTGGTGCGGATCGGCCGGTCGGTCAGGCGCGGCAACGCCAGTCCTACGGTCTTCATCGTTGTCGGTTTCCTATCGGGGTGTCGTGCCGCATCGGGTCCGCCACCGGTCCCGAGCGGCTTTCATCAATCCGATCACGGGGCCGCTGAGCGCGGCAGATACCGACTTGAGGTCCGACTTCGAGGGCACCTGACTTAACGTCCATTAAGGACTGGAATTCGCATTGTGACCTTGATCGGTGATGGCGAACAATCGGCCGATGTTCATGCCACGGGGTCCCCATGCCGCGCCGTCCTGACGCGGTCATCACGCCGAACACCGCTCTGCTGACCTGCCGCCGGAGCACGCCGTCCCCACGCCGGCCCGGCCAGGCGCTGTCCCGCGGCGAGTTCGCCGACGCGGTCAACGAGGCGCTGCACGCGCTGTATCCGGCGGCCACCGCGTCCGCCCTGGCCGTCGACGCGCGCTGGGTCGGCAAGCTGGAGCGCGGCGAGCACCGGTGGCCGTGTGCCGAGCGCCGGGCCGCGCTGCGCCGGGCCACCGGGGTCGTCACCGACGCCGCGATCGGTCTGTACAGTCCACGGCTGCCGGCCGGCGGCACGGTCCGCGCGGACCGGGAGCGGCCACGGGAGCTCGACGTGACCGCGCCGCACCCGGCCCGCCGTTATGGGTACTGGCTGGGCGGCAAGGACCACTTCCCCGCCGACCGGCGGTCCGCCGCCGCGATCGAGCGGGTCTTCCCCAGCATCGTCACGGCCGTCCGGGAGAACCGGGCGTTCGTCCGCCGCGCGGTCCGCTATCTGGACCGGCGTGGCGTCCGGCAGTTCGTGGATGTCGGCGCCGGCCTGCCCACCAGGGAGAACACCCATGACATGGTGTCCGGCGGGCGGGTCCTCTATGTGGACAACGATCCGATAGTGATGGCGCACGCCCGTGCGCTGCTCGACGACGGGCCACGCGGGCGGACCGCCTGCCTGGAGGCCGACCTGCGTGATCCGGGGGCCATCCTCGGGCATCCGATGGTGGATCTGCGCAAGCCGGTCGGGCTGTTGATGGCCGCGGTGCTGCACTTCGTGACCGACGACGAGGCGGCCGGGACGGCGGTCAAGGGGCTGGTCGGCGCCCTGCCCAGCGGCAGCTTCCTGGTGGTCAGTCACGCCACACTCGACTTCACCGACCCGGGGCGGGCCGCGGCGGTCCCGGCGCTCGCCCCGGATCTGCGGCCCCGGCCCAGGGCGAAGGTCGCCGAGTTCCTGGACGGGCTGGACGTGGTCGAGCCCGGCCTGGTGGCGGTCTGCGACTGGCGGCGGCCCGGGCCATACGGGCCGACACCGGCCGAGGTGGCGATCTACGGCGCGGTCGGCCGGTTACCGTGACGACCCCACCTCAGCAAAGGACCGAAGGCCGGCCACCGCGACAGCAGCCCACCGGCAATCCGAAAAGGTCACCGCGACAGCGGCACACCGGCGAACCGAAAAGCCACCGCGACAGCAGCCCACCGGCGAACCGAATAGGTCACCGCGACAGCGGCACACCGGTGAAGGGCACCGCGGCCGGGACCGGGGTGTCCCCGGCCGGGTGGCCCCAGAGGCCGCGGCGGCGCAGTTCGGGAAGGACACCCTCCCCGAAGCGGTACGCCTCCTCGAGGTGCGGATACCCGGAGAGGATGAACTCGGTGATGCCGAGGGCGGCGTACTCCTCGATCCGGTCGGCGACCTCACGGTGGCTGCCGACCAGCGCGGTGCCCGCCCCGCCCCGGACGAGTCCCACCCCGGCCCACAGGTTCGGTGCGACCACCAGGCCGTCCCGGTCACCGCCGTGGAGTTCGCGCATCCGCTGCTGGCCGACCGACTCGCTGCCGGCCAGGCTGGCCTGCACGGCTTCGACGTCAGCCGGGGACACGTTGCGCAGCAGGCGTTCGGCCTCCGCCCAGGCCTCGTCCGTGGTGTCCCGGGTGATCACGTGCAGGCGGATGCCGAAACGCATACCCGGTTCGAGGGTGCGGATCCAGGCCAGCTTCTCGGCCACCCGGGCGGGCGGTTCACCCCAGGTCAGGTAGACGTCGGCGTGCTCGGCGGCCACCGGGCCGGCCGCCGCGGACGAGCCTCCGAAGTAGATGCGGGGCGTGACGTCCGGAACCCGCGCGAGCCGGGCTTCGGCCACCCGCAGATGCTGTCCCTCGTACGAAATCGTCTCTCCGCGCAGCAATGCCCGCACCACGGTGAGGAATTCGCCGGTCCGCTGGTATCGCGAGTCCTTGTCGAGGAAGTCGCCGAATTGGCGCTGCTCGTGTGATTCGCCGCCGGTGACGACGTTGAGCAGCAGGCGGTTTCCGGAGAGGCGCTGGAATGTGGAGGCCATCTGCGCGGCGAGGGTGGGTGAGATCAGGCCGGGGCGGAACGCGACCAGGAATTTGAGTCGTTCGGTGACTTCCACCAGCATCGCCGTGGACAGCCAGGCGTCCTCGCACCAGGCGCCGGCCGGGGTCAGCGCGCCGACGAATCCCAGCTGTTCGGCGCTGCGCGCGATCTGGCCGAGATATGCGGTGGTCACCGGGCGGACGGTGCCGCCGGTGAGTTCGCGGCTGTCGCCGTTGGTGGGCAGGAACCAGTGGAAATCCATGGGGCCAGACTATCCACAACTCCTACAAAATCGATAGGATCTACCGCCATGGATGAAGGAGTGTACGACGAGCGCAGACTTCGTGACTTCCAGGCCGGGCGGGCACGCGGATTCTCCCGGCGGGATCTGATGCGCCTCACCGCCGCGGTGGGGGTCGGTGCGGCGCTTCCGGTCGTTCCGGCAACCGGCGCCTCGGCTGCCGGCCCCATTGTCAAACCACTTCCGGCGGACCTTTTCCGGGCCCTCGGAACCAACGCCGAGACGCGCTGGTCGGCGTTGCGGGATCAGGGCTATTACGTCCCGGTGGACCGGTTCTTCGTGCGCAACCACACGGTCACCCCGGAGATCGACGCCGCCGGCTGGTCCTTGGAGATCGCCGGATCCGGAGTCCGGAAGACCTCCCACTTCGGCCTCGAAGAACTGAAGAGACTGCCCAGCGAGACGCGGCCGGTCGCCATCGAGTGCGCCGGAAACGGTCGCGGTTTCTACACGACACAGCAGGGACAGAGCGTTTCCGGTACGGCGTGGCAGCTCGGCGCCATCGGGGTCGGGAAATGGAAGGGGGTACGCCTGTCGACGGTGCTGCGGAAAGCCGGGATCTCCCGTTCCGCCGTCGATGTGCAACCGATCGGCCTCGATCCGAACTTCGTCAGCGGCGGCGTGGATCTCGGGCCGGTGCGGCGGCCGTTCCCGGTCGGGAAAGCGTTCGACGACGTGCTGCTCGCCTATGAGCTGAACGGTGCGCCACTGCCGGCCGACCACGGATTTCCGGTCCGGGTGGTGGTGCCCGGCTGGATCGGCATCGCGTCGATCAAATGGGTCGGGCGGATCGAGGTGTCGGCGGAGCCGCTGTTCTCGCCGTGGAACACCCAGTTCTACCGCCTTTTCGGGCCGGATTTCCCGGCCGAGGGGCAGCCGTTCGACCGGCAGGTGGTGAAGAGCCCGTTCGAGCTGGATCCGGGGGCGACGTTCCCGGCCGGGGTGCGCACCCGGTTGACCGGCCGGTCCTGGTCCGCGGACGGCCCGATCCGGGAGACGAGGGTCAGCACCGACGGCGGGGTGACGTGGCGGCGCGCCCGGCCCTACGGTGCGACGCCCGGCGGGGTGTGGCAGCGCTGGGAGATCGACTGGACTCCGGCGGCCGGGTCGCACGTGCTGCAGGCGCGGGCCACCGATGTCCGGGGCAACACTCAGCCCGAGGTGGCGCGGTTCAACACTCTCGGTTACCTGTTCGACGCGGTGGTCAAGGTGCCGGTGACCGCTGCGTGACCTCAGCCCGGCCGGGACACGATCGCGTCCCGGCCGGCGGGATGCCCGGGTCGAGATGATGGTGGCGTTCCCGCACACGTGAGGGTCACCCGGTCATCGGGTGGATGGCGTCGTTCTGCACCGCGGCGTTCCCGCAGGTGTGAGGGCCACCCGGTCATCGGGTGGATGGCGTCGTTCTGCACGGCGGCGTTCCCGCACGCGTGAGGGTCACCCTCGGAAACGGTATGGTGAGCGCCCGACCCTGGAGCGCCGCATGTCGTCGAGAAAGGCCACGTCGCACGACGTCGCGGCAGCCGCGGGGGTGTCCCGGTCGGCGGTGTCGTTCGCGTTCAACAAGCCGGACCGGATCTCCGCGGCCACCCGGGAGCGGATCCTCGCGGCGGCCGAGCGGCTGGGCTACGCGCCGAGCACCCTGGGCCGGATGTTGCAGGCGGGCACCACGAATTCGATCGGGGTGCTGTTGCCGCAACGGTTGGCCGGGATCCTGGAGAACCCGTACTACTCCCGGTTCCTGATGGGTGTCGGTCAGGTCTGCGACCAGGAGGGCTACACCCTGCTGTTGACGCCACCACTGCGGGATTCGGTGCTGAAGGCTATCCCGTACGCGGCGGTCGATGGGTTCATCGTCTGTGGTCTGGAGGCCGATCGTGGTGAGGTGGCCGAGCTGGAGCGGCGTGGCATCCCGTTCGTCTTGATCGACAGTGATCGGGTGGAGGGCGCGCCGAGTGTCGAGGTGGACGATCGGGGCGGTGCCCGTGAGGTGACCAGGCATCTGCTGGAGCTGGGGCATCGGCGGCTGGCGGTGTTGTCGATGGATCCGGGTGCCGATGTGGGGGTGCGCGGGTATCGCGGACCGCTGGCGCGGCGGATGGCGGGGATCGCTGATGCGCTCACCGAGGCCGGTTTTAACATGTCTGATGTTCGGCTAGCCGAAGTTCAGGTGTCCCGGGCCGAGGGCTACCGTGCCACGCACCGGTTCATGAGCGGCGACGAACCCCCGACTGCGGTGCTGGCCCTGTCCGACATCCTGGCGTACGGCGCCGTGGATGCTTTGCAAGGACTTGCAATCCCCGTACCCGAAATGGTGTCCGTGACGGGCTTCGACGACCTGGCCGAGTCCTCCTGGTTCCGCCCCCGCCTGACCACCGTCCGGCAGCCGATCGTCACCAAGGGCCGCATCGCCGCCGACTTCCTGATCTCGGCGATCAGGGGTGAGGACCAGAATCCGCACCAGACTCTGGGCACCTCGCTGATCGTCCGGGAGTCGACCGCGAAACCGGCCTGACCGACCCTTTGCAAGAAATTTCAAAGCAGGCCCTGTAACACGTGTTAGTAAAGTGCTAGCGTTCCCCGCCATGACGGATCAACTGATCGCACCGCCCACTGTCGAGGCGCCACCGGCTTCCTGGTGGCGCAACGCGGTCATCTACCAGATCTACCCGCGCAGCTTCGCCGACTCCAACGGCGACGGCATCGGTGACCTGCCCGGCATCCACAGCCGTCTGCCGTACCTGCGGGATCTGGGGGTGGACGCGGTCTGGCTGTCGCCCTTCTACGCCTCGCCGCAGGCCGACGCCGGCTACGACGTCTCCGACTACCGCACGGTGGACCCGATCTTCGGCACCGTCGCCGACGCCGAGCGGCTGATCACCGGCGCGCACGCCCTGGGCCTGCGGGTGATCGTCGACCTGGTGCCGAACCATTCGTCGGACCAGCACGAATGGTTCCGGCGGGCGATCGCCGAGGGCCCCGGTTCGCCGTTCCGGGACCGCTACCACTTCCGCCCCGGCCGGGGTGCCGAGGGTGAGCTGCCGCCGAACGACTGGCCGTCGATCTTCGGTGGCCCGGCCTGGACCCGGGTCGAGGACGGCGAGTGGTATCTGCACCTGTTCGCCCCCGAGCAGCCGGACTTCAACTGGGAGCACGGGGCGGTCCGCGACGAGTTCAAGACCATCCTGCGGTTCTGGCTGGACCTGGGTGTGGACGGGTTCCGGGTGGACGTGGCGCACGGCATGGTCAAGGAGCCGGGTCTGCCGGACATCGGCGACACCGGCGAGTGGCACCTGCTGGGCGCCGGGGAGAGCCCGTTCTTCGACCGGGACGGTGTGCACGAGATCTACCGAGACTGGCGCCGGATCCTGGACGAGTACCCGGGTGAGCGGATCGCGGTGGCCGAGGCGTGGGCGCCGTCGCTGGCCCGGGTGGCCAACTACGTGCGCGGCGACGAGTTGCACCAGGCGTTCAACTTCAGCTGGCTGGGCACCGCGTGGAATGTCAACGAGCAGCAGCGGATGATCGAGGAGTCCCTGGCCGCGATGCGCGCGGTGGGCGCCCCGACGACCTGGACGCTGTCGAACCACGACGTGGTCCGGCACACCACCCGGCTGATGCAGAGGGTCGAGGGCGACGCGGCGGGGCGGAAACCCACGCCGGTGGACGACGCTCAGGGTCTGCGGCGCGGCCGCGCGGCGTCCGCGCTGATGCTGGCACTTCCCGGTTCCGCGTACG
This sequence comes from Actinoplanes sp. G11-F43, assembly GCF_050589265.1. NCBI lineage: Bacteria > Bacillati > Actinomycetota > Actinomycetes > Micromonosporales > Micromonosporaceae > Actinoplanes > Actinoplanes sp. G11-F43. Next base: position 217,250 of record NZ_JBNZCE010000024.1, read on the forward strand.
TCTACCAGGGCGAGGAGCTGGGCCTGCCGGAGGTGATCGACCTGCCCGCGGAGGTTCGCCAGGATCCGGCGTTCCATCGCGCCACCGGCCAGGACGGTTACCGCGACGGCTGCCGGGTGCCGATCCCGTGGAGTGGCGACGTGGCCCCGTACGGCTTCGGCCCGGACGGCGGCGGCAGCTGGCTTCCCCAGCCCGCGACCTGGGCCGGGCTGAGTGTGGCAGCGCAGGCGGGTGTGCCGGGTTCGACGCTGGAGCTGTACCGGTCGGCGCTGGCGATCCGGCGGGCGAACCCGGCCCTGGCCCCGGTGGACAACCTGACCTGGGTGGCCGCGCCGGCCGGGGTGCTCGCCTTCGAGCGGCGGGTGGACGGCGCACCGGTCTTCCGCTGTACGGTCAACATGAGCGATCGGCCGGTGCCGGTCGGCCGCCCGGGTGAGCTGCTGCTGGCCAGCGGCCCGGTGGAGGGCACCGCCGACGACGTGGTGCTGCCGCCGGACACCACCGTCTGGTGGTCGCTCTGACACGGTGGTAGTCGGGTAGCAATGCTCATCCCCGGCCGTGCCGGGACGATGGGCAGCGCGTGACATCTGACCGCGCCGAAGAGCTGCTCTACGACAGCGATCGCACCCGCGTCGCCCGGGTCCGTCTCGACGACGGCACCTTCATCGTGCGTAAGCAGCCGCTCGGCCCGGACGCGGCCGAGCGGCTGCGCAACGAGGTGGCGGTGCTGCGGCGGCTGGAGGGCACGGCCGGCATCCCGAGCCTGGCCGGCGAGCCGAGCGCCGATCACCTGTCGTTGCGGGACCTGCCCGCGCGTACCCTCGCCGACCAGGTGTCGCCGTGGCCGGCCGAAGCCCTGCTGCGGGTGGCCGAGGACCTGGCCGACGTGGTCGCCGGGGTGCACCGGCGCGGGGTGGTGCACCGCGACGTCAGCCCGGCGAACGTGCTGATCGACCCGGTCACCGGCGCGCCGACGCTGATCGACTTCGAGCTGGCGACGCTGGATTCGCACCGGGTGACCGACGTGCCGGAGGAGGATCTGGCCGGCACGCTGCCCTATCTGGCGCCGGAGCAGACCGGGCGGACCGGGCGGCCGGTGGACCACCGCAGCGACCTGTACGCGCTCGGCGCCACCCTGTACGAGCTGGCCACCGGTGAGCCGCCGTTCGGCCGGGGCGGGGAGCCGCTGGCGCTGATCCACGACCACCTGGCGCGGGTGCCGGTGCCGCCGGCCGAGGTGAACCCGCTCGTACCGGCGGCTCTGTCGGAGATCGTCCTGCGGCTGCTGCGCAAGGAGCCGGACCAGCGGTACCAGAGTGGTGAGGGGCTGGCGCACGACCTGGCGCGGCTGCGCGCGGGTGAGGCGTTCGAGCCGGGTGAGCGGGATTTCCCGATGCGCCTGGCGGCTCCGGCCCGGCTGATCGGCCGGGACGCGCCGCTGGCCGGGCTGCACACCCTGCTGGCCGAGGCGCAGAGCGGGCACAGCGTGCTCGGGTTGATCACCGGTCCGCCCGGGGTGGGCAAGACCGCGCTGGTGGATCAGTTGCGCCCGGCGGTGACGGCGGCCGGCGGCCGGTTCGTGGCCGGCAAGTTCGACCAGTTCCACCAGGACGGCGCCGGTGCGGTGGCGGAGGCGTTCGGCCGGCTCGGTGAGATGCTGCTGGCCGAGCCGGACGAGGTGGTCGCCGATCTGCGTGGGCGGCTGCTGGCGGCGCTGGGCCCGGACGCCGGGCTGATCGCCGCGCTGACGCCGCAGTTCCAGCCGTTGCTGGGCGTGCCCGCCGACGACCTGTCCGGCCTCGACCCGCGGGCGGTGTCCCTGCGGCTGCGCGGGGCCGGCCTGACCCTGCTGCGGACCGTCGCGGACGGTGCGGTGCTGGTGTTCTTCCTGGACGACCTGCAGTGGGCGTCGGGTGACGCGTTCCGGTTCCTGGACGACGTGCTGGACGACGCGGCACTGCCCGGGCTGCTGGTGCTGGGCGCGTACCGGGAGGAGGAGGTGGACGCGGCGCATCCGCTGAGCGCGGTGCGGGAGCGGCTGCGCCGGGAGCGCGGGGACACGGCCGAGGTGCGCCTGGACAACCTGAGCGTCGCCGACCTGAACCTGCTGATCGCCGGGATGCTGCGGCTGCCGGAGGCGGAGCGGCTGGCCACGCTGCTGGCCGAACGGACCCGCGGCAATCCGTTCGACACGGTGGAGCTGCTGAACGCGCTGCGCCGGGAGGGGGTGCTGGTCCCGCACGGCGGCGGCTGGCGGTGGGAGGCCGCCGCGGTCCGTGACTTCGTCGGTCACGGTGACGTGGTGGCGCTGCTCGGCGCCCGGATCGACGCGCTGCCGGAGGCCACCCGGGCGGCCGTCGACGTGCTGGCCTGCCTGGGTGGCGAGGTCGATCCGGCGCTGCTCGGCGCCGATCTGGCGCCCGCGGTCGAGGACGGTCTGGTGCTGGTCGCCGGGTCCGCGCGGTTCCGGCACGACCGGGTGCAGCAGGCGGCGTTCGGCCGCCTGGGCGAGCGGCGCCGGGCCGAGCTGAGCCTGACACTGGCCCGGCGGCTGGCTCCGGCGCCGGTCGCCGCCGGTCTCTACCTGGCCGCGGTCGACCTGCTGGTCACCGCCGAGCCGGCGGAGAAGCAGGCGGCGGCGCGGGCGTTGCGGCGGGCCGCCGCGTCGGCCCGGATGGTCGCCAACCATGCGGTGAGTGAGGTTCATCTGGCGGCCGCGCTGCGTCTTCTGGACCAAGACGACTGTGGGTACGCCGAAACCCGCGCCGAGTGGCATGCCGCCCTGTGCGGGCTGGGCCGGTTCAGCGAGGCCGACGTGGTCTTCGCCGAGCTGGACGGCCCGTCCCGGGACCCGGTGTGGCTGGTCGGGCCGGTGGCCGAGCAGATCGGCACGCTGACCAACCGGCGGATGCTCGGCGAGGCGATGGCCCTCGGCCTGGGGCTGCTCGGCCGGCTCGGGGTGGACGTGCCGTCGCCCGCCGGGATGGGCCCGCGGATCGGCGCCGGCATGGGTGTCTTCCACGGCTGGCTGGCCGGTGCCGGTGACGGTGAGCTGCGGGAGCTGACCGATCCGCGGCTGCTCGCCGCCGCGCACCTGATCAACCGGCTGGTCCCGGCGGCGTTCTTCGCCGACCAGACCACGATGGCGTGGCTGGTGGCGCAGGCGGCCGAGCTGTGGGCCGGGCATGGGGTGTGCGCGCCGCTGGCCGGCACGCTCGGCAACATCGGGGTGGTCACCATCGCCGGTGGCGGCGACCCCGAGGTGGCGTACCGGGCGGTGACGCACGTGCTGGCGGTCGGCGAGCGGTTCGGGTACGAGCCGGAGACCTCGCAGGTCCGCAACCTGCACGCGCTGTCCACCCTGCCCTGGTTCGAGCCGCTGGAGCACGGGGTGCGGATGGCGCACGAGGCCCGCGACGGCCTGCTGCGCGGCGGTGACCTGCGCAGCGCGTTCTACACCTATCTGACGTCGGTGCCGCAGATGCTCGACGCGTCCACCGAGTTGCGGGCGTTCCAGCGGGAGGCGGAGGCGGCGCTGGCGTTCGGGGACCGGATCGGCGCCACCGACATGAACTCGATGTTCGTCACCGGCGGGCGGTTCGTCCGGGCGATGCGTGGCGAGACGGTACGGCCGGGTGCGCTCGGCGAGGACGGCTTCGACGAGGAGACCTACCTGTACGGGCTGACCGGCAACGACGCGGCCGGGGTGTTCTACCGCACGCTGCGGGCGCTGTCCGCGGCGATCTTCGGCGACGACGCGGCGCTGGTCCGGTTCGGTGGCGAGGCGCTGCGGCTGCTGCCGTCGGTGCCCGGGGTGTACCTGAACGCCCCGGCCCGGGTGGTCGGCGCGCTGGGCGCCGCGGTCACCGCGCGGACCGCGACCGGTGCCGAGCGGGACGAGGCGCTGACCGTTCTGGATCAGAGCCGGGACTTCCTGGCCGCCCGGGCGGCCGGGCAGCCGGGCAACTTCCGGCACCTGTTCCACCTGGTCGAGGCGACCCGGGCGGCGGTGCGCGGCGACTTCGCGGCGGCCGCGGCCGGCTACGACGCGGCGATGGCGGACGCGGCGACCGCCGGCCGGTCCTGGCACGCGCCGCTGATCACCGAGCTGGCCGCCCGGTTCTATCTGGATCACGGGCTGGAGCACGTGGGCGCGCGCCTGCTGGCCGAGGCGCTGCCCGGGTACGCCCGGTGGGGCGCGGTCGGCAAGGTGCACGCGCTGAAGCGGGAGCACCCGTCGCTGGGGTCGGCCCTCGGTCTGCAGACCGACGCCGGCGCCCGGGTGCACGCGACCCTGAACAGCACCCACAGCGTCAACCTGTCCACCGAGGTGATCGACCTGATGGCGGTGCTGGAGGCGGCCCGCGCGCTCAGCTCCGAACGCGATCTGGGCGAGCTGCGGATCCGGGTGCAGGAGACGCTCGGCCGGCTGACCGGCGCGACCGCCGTGCACCTGGTGCTGCGGGACGAGCCGACCGGCCGGTGGACGCTGCCCGCCGACGGCGACCGGCCGGAGTTCGACCTGGAGGAGGCGGGACTGCGCGGGCTGCTGCCGCTGACCGCGATCCGGTACGCCGAACGCACCGGCACACCCATGGTGGTGGACGACGTGACGCTGGACGACCGGGTGGGCCGGGACCCGTACCTGGCCGGTCTTGATCATTGCTCGTTGCTTGTCGTCCCGGTCGTCGGGCAGAGCCAGGTGCGGGCCGTGCTGGTGCTGGAGAACCGGCTGAGCCGGCGCGCGTTCTCGGCCGGGCGGCTGGACGCGGTCCTGCTGATCGCCGGCCAGCTGACCGTGTCCCTGGAGAACGCCCAGGTGTACGCGTCGCTGGAACGGATGGTCGAGGAACGCACCGAGGAACTGAACGACGCGAAGAGGCATCTCGAGGTGCTCACCGTCACCGACCCGCTGACCGGGCTGCCGAACCGGCGCAAGCTCACCGATTTCCTGGACGAGACGTGGCTGCGCTCGCAGCGTTCCGGTGAGCCGGTCGGCGTCGCGATGATCGACATCGACAATTTCAAGAAGTACAACGACCACTACGGTCACCAGGGCGGCGACGAGTGCCTGCGGATGGTCGCCGAGGCGCTGCGCCGCAGCGTCCGGGCGACCGACCTGGTGGCCCGGTACGGCGGTGAGGAGTTCTGCATCGTGATGCCCGGCGCCAACGACGAGAACGCGCTGATCGTCGCGGAACGCGCCTGTGACGCGGTGGCCGCGCTGGCCCAGCCGCACGAGGCGTCCGCGGACGGTGTGGTCACCATCAGCGTCGGCGTCGTCTCCGGCGCGCCGTCGGTCACCGGCGACCCGGAGGAGCTGACCAAGCTCGCCGACGAGGCGCTGTACGAGGCCAAGCACGCCGGCCGCAACCGGGTGGTGGCCGGATGAGCCGCCGCGCCCGCCGCTGGGTGGTCGGCACCCTGGTCGGCACCCTCGCCCTGCTCTCCGGCTTCTCCCTGATCGACAACCGCCGGCACGCCGACATCGTCGGGGACCTCATCCACGCCGGCGAACAGGTGACCGCGTACCAGCAGGCCGCCTACCTGTCGGCCCGGGAGCTGGCGCTGCTGGAGGCGGTCGCGAATGAACCGAACGGCCTCGAACGGCAGCAGCTGCTCGACGCCGACCTCCAGACCTACCAGGCCACGCTGGCGCTCGCCGACGTCACCGACGACGCCGGTGAGGCCATGGAGGCCGGCACCATCGCCCAGCGGCAGATCAACCTGCGCCAGCAGATCATCTGGTACCTGCAGCTGCTCGACCGGGGCGAGAAGGAGCAAGCGCAGAACCAGCTGGAGAACGTGATCGAACCGGCGTACCACCGGATCAACACCCGGCTCCTGCAACTGCACGAGGAACACCAGGAACGCTTCCACGGCAACCACGACATCGCCGAGGCCGACTCCCGGCGGCTGGTGTGGGCCGGCCTGATCTCGTTCGCCCTGACCCTGATGGTGCTCGCGCTGTTCGCCTGGACCATGCGCGCGCACCGGCGCCAGGTGGAGACGATGGCCGCCACCGACGCGCTCACCGGGCTGCCCAACCGGGCCGCGTTCACCACCCGCCTGCACCGTGAACTGTCCACCGGGCGGCTGGTCCGCGGCGTACCCGGAATCACCGTGCTGACCGTCAACATCAACGGGTTCCGGCACGTCAACGACCAGCTCGGCCCGCACATCGGCGACCGGCTGCTGGCCGAGGCCGGCTGGCGGCTGTCCGGCGTGGTCCGCGACACCGACCTGGTCGCCCGCACCGGCGGCGACGAGTTCGCCATCCTGCTGCGCGACCTGGACCCGGCCCGCGCCGACGTGGTCGTCACCCGGCTGCGCGACGCCTTCGACGAGTCGTTCCAGCTCGACGACATCACCGTCGACCTGGAGATCAGCATCGGGGCGGCCACCGCCACCGCCGACGACGACGTCAGCACCCTGCTCGGGCACGCCGACAGCGCTCTGCACGACGCCAAACAGCAGCACGACGCGTTCCGCCGGTTCGACGGCAGCAGCGCCGGCCAGAACAGCGACGACCGGCTCACCATGCTCGGCGACCTGCGCCGCGGGCTCACCGACGCCGGCCAGTTCAGCCTGCACTACCAGCCCAAGATCCGGCTGGCCGACGGCTCGCTGGCCGGGGTCGAGGCGCTCGCCCGCTGGAACCACCCGGCCCGCGGCCCGGTGTCGCCCGGCCAGTTCGTGCCGGTGCTGGAGACCACCAGCCTGATCCACCCGTTCACCGAGCGGGTGCTCGACCTGGCACTACGGCAGGCCCGGGAGTGGCTGGACGCCGGCCACCGGGTGCCGGTCGCGGTGAACGTGTCCACCCGCAGCCTGCTCGACGCCACCTTCCCCGGCCGGCTGGCCGCCCTGCTCAAATCCACCGGTGTCCCCGGGGAACTGCTCTGCATCGAGATCACCGAGTACACCGTGATGTCCGACCCGACGACCACCATCGAAGCCCTGCGCAGCATCCGCAACCTGGGTGTCAAGACGTCCATCGACGACTTCGGCACCGGCTACTCGTCGCTGTCGTACCTCAAGCTCCTGCCGGTCGACGAACTGAAGATCGACCGCTCGTTCGTGGCCGACATGGTCGGCGACGCCAGCAGCCGCGCCCTGGTCGCCTCGGCCGTCGACCTGGCCCACAACCTGGGCCTGACCGTGGTCGCCGAGGGTGTCGAGGACGTCTTCACCGCCGAGGCCCTGAGCGCCCTGGGCTGCGACACCGCCCAGGGTTACCACTTCGCCCGCCCGGTCCCGGCCGCCGGCCTGGACGGCCGCTTCCTCCACTCGGCGGCGGCCGTGTGATCAGCGGGGCCACCGCGCCGATCTCTCCGCGCGGTGATCTCATGCCGGCGCCGGGGCAGCCGATTCGTAGCGTCGCCACATTCGACATGATTCCCGAGGTCAACAGCTATGTCCGTACTCACCCGGCCGTCTCTGCTCCTTGCCACCGCCACCGCTGCGGCGGCCGCGCTCACCGGCGGTCTGATCGTCGCTCCGGGGGCCGCCTGGGCCGCCGACACCACCACGAATCTGACCGCGGCCGAGATGCGCACCGCGCTCCGGGCGATCGGCACCGCCTCCACGAAGGCCGGTGCCGGCGGCTGGGGAGCGGTCACCGTGTTCACCGTCTCGCCGGGGGTGGGTGGCTCGTCGACGGTCCGGGACACCGTCGCGGTCGATCCGGTACACGGGCTGTTCTCGCAGGTGACGTCGGTGTCCGGGCTCGGCACCGAGGGCCTGTTCGCGGCCGAGGGCAAGGGCGCCTGGGCGCAGGCGGACAGCCTGGAACTCCAGGCGCTCAAGATGATGGGCAAGCCGTCGGTCAAGTATGTGTTCACCGCCGACAAGAAGCTGAAGCTGGCGACGATCGTGCGGGACAACGCTCCCGACCCGGCGACGCTCTACGAGTACTACTCGCAGCCCGGCACGAAGACGGTGCACGACGACGGCACCATCTCGTACCAGGTCGTGGAGAAGCAGTCCAAGCTCACCGTGGTCATGACCGCCACCGCGTCGTCGGCGCTGATCAGTGTCGGCATGTCCAACCCCGACGAATCGTTGACGGGAACCGTCTCGTACGAATACGAGGCGCAGACCGTCGACGTCCCCGCCGCATCGGCCAGCATCGACGCGGCGAGTGTGGACAAGGGCGTCGCCTACCTCACCATGACCGCGACCGTGAAGGACGCCGCCCAGCAGGGTGCCACGAACACCCGCCGGGTGACCAAGGGCCGCACGGTCAAGGTCGCCACCCTGCGCACACAGGTGCGCAAGGAGGTGGCCGCGGCCAACCGCTACACCGGCTTCGCCCTGGTCAAGACCAAGAACGTGACCGGCGGGGTACGGGTGTACGCCACCAACCCGTGGACCAAGAAGTCGGTGACCTACTCGGTGAAGGCGTCCGGCCGCAAGGTCGTCGTCAAGCGGCTCTGACACCTCGTCCGGCGCCGGGCAGGCCCACCGATCAGGCCGGGCCGACCCGCCGGTACTGGGTGAAGTCGGTGCGGCGGCGCAGGGCGAAGCCGATCGACTCGTACAGGCGGATGGCGTTGACGTTGCCGGCCGAGGTGTGCAGGAACGGGGTGTCGCCGCGGTCCCGGATCCCCGCGGCGATGGTGTGCACCAGGCGGGTCGCCAAACCCCTCTTGCGGTACGCCGGGTCGGTGCAGACCGCGCTGATCTCGGTCCAGCCGGCCGGGTGCAGGCGCTCCCCCGCCATCGCGATCAGCCGCCCGCCGGGTGTGCGTAATCCCAGGTAGACGCCGAGCTCGACGGTTCGCCGCCGGAACGGGCCCGGTTGGGTACGGTCGATCAGGTCGAGGATCTCCGGCACGTCGGCCGGCCCCAGCCGCACCGTCTCGAACACCGTCGCGAAGTCGGCGGCGAACACTCCGGCACCGGGCGGGCCGGTGGAGACCAGCTGCACGCCGGCGACGCTGCCGCCGATCTCCCATCCCGGGTGCACCGTCCGCCCGGCGCCGACGATGGCCACCGTGGCCCCGGCCGGCACCAGGGCGGACAGGTCGGCCCACGCGCGCGGGTCGGCCGGGTCCTCGACGGCGTGGAACGGGGCCACGTCGTCGTCGTACCGCGCCGCCCGCCCGTTGACCTGCGCGAACCTGGTGTGCGCGCCGGTCAGCGAACTCCACGCCGGGTTGTCCAGCACCGCGGTGGCGAGCGAGCTGGTCATCTGCCCTCGATCGGCAGGCCGGGCGGGTTGATCTCGGCCTTGGTGACGGCCTCGTTGGCGAGGTTCCAGCGGTCGAGGATCTTCGCGTAGTCACCGGAGGCGATCAACGTGTCGAGGGCGGCGGCGTACGCCTTGACGAGCCCGTTGTCCTTCTTGGTGGTCAGCGCGATCAGCCCTTGCAGGTCCTTGCCGGCGCCCGAGTAGGTGCCGACGATCTCGGACTGCCCGGTGGTGGACACCTGGTAGGCGGCGGCCGGGGACGGGCCGAGGTAGAGGTCGATCTGGCCGGAGCCGAGGGCCAGGAAGGTGGCCTGGTTGGTCTGGTAGTACTTGATCTCGACCTCGGGCAGGCCCTGCTTCTCGACCTCCTCAGCCCACTCGACGAGGATCTTCTCCTGATTGGTCCCGGAGCCGACGGCGACCTTCTTGCCGGCGATGTCCGCGGGTTTGGTGACGGTCAGCCCGGAGCCCTTCTTCGCCAGCCAGGCCAGGTTGTCCAGGCGGTAGGTGACGAAGTCGTACTTGAGTTTGCGTTCCTCGGTGACCGTGATGTTGGAGGCGCCGAGCTGGAACTTGCCGCTGTCCAGGCCGATGAACAGGTTCTCCCAGGAGGTGTTCTCCAGGACCGGTTCCAGGCCGAGGGTGCCGGCGATGGCGACCGCGATGTCCGGCTCGTTGCCGATCAGCGTCTTGTTGTCGGTGGCGGCGAAGGCGAGCGGCGGGAATCCGGAGCCGGCCGCGCCGACCCCGATGACCAGCTTGCCGGAGGCGGCCACGTCCGGTGGGAGCAGTGCGGCGGCCGCGTCGTTCCGGGCCGGGACGATCCGGTTCTGGTCGGGGCCGGTGTTGAGCGCCGGGCCGGCCGATGCGCCGGGACCGGCCGCGGCTTCGGCGGGCTTCTCCTCCGGCGCGGCGCACGCACCGAGCCCGAGGGCCACGACGGCGAAGGTGGTGAGGGCGAGTCTTCTGCGCATGGAGTTCTCCTGAGATGTATCGCGTGGTGATCTGCGGTGCGCTGCGCGCCGCAGATCACCACGCGATCTGGCGGGGTTGGACGTGNCCCCCCCCCCCCCCCCCCCCCACCACAGGGGGTTTAGGCGAGGACCTTGGACAGGAAGGCCCGGGTGCGGTCGTGGCGGGGGCTGTCCAGGACGGCGGCGGGTGGGCCCTGTTCGACGATGCGGCCGGCGTCCATGAAGACGACCGTGTCGGCGGCCTCCCGGGCGAAGCCGATCTCGTGCGTCACCACGATCATCGTGGTTCCGGTGGCGGCCAGGTCGCGGAGCACGTCGAGGACCTCGCCGACCAGCTCCGGGTCGAGCGCCGACGTCGGCTCGTCGAAGAGGATCAACTTCGGGTCGAGGGCCAGGGCCCGCGCGATGGCGACACGTTGCTGTTGGCCGCCGGACAGTTGCCGGGGGTACGCGTCCGCACGGTCCCCCAGCCCGACCCGGGTGAGCAGCTCGCGGGCCCGGTCGTACACCTGCCGCCTGGGTCTGCCCTGTGCCGAGACGGGCGCCTCGGCGATGTTCTGCAGGGCGGTCAGGTGCGGGAACAGGTTGAAGCCCTGGAAGACGAAGCCGATTCCGGCGCGCTGCCGCAGGATCTGCCGTTCGCTGAGTTCGTGCAGCCGGGCGCCGTTCTGCCGGTAGCCGATGAGCTGGCCGTCGACGCGTACGAGCCCCCGGTCCACCTTCTCCAGATGGTTGACGCACCGGAGCAGTGTCGATTTGCCCGAGCCGGACGGGCCGAGGATGACGGTGACGGTGCCGGCCGCCGCGGTGAGGTCGATGCCGCGCAGCACCTCGGTGGGGCCGAAGGACTTGTGCACACCGGAGATCTCGATCATCGCGACGCCCTCCCGAGGAGCTTCTGGAGCGGGGTGGGTGGCAGGGTGCGGACCGCGCCGCGGGCGAAGTGCCGTTCGGTGTAGTACTGCAGGATCGACAGGGCGGCGGTGAGGATCACGTACCAGACCGTCGCGACCATCAGCAGGGGTACGACCCGGCCGCTGCGCCCGTAGATCACCTGGACCTGGTAGAACAGCTCGCCGATGGCCAGGACGTACACGATGGACGTGCTCTTCAGCAGGTTGACGAGCAGGTTGGCCGCGTTCGGCAGGATCGCCCGCATCGCCTGCGGCAGCACGATCCGGTGGAACTGGCGCCACTTCGGGATGCCGAGGGCGGCGGCGGCCTCGTGCTGGCCGTGGTCGACGGAGAGCAGCCCGGCCCGGATGATCTCGCCGGCGTACGCGGCCTCGTGCAGGGCCAGGCCGAGAATGGCGGCGCCGAGCGAGCTGATCAGGTTCACCGTCGGGAACGACCAGCCGGGGCCGAACGGGACGCCGACCTGCAGGCTGTCGTAGAGGTAGCCGAGGTTGGCCCAGAACAGCAGCTGGACCAGCAGCGGCACCGACCGGAACACCCAGATGTAGGCCCAGCTGACCACGGACAGCACCGGGTTGGGTGACAGCCGCATGGCGGCCAGCGGGATGCCGCCGAGGAAGCCGAGCACCGCCCCGGCGACGGTGAGCAGGAGGGTGACTCCGAGCGCCTCGACGACCGACTTCTCCAGGAAGTAGCCGAAGAAGGTGGGCCAGTCCCAGCCGGGGTTGGTGGCCAGCCCGTGGACGAACTGGGCGAGCAGCACCAGCACCAGCGCGGTGCCGGCCCAGCGCCAGGGGTGGCGTGCGGGGACCACGGTGAGCTGGTCGCCGACGCTCTCCTCCCGGCGTGGCGGGGTCAGGACGGTCATGCCGATGACGCTAGGCAGCGCCCCGCATCACCCACAAGTCCTACCGAGAATATATGTTTAACGACATCGTTGCGGTATTGCCAGTAAGCCCATCGGCACGATAGGAATATGGGGCATTGACGCGTACCCCTCCCTGGAGATCCCGTGACCACGACGCTCGCCCCCGCGCCACCCGCCCCGCCGGCGGAGACGGCGGCCCTGGCGCCGGCCGGCGGACTGCGCCGCCGCCTCGCGTTGCGCCTGCTCGCCCTGGTCGTGCTCTACGTGCTGTGGGAGGTGACGGCCCGGGTGATGCGCAACCCGACCTTCATCCCGCCGCCCGGCGCGGTCTGGGATCAACTCGTCAAGACGTCGACCAGCGGATACAGCGGTCATCTGCTGATCGAGCACCTGGGCGTCAGCCTGCGCCGGATCGTGATCGGCTCAGCCGTCGGCGTGGCCGGCGGCCTGCTGATCGGCGTGCTGCTGGGCACCGTCGGCTGGCTGCGGGTGGTGGCCGAGCCGGTGATCACCTTCGTCCGGGCGCTGCCGCCGCTGGCGTACTTCAGCCTGTTCATCATCTGGTTCGGCATCGACGAGACCCCGAAGCTGTGGCTGCTGTCGATCGCCGCCCTGCCGCCGGTCGCGGTCGCCACCGCCGCCGCCGTGCACGGCGCCCCGACCGGCCTGGTCGAGGCGGCCCGGGCACTGGGCGCGAGCCGCTGGCAGTCGACCCGGGACGTGGTGCTGCCGCACGCCCTGCCGGAGATCTTCACCGGCGTCCGGCTGGCGGTCGGCGTGGCGTACTCCTCGGTGGTCGCCGCCGAGACCATCAACGGCGTGCCCGGCATCGGCGGCATGATCCGCGACGCCCAGCGCTACTCCCAGACCGACGTGGTCGTGCTCGGCCTCTTCGCCATCGGACTCTCCGGCCTGCTCATCGACGCCCTGCTGCGGATCACCGAGGACCGGTTGATCCCGTGGCGCGGCCGAATCTAAGGAATCCACGTTGAAGAAGTTTCTCGCCCTCACCACGGCCGTCCTGCTGCTGGCCGGTTGCGGGGACGGCGCCGCCAGCGGTGGCGCCGACCCCGAGGAGAAGTCGATCCGGATCGCCTACCAGGCGTTCCCCAGCGGTGACCTGATCGTCAAGAAGCAGGGGCTGCTGGAGAAGGCACTGCCCGACTACAAGATCACCTGGACCAAGTTCGACTCCGGCGCCAGCATCAACACCGCGTTCGTGGCCAAGAGCCTGGACATCGCCGCGATCGGCTCCAGCCCGGTGGCGCGCGGGCTGTCCGCACCGCTGAACATCCCGTACCAGGTCGCCTTCGTCCTCGACGTGGCCGGTGACAACGAGGCCCTGGTGGCCCGCAACGAGTCCGGGATCGCCGACGTGGCCGGGCTGCGCGGGAAGAAGGTGGCCACCCCGTTCGCCTCCACCGCCCACTACAGCCTGCTCGCCGCCCTGGACAAGGCCGGGCTGAAGGAGTCCGACCTGACCATCGTGGACCTGGAACCGCAGGACATCCTGGCCGCCTGGACGCGGGGTGACATCGACGCCGCGTACAGCTGGCTGCCGTCGCTGGACGAGCTGAAGAAGACCGGGAAAGTCCTGGTCACCAGCCGGGAACTGGCCGCCGGCGGCAAACCCACCCTGGACCTGGGGGTGGTGTCCACCGCGTTCGCCGAGGCCCACCCGGAGGCGGTCGACGCGTGGCGCAAGGCCGAGGCCCAGGCCCTGGACATCATCGCCACCGACCCGGCGACGACCGGCAAGGCCATCGGCGCCGAGCTGAACCTGACGCCCGAGGAGGCACTCGCGCAGGTGAAGCAGGGTGTCTTCCTCAAGCCGGCCGATCTGTCGTCGCCGGAGTGGCTGGGCACCGAGGGCAGCGTCGGCAAACTGGCCGACAACCTGGTCAGCGCCGCCGAATTCCTCAAGTCACAGGACAAGATCGACGCGGTGCCGTCGCTGGCCGACGTGCAGAAGGCCGTCTACGTCAAGGGACTGCCCGGTGTCCTCGGCTGACGCGATCACCATCGACGGGCTGACCCACGCCTACGGCGACACCGTCGCGGTCGGGCCGATCGACCTCACCGTACCGGCGGGCGAGTTCCTGGTCCTGGTCGGCGCCTCCGGCTGCGGCAAGAGCACCCTGCTCCGGCTGATCGCCGGGTTCGAGCAGCCCACCACCGGAACCGTGCGGACCGCCGGTGCCGCGCCCGTCCCCGGCAAGGGGGCCGGGCTGGTCTTCCAGCAGCCGCGGCTGTTCCCCTGGAAGACCGTCGGCGGCAATGTGGCCCTGGCGCTGCGCTACGCCGGGCAGGCGGTCACCAAGGATCGGGTCGACGAGCTGCTGGCCCGGGTCGGCCTGCACGACGTGGCCCATCGCCGCACCTGGCAGATCTCCGGCGGACAGCAGCAGCGGGTGGCGATCGCCCGCGCCCTGGCCGTCGACAATCCCCTGCTGCTGCTGGACGAGCCGTTCGCCGCCCTGGACGCGCTCACCCGGGAGAAGCTGCAGGACGATCTGCGGCAGGTCAGCGCCGAGACCGGCCGGACCAGCGTGTTCGTCACGCACAGTGTGGACGAGGCGGTGTTCCTGGGTAGCCGGGTCGTGGTGCTCACGCCCCGGCCCGGCCGGATCGCCCTGGACCTGCGGATCGACCTGCCGCGCACCGGGGTGGCCGCCGGCGAGCTGCGGGGCCGGCCCGAGTTCGCCGCGCTGCGCGCCCAGGTGAGCCACGCGATCCGCGACCGGGTCACGGTGTGATCCGGTACGGGTGCCCGCCTCGACCGGACGACTGCTGACACCGGGCTGCGGAGCCGCACAAAAGGTTCGGAGCGCCACGCCGCTCCGAACCTTTTGTCCCGATAATTCAGCATATCGAGGGGTGTGACTGAACGGTCCTGGCGTTCCGGCTGGTCCGCTTCGGGGGTTACCGGGACCATCGCATTCGCCCGGCGGCCGCTGGACGGTCCGGTGTGTCGCCTGCCTCGCGGGGACCTGTGCCGGCGACCCGATCGGCGTGGGCCCGTCTGGCGTACTCCACGGGGTTGCGAATGACCGTCGGCCGGGAGACGGACGCCTGCCCGTGGTGACGCGGAACCGGACCGGAATGTGTGGAACGCCTACGCCGGTTCGTCGTCGGCGGTCAGCCAGAGCCAGGTCAGGAAGCCGATCGCGACGACCGCGGCGACGCCTGCCGCGCCGGTCAGGAAGGTGAGGCGGCTGGGTTCCGGCAGGGTGGTCATCGATTCGGAGGTCTTGCCCAGCAGCAGGCCGAGCACGGTGATCGGGGCGGTCACCGCGGCCGCCGCCAGCAGGGGCAGGGTGGCGAACCAGCTGGGCCGTTCCGGTCGCGCCGCGGTCCGCCAGCGGGCCAGCCGGACCGCCAGGATCACCAGCGCGCCCCAGGCGAGCACCACCGCCACCGCGGCGATGACGTCGCTGGGCCGGTGCCACTGCGCCCACACGGTGGCGATCGACACCGCCACCGTGTAGCCGGCGCCGGCCAGGGCGGCCGTCCCGTGCAGGGCCGCCGGCAGGACCAGGACCAGGGTGAACGCCACCGAGGCGGCGGCCGTGACGTGGCCGCTGGGCAGCGAGTTGGCGTAGGTCAGCCCGTCGAACGGCGGGCGCGGCAGCATGCCTTTCAGGATCTGGGTGGTGCCGTTGGCGCCGAGCACCAGGACGGCCGCGGCGACCGCCAGATCGGCGCGTTTGCGCAGCACCCCGATCACCGCGCCGAACACGCAGACCAGCACCAGGCTGGTCAGCGTGGTGGCGTCCATGATCCGGGCGAGGATCTCCTCGATCCGCGGGTGCTGGACGTCGGTGCCGAACATGGCGGCGGTGTCCAGCCACTGCCCGGAGATGGTGCGCACGAAGACCTGATAGGTGGTGACGGCCGCCACGACGGCGAGCACCCCGACGATCAACGGCGCGGCCAGGTATCCGGCACCGGGCCGTCGGGTCACGGGTTCTCGCACTTCAACAGTGTCGGTCATGGTCATTCGCGGTCGTCTCCCACCTTCCGGGCGACTGAGCGTAAGCGCCCCGGTCAACTTAGTCCGGGACTTCCGTCATGTCCTCCTCCGCGTCGGCCTCCGGGGTGACGCGGTGCACCGGGTCCGGGCGGGGTCCGGCGATCTCGGCCAGGTGGTGCCGCAGGGACTGGGCGGCGGCGGACAGCGGCCGGTCCCGGTGGT
The DNA here is from genome assembly GCF_050589265.1 of Actinoplanes sp. G11-F43. Taxonomy (NCBI): domain Bacteria; kingdom Bacillati; phylum Actinomycetota; class Actinomycetes; order Micromonosporales; family Micromonosporaceae; genus Actinoplanes; species Actinoplanes sp. G11-F43. The sequence continues at coordinate 233,398 of NZ_JBNZCE010000024.1, forward strand.
GCAGCACCCCGATCGGCGGGTGGACCGGTGCCGGGTGCAGCCGGCGGACCTCCACCGGGGATCCGCACGGGCCCTCGGCCACCGCCCGGGACAGCAGCCCCACCCCGAGCCCGGCGGACACCATCTCGCGGATGCCGGCCGGGCCGTCGGTCTCGTACTGCACCCGCGGGGTGAATCCGGCCGAGCGGCCCGCGTCGTCGAGGATCCAGCGCAGCCCGCTGCCGTGCGGCATGCTCACGAACGGTTCGTCGCGGGCCTCGGCCAGGGTCAGCCGCCCGGAACGGGTCAGGCCGTGACCGACCGGCAGCGCCAGCACCAGGTATTCGTCGACAAGTGGCAGGGCGTCGAAGCGGGGCGGCACGTCGGCGTGCAGCGGGCCGATCACCAGGTCCAGTTCGCCCTGGTCGAGGGCGCCGAGCAGGCCGGTGATCAGGCCGGAGCGCTGGCGCAGGGCGATGCCGGGGTGGCCTTCCCGGAACCGGGCCAGCGCCCGCGGCAGGTCGTAGACGCCCAGGTTGGCGGTGGCGCCGACGGTGACCCGGCCGCTGACCACGGCGGTGATCTCGGCCATCTCGGTGCGGGCGCCGTCGAGTTCGGCGAGCACCCGGCGGGCCCGGGCGACGAACAGTTCACCGGCCGGGGTCAGGGCGACCTTGCGGGTGGTCCGGGCGAACAGGGTGACACCCAGCTCGATCTCCAGGGCCCGGATCTGGGCCGACACCGCGGACTGGGCGATGTGCAGACGTTCGGCCGCACGGGTGAACCCACCGTACCGGGCCACCGCCTCCACATAGCTGAGCTGCCGTAACTCCACCCGGAGATGGTGTACGCCGGACCGCCGCGCGACCCCGGTTTCGGCGGCCCAGTCACCTGTTTGTGGCCGCACCGGACACCTTGGCAACACCCGGCGGGGATGGAATCGTCGAGCCCGTGATCGATGCTGAAAAATACCTCTGGCTGGAGGACCTGGACACCCCGGACGTCCTGGAGTGGGTGACGGCCCGCAACGCGGAGACCACCGCCGGGCTGGCCGGTGAACGGTTCGCCCGCACCCGGGACGCGATCCGCGAGGTGCTGGACAGCAAGGACCGGATCCCGTACCCGAGGCGTCGAGGTGACGGCTTCTACTACGACTTCTGGACCGATGCCGATCATCCGCGCGGGCTGTGGCGGCGGACCACTCTGGAGCGGTTGCGCCGCGACGAGCCGGAGTGGGAGGTGCTGTTCGACGTCGGCGCGCTGAACCGGGCCGAGGGCGGGAACTGGACGTGGAAGCGGGTCGACGTGCTGCGTCCCGGCTACCACCGGGGTCTGATCAGCCTGTCCCGGGGTGGGGCGGACGCGGCGGTGGTGCGCGAGTTCGATCTGGGCACCCGGTCGTTCGTCGACCCGGCCGACGGCGGGTTCACCCTGCCCGAGGCGAAGAGTGACGTGTGCTGGATCGACGCCGACCATCTGCTGGTGGCGACCGATTTCGGCCCCGGTTCGCTGACCTCCTCGGGGTACCCCCGCATCGTCAAACGCTGGCGGCGCGGCACCCCCCTCTCCGCGGCGGAGACGGTGTTCGAGGGTGGGGCCGACGATGTGCTGTCGTCGGCGACCTACGATCCGACTCCCGGGTACGAGCGCGGCCTGGTGACCCGGATGGTGTCGTTCTACCGCAACGAGTACCGGCTGTACCGCCCGGACGGCCGGCTCGCCGACATCGACGTTCCCGAGGACGCGGTCATCGACATGCACCGGGAGTGGCTGCTGGTCTCCCCACGGTCCGCGTGGACGGCCGGTGGGGTGACGTACCCGGCGGGGTCGCTCGTCGCCGTTGACCTGGAGGCCTTCCTGGCCGGCGGCGGCGAGCCGGCCCTGCTGTTCGAACCGGACGAGAGGACCTCGCTGCGCGGCTGGTCGTGGACCCGCAACCATCTGCTGCTGGCCACGATGAGCGACGTGCGGACCCGGCTCGAGATCCGCACCCCGGCGCCCGGGGCGTGGGGGCGGGAACCGGTCGCCGGCGCCGGCGAGCTCGATCAGGTCGCGGTGCTGGACACCGAGCCGGGCACTGACGACGCGTACCTGCTGTCGTCGGAGGGGTTCCTCGACCCGGTCACGCTCAGCCTCGGCGAGGTGGGCGGGGACAGCACCGTCCTCAAGCGCGGGCCGGCGTTCTTCGGCACCGACGGGATGACGGTCCGGCAGTTCTTCGCCACCTCCGCCGACGGCACCCGGATCCCCTACTTCGTGGCCGGCGGAGACGGCCCCGGACCCACGATCCTGTACGGGTACGGCGGCTTCGAAGTCACCATGAGCCCGTCGTACAGCGGGTTGATGGGCCGGGGATGGCTCGCCCACGGCGGCACCTATGTGCTGGCCGGCATCCGTGGCGGTGGCGAGTACGGCCCGGCCTGGCATCAGGCGGCACTGCGGGAGAACCGGCCGCGCGCCTTCGAGGACTTCGCCGCCGTCGCCGCCGACCTGGTCGCCCGGGGCATCACCACCCCGCGGCAGCTGGGCATCCTCGGCGGCAGCAACGGCGGGCTGCTGATGGGGGTGATGCTGACCCGCTATCCGGAGCTGTTCGGGGCGGTGGTGGCCCGGGTGCCGCTGCTGGACATGCGAAGGTATACGAAGTTGCTGGCCGGAAAATCGTGGATCGCCGAGTACGGGGATCCGGACGTCGCCGAGGACTGGGCCTACCTGCGGGAGTTCTCACCGCTGCAGAACGTGCTCCCCGATCGGTCGTACCCGCCGCTGCTGCTGCTGACGTCGACCCGCGACGACCGGGTGCATCCGGCGCACGCCCGCAAGATGAAGGCGCTGCTCGACGACCTGGGCCATCGGGCCGGCTACTACGAGAACGTCGAGGGCGGTCACGGCGGCGCCGCCGACAACGAGCAGGCGGCCCTGTTGTGGGCGCTGACCTTCGAGTTCCTGTGGCGCGAACTGACCCCCTGACCCCCTTGCTCCCTCTTGTCCCCTTGTTCCCTCTTGTCCCCTTACTACCTCTTACACCCTTACTACCTCTTGCACCCTTGCTACCTCTTGTTCCCTTGCTCCCCCTTGTTCCCTGCGACGGCCCCGGTCCGCGGCTCCCCCTCTCCGCGGCCGGCCGCCGGGCCGCCGGTCGTTCTCAACCCCGTTCCGGTACGCCAATCGGCCCCACCCAAAATCGAATCGCCCTGTCCGGTCCCCGCGACGTCCGCACCCCACCGCACCGCCCGGCGACCGCCGGGCGAATGCGGCACCCAGCATCCCGAACCCCTCACCGACCCGAACACGGCACCGAGTGTGGTGGCCTAAAACAGGCCGGGGTGACGAGTTCAGGCACAGTCTCCCGGCCAGGCGTGCGTGCGATGCCGTCGGCCCAGAACGCCAGACGCCCACCCAAAAACCACAAACATGCTCAGCCAACGAGCCAACCGGCCGGGCAGAAACCAACAAGCCCCACCGCGTGGACACTTCCGGCACGCACCACACCACACATCACCACACAAGCTTGCAAACCACACCGCGTGGACACTTCCGGCACGCACCACACCACACATCACCACACAAGCTTGCAAACCACACCGCGTGGACAGTTGCGGCACGCACCACACCACACGTCACCACACGAACCGGCAAACCACACCGCGTGGATAGTTGCGGGGCGCAGCGCACCACACGTCACCACACGGATCGGGCTGCTGCGGCGTGTGGATGGTTCGGGTGTGGGACGGGGGTGGTTATGGGGTTCGGGTGGGTTCGACCGTTAAGTGGCGGACCTCGGCGACTGTCAGGACCGCGGCGCACGTCACCGCCATCGTGACCGCGCCGAGGATCAGCGGGAAGGCCGTGCCGAACGGGCCGGCCAGCAATCCGACCAGGGTGTACCCGATCGGCAGGGTGACCAGGGAGCCGAACCAGTCGTAGGCGCTGACCCGGGACAGCACCGGGGTCGGCACGTTGGCCTGCAGCACGGTCGCCCACAGGGCACTGAACACCCCGATGCCGATGCCGGCCAGGAACCCGGTCCCGATGATCACCGCGAGTGGCGCGTGCAGGGCGAGGGCCAGGCAGGCGGGCACGAACCAGAGCATGCCGAGGGTGGCGACGAGCATCGGGCGGTGGGGGGTGAACCGGACCATCAGCAGGCCGCCGACGACCGAGCCGGCCCCGAATCCGGCCAGGATGAAGCCCCAGGACTGGGGGCCGCCGAGGCTGTCGGCGGCGATCTGCGGGCCGAGCACCATGTACGCCGGGACGGTGGTCAGGTGCACCAGGCTGAACTGGGCGACGATGGTCCACACCCAGCGCCGGGAGATGAACTCGGTCCAGCCTTCGCGCAGGTCGGTGAGCATGCTGGTGCGGCGGGGCCGGGGTGCGGCGGTGTCGCGGGGCACGGCGACCAGGAACAGGGCGCTGATCAGGTAGGTGCCGGCGTCGATGGCGAGCACGGTGGCCGGGCCGGTGAGGGCGACGAGCAGGCCGCCGACGGCGGGGCCGGCGAGGCTGCCGAAGGAGCGGCCGAATCCGATGAGCGCGTTGGCCCGTTGCAGGCCGGTCTTGTCGGCCAGGGTGGGGATGAGGCCGGTGAGGGCGGGCCGGAAGAAGGCGTTGCCGAGGCCGTCGACGGCGGCGAAGAACATCAGCACGATCAGTGGCACGTCGCCGGTGAACAGCCAGACGGCGAGGACGGCCTGGCTGCCGCCGCGCACCGCGTCGGTGATGAGCATGACGGTGCGGCGCGGGAGCCGGTCCGCGAGGACGCCGGCGACCAGCACGAACGCGATGGTGGGCAGCCGGCCGGCGGCGAGCACGAGGCCGAGGCCGGCGGCGCCGTGGCCGCTGGCGAGGACGGCGAACGCCAGCGCGACGGTGGTCATCTGGGTGCCGAGCAGGGAGGTGTAGAAGCCGGCCAGCAGGTTGCGCATCGGACGGCTGATCGGCGGCGGGCTCCCCATGACAGCGAGTCTGCCATAGATAACTACCGCTTAGTCATATTAGTCCCTTGTGTCCGCGTCATACCACTCGTGGTAACGATCATGGCGACATCAGAGACTCGTCCTATTTGGAACAGACTAGTCCGCAAACCGGACCGCTGGAGCAGGCCGGTCAGCGCCGGCCGGCCGAGAAACAGCTGGCGGTAGAGCAGCAGCAGGTCACCGGTGTGCAACTCGACGACACGCCGGGCGGCCGCGCCGTCGATGTGCAGGGTGACCGGGCGGTTCAGCCGGGCGCCGCTCCACACCTCGTGACGGTCCGGGGTGAAACCGCGTTCCGGCTCGTACCAGGCCGGGTCGATGTCGAGAAGGTCGAGACCGAGGCGGTGGCTGGGCGGCAGCGGCGGGGCCGCCTCGACCGGCCCGAACGGCACCCGGCCGGCGGTGTCGAAGCGGGCGGTCAGCACCAGCAGGTCGTCCGGGCCCAGCTGGGCGGCGAGGTGCGACAGCAGCGGGCCGGGATCGGCGAGGTTGAACGGCGTACCCCCGGTGAGCAGCAGCAACCGGGGATCACCGGAACGTGCGGCGAGCAGCGTGGGGTCGTTGAAGTCGCCTTGGACGAACTCCATCCGGCCGGTCTCGGCCGGGAACGCCGCGCACAGCCGGGTGCTGGTCATGGTGAGCAGGTCCGGGCTGAGCTCGATCGCCCGGTAGCCGCCGAACCGGCCGGCCGCCAGCAGCCCGGCGAGCAGCCCTTCGGCGGGCCGGCCGGTGCCGGGCCCGAGGTCGAGCACCTCGACCGGGCCGGGCGGCAGCAGGCCGAGCAGTGCGGTCACGTGCTCGGCGAGCAGCAGGTCGCTGGCTCGGGGCCGGGTGAACCGGGCGGTGCCGGGATCCTCGGTGACGGCACGCCACAACTCGGCGCCGTCCCCGAAGAAGGTCAGCTCCTGGGGGAACTCCCGGCGCCGGATCAGGGAGTCGGCCACGGTGTCCGCCTGCGCCCGCGTGTAGGTCTGCGAGAAGCGCCGGCCGGGCGCGACGACTCGTCCATCGATGCCGGTCACCTGCGGAATGATAGGTGACCGTCATCGATGCCGAAGATCAGGCCGACCATTCCTTCGCGAGCAGCTCGTACGATCGGACCCGGTCGGTGTGGTCGTGCGCGATCGTGGTGATCAGCAGCTCGTCGGCGCCGGTGACCCGTTGCAGGGTGTCGAGCTTCTCGGTCACCGTCTGTGGCGATCCGGTGAACTGGGTGTCGACCCGGTCGGCGACGATCGCCCGGTCCTGGTCGGTCCACACGAACGCCTCGGCCTCGGCGATGCTCGGGTAGGGCACGGCGCCGAGCCCGGTGCGGATGCTGCGGACCCAGACCGCGAACGGTGTGGCCAGGTGCCGGGCGGTGGCGTCGTCCTCGGCGACCAGCACGTCGGCGGAGACCATCACATGCGGTTTCGCCAGGGTGGCGGACGGCACGAACGATTCCCGGTACGCCTGGACGGCCTCCAGGACCTTGGCCGGGGCGACGTGGTAGTTGGCGGCGAACGGCAGCCCCCGCGCGCCGGCGGTGCGGGCGCTCTCGCCACCGGAGCTGCCGAGCAGCCACACCTGAAGGTCGGCGCCGGCGCCCGGCGTGGCGGTCACCTCGCTGCCCTCACCGTCGGTGACCGGCCCGGCCAGCAGCGCGTCGATCTGGTCCAGCACCTCGGTCAGCCCCAGCGGCTGCGCGCCCGGCTGGGTGAGCAGGCCACCGGCCAGCGCGGAGCGTTTGGAGGCGAAGATCGGCGCCCAGTCGAAGTGTTTCGGAATGAGCAGTCCGTCGACGACCCGGGCCGCGTCGCCGGACGGCGGTCCACCGGCGGCCTTCTCGGTGCGGGCCTGCCCGGACCGGCCCAGGCCCAGGTCGAACCGGCCCGGATACAGGGCGTCGAGCAGCCCGAACTGCTCCACGATGGACAGCGCGGTGAGGAAGCCGGTCTGCACCGCGCCGGACCCGAGCCGGATGTGCTCGGTGACCGCGGCGATCTGGCCGAGCAGCAGCGCCGGCTGGGAGCTGGCCACCCCTGGCGTGAAGTGGTGTTCGGCCACCCAGTACCGGTGGTAGCCGAACTGTTCGGCCCGCCGGGCCAGGTCGAGGGTGCGGCGCAGGGCGTCCGGCACGTCACCGCCGGAGACGAGCGGGGCCAGATCGAGGATCGACAGGGGTACGGGCATGGCTACCGCCCTTTCAGGTGGCCGAGTGCGGGGGCGATGTCGGCGGCGAACAGTTCGAGGCTGGCCCGGTTCTGTGTCTCGGTGAGCCCTTCGGTGTCCGCGCTCAGGTGGGTGATCTCGTGACCGAACCGCTGGTGGTAGCGGTGCACCTTGTCGATGATCTGCTGCGGGCTGCCGACCAGGATCGAGCTGCGCTCCACGGCGTCCTCCAGGGTCGGGAACACCGGCTCCACCCCGACCTTGCGGAACGCTTCGAGCCGCGCCTGGTAGACGGGGCGGTAAACGTCAAGAGCCTCTTGCGAGGTACGCGCGGCGTAGAACCCGGCACTGCCGGCCCCGATCCGGATCGCCGCCGGGTCGTGGCCGTGCACGGCCCAGCGCTCCCGGTAGTAGTCGATCAGTTCGGCGTACGGCTCGATCGGGTTGGTGACGTTGGCGGAGAAGAGCGGGTCGCCGTAGCGGGCGGCGAGGTCGACGCTGGCCCGGCTGGTCGCGCTGCCGTGCCACACGGTGATCGGGTTCTGCAACGGCCGGGGCCAGGTCTCGGCGTCGGTCAGCGACGGCCGGAACCGCCCCTGCCAGGTGACCTTCTCCTCCCGCCACAGCCGGCGGAACAGGTCGTAGCTCTCCCGCAGCCGGTCCCACTGGTCGCCGACGGTGACATGGAACAGCTGGGCCTGGGCGGCGCCGTTGCCCTTGCCGATCATCAGTTCGAGGCGGCCACCGGACAGGTTGTCGAGGGTCGCGTAGTCCTCGAACGCCCGGACCGGGTCGAGCAGGCTGAGCGTGGTGACCCCGGTGAACAGCCGGATCCGGGACGTCTTCGCGGCGATGTGGCTGAGCACCACCGGCGGGGACGAGGACAGGAACGGCCGTTCGTGCCGCTCCCCCACCGCGAACCCGTCGAAGCCCAGCTCCTCGGCGAGGACGGCGGCGTCGACCACCTCCCGCAGCCGCTGTTCGGCGGTCTTCGACCGGTCGATCCAGGTGATCAGGCTGAGCAGCAGGAACCTCATGCCAGCCCCAGGTTGCCGCGCAGCGTGGTGGCGGAATATCCGGTCCGGAACACACCGCGCTCCTGCAGCAGCGGGACCACCCGGTCCACGAAGTCGTCGAGCCCGGCCGGGGTCAGGTGGGAGACCAGGATGAAACCGTCGCACGCGCCGGTCTGCACGTATTCGTTGAGCTGCTCGGCGACCCGTTCGGCGGTGCCGATGAAGTTCTGCCGGCCGGTCACCTCGATGATCAGGTCGCGGATCGACAGGTTCTTGGCCTCGGCGCGGGCCCGCCACTCCCTCGCGGTGGCGATCCGGTCCGGGTACATGCCGGCCCGGCCCTTGATGATGGTGTCGTCCTCGTCCAGCACCGGATCGATGGCCGGCAGCGGGCCGTCGGCGTCGTAGCCGGACAGGTCGGTGTTCCACAGCTGTTCCAGCAGCAGGATCGCGGTCTGCGGGCTGACCTGCTGGCGGCGGATGTGGTGGGCCTTCTCCTGGGCGTCGGCGTCGCTGTCGCCGAGCACGTACGACACCCCCGGAATGATCTTCAGACTGTCCTCGGTGCGGCCGTACCTCGCCAGCCGGTCCTTGACGTCGCGGTAGAACACCCGGGCGTCGTCGAGCTGATGGTGCCGGGAGAAGATCGCGTCGGCGTGCTGGGCGGCCAGCTCCCGGCCGCCCTCGGAGTCGCCGGCCTGCAGTACGAACGGATGGCCCTGCGGGCTGCGCGGCACCCCGAACCGGCCCTTGATGTCGAACTGGCTGTTCCTGATCGCGAAGTCGCCGCCGTCGGTGTCCCACAGGGCGCGGACGGTCTGGATGAATTCGGCGGCCCGCACGTACCGGTCGGCGTGGTCCAGGAATCCGCCGCGCCGGAAGTTCTCACCGAAGAACGCGCCGGGTGAGGTGACCACGTTCCAGGCGGCCCGGCCGTTCGACAGATGGTCCAGGGTGGCCAGTTGGCGGGCCAGCTCGTACGGCTCGTGCCAGGTCGCGTTCAGGGTTCCGGCCAGGCCCAGATGGGTGGTGACGGCGGCCAGCGCGGACAGCACGGTCAGGGTGTCCGGGCGGCCGACCACGTCCAGGTCGTGGATGAGCCCACGCTGTTCGCGCAGGCGCAGGCCCTCGGCGAGGAAGAAGAAGTCGAACAGGCCGCGTTCGGCGGTCCGGGCGAGGTATTCGAAGGAGTCGAAGTCGATCTGGCTGCCGGCCCGCGGGTCGCTCCACACGGTGGTGTTGTTCACGCCGGGGAAGTGTGCGGCGAGGATGATCTGCTTAGGCAACGGAGGCCTCCCGGGCGTAGCGGTTGACGGCGGCCGGCAGGCCGAGCCGGTCACGGAGGGTGGGCTTCGTCGACGGCTGGAAGAGCCCACGCCGCCGCAGCTCATCCACCAGATCCGATATTTCGGAGATGTCGTCCAGCGGGAAGCGGAAGCCGTCGACACCCGAACTCGCCCACCACTCCTGAACGAGATCGGCGTCGGCAACCGGGACGTCCGCGAACACCTTCTTCGACGGGATGGCCCGAGCATCCTCCAGGGGAACGAAGAACAGATCGGCGTCCAGGTTCTCCCACACCCGCGGGCCGTGCGCCAGGGCCGCCACCACCGGCTGACCCTGCGGCGGGCGGGGCACGATCGACGGCCCCTTGACCGCGAAGTGCTCACCCGCGTACGCGATGTAATGCAGTTTGTCCCGGTCGATGAACCGCCCGGTGGCGACGTCCTTGATGATCGCGTCGTCCTCCCAGCTGTCCCAGAGCCGCCGCACCACCTCGATCACCTCGCCGGCCTCGGCGATCAGCGCCGTGGGTTCCAGCACCTCACGCCGGCCCAGCAGCGAGAACGAGGCCGGGTCGGCGGAGACCCGCACCTGCCAGCCGGCCCGCCCCCGGCTGATGTGGTCCAGGGTGGCCAGGGCGGTGGACAGGTGGAACGGCTCGGTGTGCGTGGTGGTGGCGACCGGGACCAGCCCGACGTGCCGGGTGAGCGGGGCGACCCGGGCGGCCACCAGCACCGCGTCCGGCCCGTGCCGCCCGAACGTGTCGTCGAACGTGACCAGGTCCAGGCCCAGCTGATCGGCCAGCCGGACCTGATCGGTCCAGTGGCCGGCGTCGAACGAGTCGCCGGTGAGGGCGACGGCCAGATGCAACGTCATGTGGTGACCTCCAATGTGGGCACGGCACGCAGCAGCGCCCTGGTGTACTCGTGGCCGGCGTGTTCGAAGACGGCACGGACCGGCCCCTGCTCGACCACCCGCCCGTCGTGCATGACCAGGACCCGGTCGGCGATGTCCCGGATCACGCCGAGATCGTGCGAGATGAACAGCAGCGCCGTCCCGTCCTCGTCGCGGATCCGGGCGAGCAGATCCAGGACCTGGGCCTGCACCGACACGTCGAGGGCCGAGACCGGCTCGTCGCAGATGATCAGACTCGGACGGGGCGCGACGGCTCGGGCGACGGCGACCCGCTGCCGCTGACCGCCGGACAGCTGCCGGGGATAGCGGTCCAGCACCTCCGGCCCGAGCCCGACGCGTGCCAGGACCGGCTCCGGGTTCTCGCCGCGGGGCAGGGCCTCCCCGACGATCCGGCGTACGGTCCAGCGCGGGTCGAACGCCGACAGCGGATCCTGGGCGATCAGTTGCAGACGGCGGCGGATCGGCCGGCGGGCCCGCTCCGGCACCCCGGCGAAGTCGCGGCCCTCGAACCGGACATGCCCGGAGGTCGGCTCGGTCAGCCCGAACAGCAGCTGCGCCACGGTGGTCTTGCCGGATCCCGACTCGCCGACCAGGCCGACGATCTCCCCGCGCCGGATGGTCAGCGCGACGTCCCGGACGACGGTGCGGTCCCCGTACACCTTGCGCAGTGCGGTGGCCTCGGCCACCACTTCGGCCTCCCCGGGCTCGGCGGTCCGCTCCCGGCGGCGGCCGGTCGCCGCCGCGATCAATTGCCGGGTGTACGGGTGGGAAGCGCCCGACAGCACCGCCCGGGTGGCCCCCGACTCGACGATCCGCCCGTCCTTCATCACCAGCACCCGATCGGCCAGCCGCGACACCACCGCGAGATCGTGGCTGATCAGCAGCAGCGTCTCGCCGGCCGCCCGGCGTTCGGCGAGCAGAGTGAGGATCTGCGCCTGGACGGTGGCGTCCAGGGCGGTGGTGGGTTCGTCAGCGATCAGCAGCCGCGGCCCGCCGGCGATCGCCGAGGCGATCAGGGCCCGCTGCCGCAGCCCACCGGACAGCTGGTGCGGATACTGCTTCGCCCGCCGCTCCGGCTCCGGCACGTGCACCGCCTCGAGCAGATCCCGGACCCGCCCCGGCCGGTCCCGCCGGTCGCCGATGCCGTGGGTGCGCAGCACCTCGGTGATCTCGGCGCCGACGGTGCGCATCGGATCCAGCGATACCAGCGCGTCCTGCAGGATCAGCCCGGTGTGCCGGCCGCGCAGCCGCCGCCAGTCCCGGGCCGCGAACCGGCGCACGTCCCGGCCGCCGACGGTGAACGCGCCGGCCTCCACCAGGGCTTGCGGACCGGCCAGTCCGACCAGGCTGCGGGCGGTCACACTCTTGCCGGAGCCGCTCTCCCCGACGAGGGCCACACACTCGCCCTCCTCGATGTCGAAACCGACCCCGCGGACGGCCTCCACCCGCTTGCCGCCCAGGCGGAAGGTGACCCGCAGGTCCTCGACGTGGATCACTGTCGGCGCCCTTCGAACCGGCCCTGCAGATGGCGGCCGATCACGGTGAGAGAGATGACGGTGGCGGTCACCGCCGCACCCGGCAGGATCGACGCCCACCAGGCGATGTGCAGGTAGCCGCGGCCCTCGGACAACATCGCGCCCCACTCCGGCGACGGCGGCTGCGGGCCGAGACCGAGGAAGCTCAGCCCGGCCGCGATCAGGACCGCCTCACCGAGGCCGATCATCGCCAGCACCGGGATCGGGCCGAGCACGTTCGGCAGCACGTGCCGCAGCACCAGGCGGGTGCGCGACGTTCCGAACGCGACGGCGTGGGTGACGTACGGCGCCCGTCGCACCACCAGGGTCTGCGCCCGCACCACCCGGGCGTAGTGCGGCAGGGTGGCGATGCCGATCGCCACGATCAGGCTGGCCGTCCCGGTGCCGGCGATCGCGATGAACAGCAGCGCCAGCAGCACCAGCGGGAACGCCGACAGGGCGTCGAAGCCGCGGCTGAGGGCCTCGTCGGCGTACCGGTGGGTGAGCCCGGCCAGCAGGCCCAGCAGGATCCCGGCGCCGACCGCGATGACGGTGGCCGCGACGCCGATGCTCAGCGAGTGCCGGGCGCCGTGCACCACCCGGTCGAAGACGTCTCGTCCGAGCTGGTCGGTGCCGAACCAGTGGGCCGCCGACGGCGCCTCCAGCACGTGCATCGGATCGGCGGCCAGGGGGTCGCCGGCGAACAGGGCCGGCCCGGCCACCGCGGTCGCGACCAGGGCGAGCACCACGGCCGCCGCGGCGATCCCCGGTCGTGGCTGTCGCAGGGTGAGCCGGCGGGTCTCCGGCCGGGGCAGGGCGATGGTCATCGGTGCTCAGCTCCTTCGCAGGCGCGGGTCGATGAGCAGATAGGCCAGGTCGGCCAGGGTGTTGATGACGACGAACGCGGCGGCGGCGAGCACCACCACGGCGAGCACCACCGGCATGTCGCCGTTGCCGACCGCCTGCAGGGTGACCTGGCCCAGGCCGGGCCGGCCGAACACCTGCTCGATGATCACCGCGCCGCCGATCAGCACCCCGGTCAGCCAGCCGAGCAGGGTGACCGCCGGGATCAGGGCGTGCCGCAGCGCGTGCCGGATCAGGACCGCCCGTTCCGTCAGCCCCCGGGACCGGGCGGTGACCGCGAACGGCTCGTCCAGGGCCCGGTCGATGCCGTCGCGCAGCACCTGGGCGAGGACTCCGGCGATCGGCAGGCCGAGGGTGACCGCGGGCAGCACCAGCGCCGCCCAGCCCTGATCGCCGGAGACCGGGAACAGGCCGAGCCGGAACGAGAAGACGCTGAGCAGCACGATCCCGATCAGGAACGGCGGGGTGGACACCAGGATCAGCTCGGCCGTCGAACTGATCCGGCGGGCCACCCGGTGCCGGGTGGTGACCGCCAGCACCAGCGCCAGCAGCACCCCGAACACCGCGGCGGCCAGGGCCAGCTGGACGGTCGACGGGATCTGCTCGCCGATCACCTCGTCCACCGGGCGCTGCAGCAGGTAGGAGCGGCCCAGGTCGCCGCGGGCGGCGCGCAGCAGGTAGTCCAGGTACTGCACGATCGCCGGCCGGTCCAGGTGCCACTCGGCGATGATCTGGGCCCGGATCTGCGGGGTGTCGGCACCGTCGCCGACGATCGCGTCGACGATGTCACCGGGGGCGGCCAGCAACGCCAGGTACGCCGCGGTCGCCGCCGCCCAGAGCACCACCACCGCACTGGCGACCCGCCGCAGCACCGCCTTGATCACTCGCTGATCCAGATGTCGTACGCGCTACCCGGCACGCCCGCGGCCGGCTCGAACCCGAGACCACCCACCCGGGTGCTGGCGGCGACCTGATCGGCCGGGGCGTACAGCGGCAGGATCAGCGCCTGATCGGTGATGGTGAGTTTCTGCACCTGCCGGTACGCCTCGGTCCGCTTCGCCGGATCACTGCTCGACTCCCCCTCCTCCAGCAGCCGGTCCAGGGCCGGATCCGACAGGCCGGTCCGGTTGATCGCGCCGCCGGAGTGCAGCAGCAGGTTGAGGGCGGCCCCGGCGTCGGTGTCGGCGCGGGAGTTGTCGAACACCTCGTAGGCGCCGTCGGCCAGGGTCTGCGTGTGGGTGCCCTGGTCGACCAGTTCGACGTCCAGATCGATGCCGGCGCTCTGCTTGACCGCCGCCTGCACCGCCTGGGCGAGGACGTCACGCCGGTCGCGGACGAACGGGGCGCTCTGCACCAGGCGTACCGTCAATCGTCTCCCGTCCTTGATCCGGAAGCCCTCGGCATCCCGGGCCGTCCAGCCGGCCTCGTCCAGCAGCCGGTTCGCCTCCGCCGGGTCCCCGCCGTACGTCTTCTCCAGGGTCTTGTCGTAGAACGGGCTGGTCGGGCCGATCACGCTCCACGCCCGGGTGGCGCTGCCCCGGTAGACGCCGGTCAGGACCGCGTCCACGTCGACCGCCTCGCGGAACGCCCGCCGCACCCGGATGTCGTCGAACGGCGCGTTGGCGGTGTTGAGGTAGTAGGAGTACGCCGACCCGGAGTTCAGCCCCCGCGACAGCGACAGCCGGCTGTTCGCGGTGATCAGGGCCTCGTCGGTGGCCGGGACGCCCTCGATGACCTGCACCTGGCCGGAGGTGAGCGCGCCGACCCGCACCGACGACTCCTTCAGGAACCGGTAGGTGATCTCGTCCAGATAGGCCGGTCCGGTGTGCGCGGCGGTCGACGGCGCCCAGTCGTAGTTCGGGTTCTTGACGAAGTGCACCTCCTGCCCGGCGGTGTAGCGGTCCAGCCGGAACGGGCCGGTGCCGGCCAGGCCGGGGCCGCCGGCCTTGAGGTTCTTCGCCTCCTTCAGCGATTTCGGCGAGACCTGGGCGCCCTGCGGGGTGGTCAGGAAGTCCAGCAGGAGCACGTCCGGCCGCTTCAGGTGGAAGGCGACCGTCGCGTCGTCGAGCACCTCGACCCGGTCCAGGTTGCGCAGCTGCACGGCGAGCACCGCCGGGTTGTAGCCCTCGACCCGGAACTGGTCGATGTTGGCTTTCACCGCCGCCGCGTCGAACTTCGTGCCGTCACTGAAGGTGACGTCGGTGCGCAGGGTGAAGGTGTAGGTCTTCCCATCTGCTGAGACGTCGTAGCCGGTGGCCAGCCAGGGCACATAACCACCCTGCCCGTCGTGGGTGAGCAGCGCCTCGAAGGTGTTCCAGACCAGCAGGCGGGCCTTGGCCTGGGCGTACTGGTGCGGGTTGAAGGTGATCGGCTCGGTCTCGATCGCCCAGGTCAGCGAGCCGCCACTGACCGGACGGCCGGCGTCGGCGGGGCCGGCCGCCCCGGACGAGCCGGGTGAGCACGCGGCGGTGAGGGCGAGGGTGAGGGTGACGAGTGCGGCGGCTGGCCGGATACGGCGCATGGGCGGTTCCTCCTCTCCACCATTCCTATAGTTCCGATAGGAGATTGGCAAGGGGCTATGACCGTGGACACGCCAAGTTCTCGATCAGGATCTGAACCATCCCGGCACGCCCTGCGTGTCCCATGGCGTGCAGCCGACAGACCTCGCCGACCCGCCGCCGAACCCGGATTCCGACAAAACCCCCGACGTGCCGTCTCCCGCGCCCTCCCCCGCGCCGGACACCCCGTCGGACGCGTCGGAGACTCCCCCCTCGGACGATTCGGACAGTCCGGCCAAGCCCGGCGACGACGTCAAGAGCCCCGGCTGGGTACGGCGGTTCCTGCGCTCCCCGTGGCTCTCCCACGGACTCACCGTCCTGGCATGCGGGATGGTGCTTGCCGCCCTGCTCTACCCGAACGTCCTGCGCCGGCTCACCCTCGGCAGCTTCGCCCGCATCCCGATCGAAGCCGCCGTCCTCATCCTGCTGCTGGTCGTGCTCCCCCGCCGCCCCCGCCTCGTCGCCGGCTCGATCACCGGCGCCGTCCTCGGCTGGCTGCTCATCCAGAAGAGCCTCGACATGGGCTGGTTCAAGACCCTGGCCCGCCCGTTCGACGTGGTCCTCGACTGGGAGCTGTTCGACGACACGTACAGCTTCATCCGTGACTCGTACGGCCAGATCGGCGCCTACGCCGCGGCCGCCGGAACCGTCCTCGGCGGCATCGCCGCCATCGCCCTGATGATCTGGGCCGTCCTGCGCGTCGCCGACCTGCTGCACCGCAACCGCCGCCGCTCGGCCCTGGCCGCCACCGGCATCGCCTCCGCCTGGATGCTGACCCTCGCCCTCGGCGTCCAGCTCGTCCCCGGCATCCCGGTCGCCGCCCGCACCACCGCCACCTACGCCTGGGACCGGGTCGGCCAGGCCCGCGCCGGACTGGCCAACGAGGCCGCCTTCGCCGAGGAGGTGAAGGTCGACGCCTTCCGCGACACCCCGCCCGACCAGATGCTCAGCGGCCTCAAGGGCAAGGACGTCATCTTCGCCTTCGTGGAGAGCTACGGCCGCAACGCCGTCGAATCCCCCGAGTTCGCCGAAGGCACCGCCGCCGTCCTCACCGAGGGCCAGGCCAAACTCGACCAGGCCGGATTCGCCGCCCGCAGCGGCTGGCTCACCTCACCCACCTTCGGCGGCAACAGCTGGCTCGCCCACTCCACCCTGCTCTCCGGGCTGTGGATCAACAACCAGTCCCGGTACCGCAACCTGACCGCCAGCGACCGGCTGACCGTCACCAGCGCCTTCCAGAAGTCCAGCTGGGACACCGTCAGCGTGATGCCCGGCGCCACCCGCGCCTGGCCGGAGGGCAAGTTCTACGGCTACAACCGGGTCTGGGACTCGCGCAACCTCGAATACCAGGGCCCCAAGTTCAGCTGGGCGCAGATGCCCGACCAGTACACGCTGAAGAAGTTCACCGAGCTGGAGTACGCCAAGCCGAACCGCGACAAGCTCTTCGTCGAGATTCCGCTGATCTCCAGCCACACCCCGTGGGCGCCGATCCCGTCGTTCTTCCCGGACTGGAACCAGGTCGGCGACGGCTCGATCTACCACGACGTCGCCGCCGAAGGCGAGCAGAAGGCCGACATCTGGACCGACTCCAAGAAGGTCCGCACCGAGTACGGCCGGTCCATCCAGTACACGCTGACCACCCTGATCGACTGGGTGCAGAAGTACGGCGACGACGACCTGGTCGTCGTCTACCTCGGCGACCACCAGCCGTCCAGCGTCGTCTCCGGCGACAACGCCAGCCACGACGTCCCGATCACCGTGGTCGCCAAGGACCCCGCCGTCCTCGACCGGATCGACTCGTGGGGCTGGGCCGAGGGCCTGAAGCCCCAGCCGACCACCCCGGTCTGGCCGATGAACCAGTTCCGCGACCGGTTCCTCACCGCGTACGGCCCCGGCCAGCACTGACCCCACCCCTCGATACGCGGTGTGCGGCGCCGGTCCCGGTCACTCCAGGCGCCGCACACCGCCCCACCTCTCCGCGTGGGGTGCGCAGCACCGGCCGCCATGCGCTCGGGCGGCGGGACCGCGCCGCCGCTCACACCTCGTCCGGCATCCTAGGAGGCCAGTTCATTCACCGGACCGGCGCGTCCACTCGAAGGGAACCGGACCGTCCGGCCGGCAGACGGTCCGGTCCGTCACGACGCGTGCGGGAACACTCGTTCCACCATGGCCAGTAGGCTGACCGTCAGCAGTGCGTGCACCTGGTCCCTGGTCAGCGCGCCGCGCCGCAGCCACTCCCGGGCGGTGTGGATCGCCAGCCCGACGTAGGCCCGGGACATGCCCCGCAGCGCCTCCGGCGGGTCCTCCCCCGCCCCGACGGCCCGCAGGATCCCGTCCGCGGCCACGTCCACCGCCTCGGCGATCACCTCGTCGACCTCAGCGTCCCCACCCATCCCACCGGCCCCGATGGCCGCGAGCCAGGACGTGCTGTGCCGGGAGACGACGTCGAGGAACCAGCTGACGATCGCATCGACCCGTTCGGGGAGTTCGCCCTCCGGAAGCTGCTCCAGGGCCACTTCGGGCACCGTGAGCATGACCCGCACGACTTCCAGGTATAAATCCTTTTTCGTCCCGAAGTAGTGGTTCACCAGCCCGCGCGCCACTCCGGCGTCACGCGCCACATCGGTCGTCGACACCTCGGCGTACGGTTTCGCCCCGAACAACCGGACGGCCACCGACAGGATCTGTTCGCGCCGGGCGTCCGGTTCCAGCCGCCGCCGGCGCACGGCCTCCACACTCACCCGCCCGACACTACGCCACGTCGATTCATCTTGCGGTGAGATGTCCGATTCATCAATGTGTCGATCGCCGGGACAGATGGATGGCGGCAATTCATACGGGCCTTATTGACACATCGCCAACAGTGTTCGATGGTGTGTCGATGCCGACGCCTGGACTGGACGGTTACGTCGAACCGTGGCGCAAGCCGGAACACGACGACCTGGCCGAGCTCGCCCGCGCCTTCTTCAGCAAGGAGGTGGTGCCACACGCCGAGCGCCTGGAGAAGCAGGGCCATCCCGATCGCGAGCACTACCGCCGGGCCGGTGAGCTGGGCCTGCTCGGGCTCTCGATCCCGGAGGAGTTCGGCGGCGGGGACGGCGACTTCACCCACGAGGCCACCCTGCTGCACGAACAGACGCTGTCCGGCGAGGGCAGCCTCGGCATCGCCGTGCACAGCGGCATCGTCACCGGCTACCTCAACGACTACGGCACCGACGAGCAGAAGCGCCGCTGGCTGCCCGGCCTGGTGGCCGGCGAGTTGATCGGCGCGATCGGGATGACCGAACCGGACGGCGGCTCCGACGTCCAGTCGATCCGGACGAAGGCGGTCCGCGACGGCGACGACTACGTGGTCTCGGGTTCGAAGACGTTCATCACCAACGGAATCCTGGCGGACCTGTTGGTCCTGGCGGTGAAGACCGACGCGTCCGCACGCGCGCACGGCATCTCGCTGCTGGTCTGCGAACTGACCGGCGACCCGGCCGGCTTCCGCCGCGGCCGCCGGATCGAGAAGATCGGCCTGCATGCGAACGACACGGCCGAGCTGTTCTTCGACGAGTTCCGGGTGCCGGCCGCCAACCTGCTGGGCGCCGAGGGGGCCGGGTTCATCCAGATGATGCAGCAGCTCCCCCGGGAGCGCCTGGTCATCGGGGTCGGTGCGGTCGCCGCGATGCAGCGGGCGGTGGAGATGGCCACCGGGTACGCCAAGGAGCGCACCGCGTTCGGCAAGCCGCTGATCGGCCACCAGAACACCCGGATGGTGCTGTCCGAGGTGGCGACCCGTACCCGGGTGTCGCGGATCTTCCTGGACGACTGCATCCAGCGGCACACCCGCGGTGAACTGGACGTGGCCACCGCCGCGATGGCGAAGCTCTACCTGACCGAGGGCCAGTGCGAGGTGGTGGACCGCTGCCTGCAGATCTTCGGCGGTTACGGCTACACCACCGAGTACCCGATCTCGAAGATGTACGCCGACGCCCGGGTCCAGAAGATCTACGGCGGCACCAACGAGATCATGAAGGAGCTGATCTCCCGTGCGCTGTGACCGCCTCGCGGCGTCACCCATCGGCGATCTCGGCGGATCCGCCACCGGATCCGGTGGCAGGTCCACCACGATCGCAAGGACGCGCCGGTGACCGCCCTCGCGGGCCTGCGGGTGGTCGAGCTCGCCGGGCTCGCGCCGGCCCCGTTCGGGTGCATGATCCTCGCCGATCTGGGCGCCGACGTCGTCCTCGTCGACCGGCCGGGCGGCACCGGACCGGCCGGTCCCCTGCAGCGCGGGCGCCGCGTCGTCACCCTCGACCTCAAGTCGGACGAGGGCCGGGAAGCGCTGCTCGGGCTGATCGCGAAGGCGGACGTCCTGGTCGAGGGCTACCGCCCGGGCGTCGCCGAGCGCCTCGGTTTCGGCCCGCGGGAGTGCGAGCAGATCAACCCCCGGCTGGTGTACGCCCGGATGACCGGCTGGGGTCAGGACGGCCCCCTGGCGCACGCCGCCGGGCACGACATCGACTACATCGCGATCGCCGGGGCCCTGGAGCCGATCGGCCGGCCCGGCGAGCGCCCGCACGCCCCGATCAACCTGCTCGGTGATTTCGCCGGCGGCGGCATGCTGCTGGCGGTGGGGGTGCTGGCGGCGCTTCTGGAACGGGAGCGTTCCGGCCGCGGTCAGGTCGTCGACGCGGCGATGGTCGACGGCTCGTCACTGCTGATGACGTTCCTGCACGGCTTCCTGGCGGCCGGTAGGTGGCCGGGCGGCCGGGGCGCCAATCTGCTGGACGGCGGCGCCCCGTTCTATGACACCTACCAGGCCTCGGACGGGGGTTTCCTGGCGGTCGGTTCGCTGGAACCGCAGTTCTACGCCGCCCTGGTGAAGGGTCTGGGCCTGGACGACGACCCGGATCTGCCGGGTCAGTTCGACTTCGCGGCCTGGCCGGAGCTGCGCCGCCGGTTCGCCGAACGTTTCCGGTCACGCACCCGCGACGAGTGGGCATCGACCTTCGAGGGCCTGGACGCGTGTGTGAGCCCGGTGCTGTCCCCGGCCGAGGCTCCTGGGCACCCGCACAACCGGGCGAGGGGCGCGTTCGTCGAGGTGGACGGCGTGACCCAGCCGGCTCCGGCGCCGCGCCTGACCCGGACCCCCGCGGCGGTTCCGGCCCCGCTGCGATCCGCGACCGTTCCGGAGGTTCTGGCCTCCTGGTCCTGACCCCCGATCGTGGTACGCCCACCGAAGGCCCCGCCCGCACGACGCGAGGCGGGGCCGGCGTGATCCGGCCGGTGCTGTCGCCGGCACACGGACAGGGCTGGGGATGACGTCCCGGGGCGGGGGGCGTGTCATGGCACATCCTGTCATGGGAGCGCTCCCAGAACAACGGTTCCGGCCGGGCGGGACGGTGGCCCCGCCCGGCCGGACCGCCGGACCGGCGAAAGGTCAGCTCGCGGTGCAGGTCGGCGTGGGGATGCCGTTGGCGCCGGTCCAGGAGCCGAGGAACCCGAAGTTCGTCGAGGCGCCGGCCGCGAGAGCCCCGTTCCACGCCGCGTTGCGGGCCGTCACGGTGGAGCCACTGCCGGTCACCGTGGCGCCCCAGGCGTTGTTGACCGTCTGGCCGTTCGGGAACGTCCAGGTCACCGTCCAGTTCCGGATCGCCGCGCCGCCCGCGGTCACCTTGACGTCACCCTGGAAACCACCCTGCCACTGACCGGTCACGGCGTACGTCGCGGTGCACGCGCCGGCCGGCTGCGACGGTGAGGTGGACGGCGACGGCGAGGCGGAGGACTGCGACGGCGACGGCGATCCGGGCGTCGACGGCTGCACCCCGCCGAAGATCGTCGCCTCCCTGCTGGTGGCCTTGAGCCCGTTCGGGCCGTTCACGATGCGCTGACCCCAGGTGGTGAGCGACGCGGCGTCGAAGTCGTCGGTCATGTCCAGGATCGGGTCGGTGTTGCCGGCCCACGACCAGCCCAGGTAGCCGATGCCCCGAGCCTGCGCCTCGGCCATCAGCGTGGTGTCGTCCACCTCGCCGGAGGCGAACTGCCAGCCGAACTCGCCGATCACCAGCGGCCAGTTGTTGTTCTGGAAGACGTCCAGGTACGAGCGGATCGACTGTGCCGTGTTGAACACCGCGTACATGTGGATCGACAGGACGGTGTTGTCCCGCACGTCCGCGTCCAGCACCGTCTGCGCGTTGTCCCGCATCGTGTACTGCCAGTCCTGGCCCCAGTTCGGCGCGTCGATCATCAACAGGTGCTCGAACCCGTTGGTACGCATCTTCTGGATCGCCGCCACCGTGGCCGCGGTCCACTGGCCGGCGTTCGTGTTGCCGATCGGCTCGTTGCCGATGTTGATGACGACGTAGTTCTCCTGGCCGGTCAGGACGCTCTTGAGCCCGATCCAGTAGTCGGCCGCCTGGTCCAGGGAGTAGGCGGCGCCGTCCTCGCCGTACCCGGTGGTGTCGTGGTTCTCCAGCACGCAGATCAGCCTGCTGGCCTTGCACAGGGCGATCACGTTGCTGACGTCGGCGGCGGTGTTGGCGGTCCAGCGGCCACCGCTCAGCACCACCCGGACGGTGTTCGCCCCGGCCGCCTTGATGTCGGCGAACGACTGGGTCTGCCCGGCGTACCAGGTGTGCATGTGGTTGATGCCGCGCATCACGAACGTCGAGCCGTTGGCCTCGACGATGTTGCGCCCGCTGATCCGCAGGCCGGTGGCGGCCCAGGCGGGGTTGACGACGGTGAGCGTGGCTGCGGTGAGGGTGATGAGGACGGCGGCGATCGTGGCCAGTCTTCTCTTCATGACCTGCCTCTTCGGGGGAGGTGGACAGCGTGCGTCGACGCGTTCCACCCGCCCCGGGCAGTCCCCTGTCCGTCGTTACCGACGTGTGAACGAAGCTACCCGCCCGGGCAGTTCATCGCAATGGATCGATGCCATCCGGCCTCGGTCAGGCCACCCGGCGGTCACGCTTGTCGCGGTACATGGCCGCGTCCGCCTCCGCCGTCAGCGCGTCCAGGCCGGCGTCGCCACCGGCCGGGCGCAGCGCCGACCCGACACTGACACCGACCGTCACCTGACGGCCGCCGACGTCGATCGGGCGGCGGACGGCGTCCCGGATCCGGGTCACCACCGGTTCGATCGCCTCGGCGCCGGCGTCCGGCAGCAGCACCAGGAACTCGTCACCACCGAGCCGCCCGGCCAGCCCCACACCACCCAGCGCCCCGGTCAGCCGCTCGCCCACCACGTGCAGGAGCACATCACCGGCGGCATGCCCGTACGTGTCGTTCACCTGCTTGAATCCGTTCAGGTCGAGCAACAGCACCACCAGTGGACGGCCGGTGCAGTCGTCCGCGAAAGCCGCCAGCCGGGCCCGGTTCGGCAGCCCGGTGAGCGGGTCGTGGGTGGCCTGGTGCTGCAGCGCGCGGCGGGTCTGCTGCAGAGTGGTGAGCTGCCGGGCGAACGCGGACGACTGCGCCCCGGCGATGATCGTGGTCATCGCGTTGGTGCCGAGCACGAACGCCAGGTCCGGCGAGTCCGGCACCAGCAGCAGGAACGCCGCCGAGGTGGCCGCGAAGGTGCCCAGCGCCCCGGCGAGCTGATGCCGGATCGCGGCGATCGAGATGCTCAGCCCGAGCAACGGCCAGGTGGTCTGCGGATAGTCCCGCTCGGAGACCACCACGAACGCGATGATGGTGACCGTGTCGAACAGCACCTGCACCGCGCTGAGCAGCGTGTAGTGCCGGGAGTCGGGGCGGCGGCGGGCCAGCAGGGCGAGCACGTTCGCACCGGCCATCAGGCCGAGGGCGAGCAGGCAGGCGGTCGTCATGCCGGCGGTGAGATCGGCCGGCCCCAGATCGGTCACACCGCTCATGTAGACGACGGTGAGGATCAGCCCGATCGTGCGGGACGCCGCGCCGGCGGCCTCCACCGCCCGCCGCCGTGACCGCAGCGAGCCGTCGACAAGCGACACGCCCATCGCCCCGGTCACTGTGCCCACGCGCTACTCATCGGCGTTCTCCGCCCACCCATGAGGAGGCCCACGGTGGATCAGGCCGCGCGGCCGCGCTTGTCGCGGTACATGGCGGCGTCGGCCTCCGCGGTCAGGGCGTCCAGGTCGGCGGTGCCACCGGCCGGGCGCAGCGCCACCCCGGCGCTCATCCCGACCCGCACGACACGGCCGTCACCGATGTCGACCGGCTGCCGGACCGCGTCCCGGATCCGGGTCACCGCCCGGGCCACCGCGGCGGTGTCCGCGTCCGGCAGCAGCACCAGGAACTCGTCACCACCGAGCCGCCCGGCCAGGCCCGCGTCACCCAGCGCCCCGGTCAGCCGCTCGCCCACCACGTGCAGCAGGACATCACCGGCGGCATGCCCGTACGTGTCGTTCACCTGCTTGAATCCGTTCAGGTCGAGCAACAGCACGCCGAGTGGCCGGCCGGTGCGCTCGTCCGCGTACGCCGTCAGCTGTGTCCGGTTCGGCAACCCCGTCATCGGGTCATGCGTCGCCTGGTGCTGCAGGGCCCGCCGGGTCTCGTTCAGCTCGGCGAGATGCCGGTCCAGCGACGACGACTGGGTCCCGGTGATCACCGCGATCAGGAATCCGAGACCGATCACGAAGGCCGGGTCCGGTGGAGCCGGCACGCCCAGCAGGAATCCCAGCGTGGTGGCGGCGAAGACCAGCAGGGCGCCGCGCAGCTGATGCCGCAGGGCGGCCACCGCGATCGCCAGGGACAGCAACGGCCAGGTGACCTGGTCCTGCGCCTGCCGGGTGGACAGCACCACGATCGCCAGGATGGTCGCCGTGTCGAGGGTGACCTGGACCGCGCTCAGGCGCTTGTACCAGGACGCGCCGGGCCGGCGCCGCCCGAGGAGGGACAGCACGTTCGCCGCGGCCATCACGAGCACGCCCAGCAGGCACACCAGGCGCATCCCGGGCCCGGTGGCCACCACCGCCGTCGCACCGATGCCGGCCGCGGCCAGGCCGGTCGACACCAGCCCGACACTGCGCGACACCAGGGCGACGGTCTCGATCGTCCGCCGCCGCCGGAGCAGCCCACCGTCGTCGACGGCAACCGGACACGGCCCGCCACCACCGTCGGCGGGCGCCGTGAACCGGCGGGTCAGGCTGAGCATGAGCCCTCCATCGGCACCCCACCCGGCGCTCTGAGTGAATCACCCGGCCCGGCGAGGGCTGGACACGCCGCTGGGGCCGGACACCGTGACGGCGTCCGGCCCCAGCGGGCGGTGGAGTTCAGCGAGGCTGACGGGCGTACCGCAAGCGGGTGGGTCTCAGAATTTGAAGCCGCCCACCAGGGTCCGCAACTCCTCGGCGGTGCGCGACACCTCCGTACTGGCCTCCCGGGTCTGGTTGACCCCGCCGACCGTGGCCGCGCTGGCCGCCGACACGTCGCTGATGTTGGCGGCGATGCGCTGCGAACCGGCCGCCACCTCGGCGATGCTGCGGCTCATCTCGCCGGTGGTCGCGGTCTGCTCCTCGACGGCCGAGGCGATGGTGGTCTGGAAGTCGTTGATCTGAGCGATCACCTCGGAGATCCGGTTGATCACGTCGACCGCCCCACCGGTGTCCTGCTGGATGGCGTTGACCCGGGTGCCGATGTCCTCGGTGGCGCGGGCGGTCTCCTGGGCGAGGTCCTTGACCTCGGAGGCGACCACCGCGAACCCCTTGCCGGCGTCTCCGGCGCGGGCGGCCTCGATGGTGGCGTTGAGGGCGAGCAGGTTGGTCTGCTCGGCGATCGAGGTGATCAGCTTGATCACGTTGCCGATCTCGGCGGACGACTCGCCGAGTTTGCGGATGCTCTCGGTGGCGCTGGCGGCTTCGGCGACGGCGATCGAGGCGACCTGGGCGGCGTCGGCGGCGTTGCGGGAGATCTCCCGGATGGACAGGCCCATCTCCTCGGAGCCGGCCGCGACGGTCTGCACGTTGCGGGAGATCTCGTCGGCTTCGATGGAGGCGGAGCTGCTCTGCCGGTCGGTGTTGTCGACCGCGGAGGCGATCTCGCCGGAGACCGCGGCCAGCTGGGTGGAGGCGGCGGCGAGGCTGTCGGCGTCGTGGGCGATGGTCTGCATCGAGTCGCGGAGCTTGTCGAGCGTACGGTCCAGGCCGGTGGCCATCGCGCCGAGTTCGTCCTGGCTGGTGATGCCGCTGCGGACGGTGAGGTCGCCCTTGTCGAGGGCGTCGATCACGGCGCCGAGTTTGCGGATCGGGCCGAGGATCGACCGGACCAGCGGGATCGCCATGCCGATCAGCAGGACCAGGCCGAGACCGGCCACGACGATCGCGATCGTACGTGTCCCGGAGACCGCCGTGGCCATCTCCGCCTTCTGCACCTCGATGGCGGCCAGGACCTTCTCGGTGACGGCGTCGAGCTCACCGTCGGTCTTGTCGTTCTGCTCGGGGATCTGGTCGATCTCACCGAGCACCGACCGGGGATCGGCGACGCCGTCGTTGACGAACTTGGTGATGAACGTGTTGAACGCGTCGAAGTCGGCGCGGTACCCCTGGAACTCGGTGAGCAGGGCGCTGGGCAGCCCGCACGACTCGACGGCCTCGGCGGCTTCGACGGAGGACTGCACGTCGTCGATGACGTCCTGGCCGACGTCCTGGCCGAGGGCCGCGCGGTAGGCGTCGACCTTCAGCTCACTCTGCCGGTTGTTGAGATGGTTGAGCGCGGCCAGGCAGGCCTCCAGGCTGCGCATCTCCTCGGCCTGCCGGGAGAGCGTGGACTGGCTGGTCAACGTGATGGCGGCCATTCCGCCGAGGGCGACGGCGCCGGTCGCGACGATCGCCCCCAGCCGTTTGGCTGTGCCGATGTTCTGTAATGCGCGCATCCGCCCTCCTCAGTGAACCCTTTTCGAAAACCCGAAAAAGATCCATTCATCCGACGTACGGCACATCGGACGTGACGGCCCTCACCTGAGGAAGCCGTTTTCAGAGGCGCATGTCGGACATTTCAGCGATTAAGACGACGCGTCCAGTCGGACGGTACCGCACCGGCCGGGCCCGGGGCGGGCTGCTCGTCAGGTCGGCTGGTCGGCGGCGCCAGCTCCGGCCCCGAGGCGGCGGTCTCGTGGCGGAAATCCCAGAACCACTCCTCCCCCGGCTCGAACGACTGGATCACCGGATGCCCGGTCGACTTCCAGTGCGCGGTGGCGTGCTGGGACGGCGAGCTGTCACAACAGCCCACGTGGCCACACTCGGCACAGCGGCGCAGATGGAACCACCAGCCGCCGGCGTCGAGGCACTCGGCACAGCCGGTGCCGGAGGGCGGGACGTCGGTCCGGATCGAGGCGTCAGAGGTCACGGCGAAAAATCTATCAATGCGCCCGGCCGTGGGCCTCAACGCGCTCAGTCGCCCACCTGAATGCGCCCGGCCGTGGGCCTCAACGCGCTCGGTCGCACACCTCAATGCGCCCGGTCGTATGCCTCCTGGGCCGCGCGGGCCGCCGGCACCCCCGCCTCGACCAGCTCGATCAGCTCCACGAACTTGGCCGCGACCCGCTGACCGAAGTCGGTCAAGCTGTACTCCACACGGGGCGGAATGGTGGCCTGCACCTCACGGCGGACCAGACCGTCCCGTTCGAGCGCCTGCAACGTCTGGGCCAGCATCTTCTCGCTCACCCCGTCGACCCGCCGGCGCAGGGCGTTGAATCGGTGCGGCCCCTCGTGCAGCGCCGCCAGCGCGAGCCCGCCCCAGCGACCGGTCACGTTGGCCAGCACGTGACGGGAGGCACAGTCACGTGCGAACACGCTGGGGATCAGGTCGTCGTCCACGCTGCCGACAATACCAGCGCCTTCGAAAGGTTTGCACTTTCGAAAAGTTAGTGCCATTGTTCTGGTCACCGCCACCGGGCGGGAACGAAAGACCTTGCGGAAGCCGGTGACCGGGCGGAGGACAACGACCGCGTGGGCCCGATGACCGCACCGAAGCAACGACCGCACGGGAACCGGCGACCGCACGGAAAGCGACAACCGCGCGGAGCCACAACCACGCGGAGCTACAACCGCGTGGGAGCCACGGCCCGCGCGGAGACCGGAAGACCGTGCGGGAACCACTCACCGAGCGGCACAACCAGAGGGAGTCACCATGACCATCGCCGTCACCGGAGCCACCGGCCACCTGGGCCGCCTCGTCGTCGACGCGCTGATCGCCCGCGGCACCGACCCGGCCGAGATCGTCGCCACGGTCCGCGACACCGCCAAGGCCGCCGGCCTGCTCGCCCAGGGCGTCCAGGTGCGTGAGGCCGACTACGACCGCCCGGAGTCGCTGGTCACCGCGTTCGAGGGGGTCGACCGGCTGCTGCTGATCTCCGGCAACGCGGTCGGCCAGCGGGTGCCCCAGCACACCGCGGTGATCGAGGCCGCCAAGGCCGCCGGGGTGGGCTTCATCGCCTACACCAGCATTCTGCGCGCCGACACCAGCCCGCTCGGCCTGGCGCCCGAGCACCTGGCCACCGAGCAGCTGCTGGCCGCGTCCGGCATCCCGTTCGCGCTGCTGCGCAACGGGTGGTACGTGGAGAACTACGCCGGCTCGTTCGGCCCGGCGATCGAGCAGGGCACGCTGTACGGCGCGGCCGGTGACGGCCGGATCGCCGCCGCCACCCGGGCCGACTTCGCCGAGGCGGCCGCGGCCGTGCTGATCAGTGGCGAGTCCGGGATCTTCGAGCTGGCCGGCGACCAGCCGTTCACCCTGTCCGAACTGGCCGCCGAGCTGGCGAAGCAGTCCGGCAAGCCGGTCGCCTATCAGGACCTGCCGGTCCCGGACTACGCGGCCGCGCTGGTCGGCGCCGGCCTCCCGGAGGGCTTCGCGGGTCTCCTCGCGGACACCGACGGCAAGATCCAGGACGGGCACCTGGACGACAGCACCGGCACCCTGTCCCGTCTGATCGGCCGCCCGACCACGTCCCTCGCCGACGCGGTCGCCGCCGCCCTCAAGGCCTGACGAGGCCTCAGTTCGCGTGGCCATTTGCGGCTCGATTCGAGCCGCAAATGGCCACGCGGTCTGACCTCGACCACCCGCCGCGCCGGCCACGCGGGCTGGCCTCGACCACCCGCCGCGCCGACCACACGAACTGACCTCGACCAACCGCCGCGCCGACCACACGAACTGACCCCGACCACCCGCCGCGCCGGCCACGCGGTCTGACCCGACCACCCGCCGCGCCGGCGCGGACCGGCCGCGTGGGGAGGTCAGCCGGCGAGGTCGGTCACGTCGGCGAAGGTGCCGCCCAGGGTTCGCACGGCGGCGTCCGCGCCGACCCGCAGCGCCACGCCGTGTTCGCCCGCGCCGAGGGCCACCGTCCGGCCCCGCAGCGTCTCGTCGGCGATCACCGGCCACGGCCGCCGGGAGCCGAACGGTGTGATGGTGCCCCGCTCGTACCCGGTGGCGTCCCTGGCGGTCGCCGCGTCGGGCATCGACAGCCGGTTCACCCCGAGCAGGGTGCGCAGCTTGGGCCAGGAGATCGCCCGGTCCCCGGGGACCAGCACGAACAGGTAGTCGTCGTCGGCCCGGCGCACGACCAGCGTCTTCACCAGGTCGCGGACGTCCACCCCGCGGACGGCGGCGGCCTCGGCCGCGTTGCCGACCGGCCCGTGCCGGATCACATCGTGCGGGATCCCGGCGGCGGTCACGGCCTCGATGGCGCTGGACATGGGTAGTCTCCTCAGTATGGCCAAGCCTCGTCTGCAACCAGGCCCCGATCATCCGATCACGATCACCCCGACCGGCAAAAGGGTGAGCGTCACCGTCGGCGGCAAGCTGATCGCCGAGACCGACGGCGCGCTCACGCTCCAGGAGTCGACCTATCCCCCGGTGCAGTACATTCCGCTCGCCGACATCGATCCGGCGGCGCTGACCCGGAGCGACAAGCAGACCTACTGCCCGTATAAGGGTGACGCCAGCTACTGGTCACTTCCGGACGCGGCCGATGCCGTGTGGGGCTATGCGGACCCGTACGAGGCAGTCAAGGAGATCAAGGGTTTCGTCGCCTTCTACCCGGACAAGGCCGAGGTGGTGATCGCCGACCGCACCGCGGCGAGCTGATACCGGTCGGCCTCGTAGGGCGGATAGAGCGACAGCCGATCAATCGCGGACCCGAATCGATCGACCAACCCGGCGGCCACGGTCGCCGGGTCTCCGCTCACCGCGAACGCGTCAAGCATGTCGTCGGTGACGGCGCGAGCCATCTCGTCCCACGATTTACGCCGCGACAGCTGCGTCAGCTGATCCGCCACCGCACCCCATCCGTGCAGGTCGAGCACCGGACGGTAGGCGGGAGTCGACGCGTAGAAGGCGATCTGCCGGCGCACCGCTGCCTCGGCCCGCGCCCGCTGGCCGGCGTCGGCCCCGAGCACCACCATCGGACTCATCTCGATCCGGAATCCGTCCAGGTCACCGCCGCGCGCCGCCCGTACCGCGGGAATCATTCGCTCTTTCAGATAGGTCTCGGTGGTCAGCGGATGGACCAGCAGCCCGTCGGCGACCCGGCCCGCGGCGGTCACCATCCGGTCCCCGACGGCGGCCAGCTGCACCCGCGGGTTGCCGAACGGATTCGGTCCCGGGTCGAAGAACTCGGTCATCAGCGTGTGCTGGTAGAAGTGCCCGCGGAAGAACAGCCGCTCGCCGGTAGCCCAGGACTGCCAGATCGCCCGCAGCGCGGTCACGAACTCCTCCATCCGCGCCGCCGGCCGGCTCCACGGCATCGAGAACCGCCGCTCGATGTGTGGCTTGACCTGGGAGCCGAGGCCCAGCCGGAACCGGCCCTCGGAGATCAGCTGGAGGTCGTTGGCGAGCACCGCGACGTTCATCGGATTGCGGGCGAACGCCACCGCGATCGCCGACTGCAGCGAGATCTGCAGGGTCGCGCGGGCCACCAGGGCCAGTGTGGTGAACGCGTCGTGCCTGGTCTCGGCCACGTTGAAGCCGTCGTACCCGACCAGCTCCGCCGACACCGCCGCCGCTTCCGCCTCGGCCGGTGTGGCCGCGACCGGCGCGGCATAGTCAACCAACATCCCCCACGAATACCAGATCTTGACTCTCACACCGTGTCAGGGGATGGAGTGGAGCCATCATGTTCACCATCGGAGACTTCGCCCGCCACGGCCGCGTGTCGGTCCGGATGTTGCGGCACTACGACGCGACCGGGCTGCTGCGGCCCGCCCACGTCGACCCGGCCACCGGCTACCGGCACTACACCGCCGGGCAGCTGGCCCGGCTGAATCGGATCATCGCCCTGAAGGATCTCGGCTTCACTCTGCAGCAGGTCGGCGACATCATCGACGGCGGCCTGGGCACCGAGGAGCTGCGGGGCATGCTCCGGCTGCGCCGGGCCGAACTGGAGGCGGTGATGACCGCGTCGGCCGCCCGGCTGACCCGGGTGGAGGCGCGACTCCGAGCCATCGAGAGTGAGGGTCACATGCCCAGTGACGACGTCGTACTGAAGGCCGTCCCGCCGGTCCGGGTCGCCGAACTGACCGCGGTCGCCGCCAGCTACCAGCCGGAGGACATCGGGCCGGTGATCAACCCGCTCTACGCCCAGCTGTTCGAGCGGCTGGAAGCAGCCGGCGTGCAGCCCACCGGACCGGGGGTGGCCTGGTACGAGGACGCCACGGACGGCGCTGTCACCGTGCATGCCGCGATCGAGGTCGCCGGCGCTCCGGTGATGACCGATGTCGCGGTCTACGATCTCGCCCCAATCCCGCAGGCGGCCACCATCGTGCATCGCGGGTCGATGGACGCGATCATGCCGACGGCGCAGATACTGGCCCAATGGATCGACGTGAACGGATACCGCGCCGACGGGTACGCCCGGGAGATCAACCTGGAGTGCCCGGAGAACCGCGACGACTGGGTGACCGAGCTCCAGGTGCCGGTGACGAAGCTCCGGTGACATCGGCGACGCTGATCCGGCCGGCCCTCCGCCTCTCCGGATCGATCCTGGTGGGGTTGTCGGCCGGCCTGATCCTGCACCTGTTCACGCTGGCGTTCCTGGGCCGGCTGGGTGAGGACGCGCTCTACGTGCGGGCGATCTTCACCCCGTTCGGTTTCCTGATCCTGGCCGTCGTCGAGGGTGTGGTGGTGGCCGCCCAGGTGTCGGCCGGCATCGCCACCCGGTCCGGGCGGCGCGACGTGCTCCGGCCGCTGCCGACCTTCCTCGCGGTGGGCGGCGGGGTCCTGGTGCTGATCGCCGCGCTGTTCACCGCCGGGTCCGGCCCGATCCTGAACGCGCTGGAGGTACGGCCGGAACTGCGCCCCGACGTGGTCACGTTCGTGGTGACGGTGTGCCTGGCCACGGTGGTGAGCCTGCTGCCGTACGCGGGCGCGGCCCTGCTCCGGGGCATCGGCCGGACCGGCACGTCGTCGATGTCGACCGTCGGTTTCACCGTACTGTCCATGGTGTTGACGGTGTCGCTGGCGCCCCTCGGTGTGCTCGCCGTGCCCGCCGCGACCGCCGTCGCCGGGGTGATCGCCGGCGTCGCCGTCCTGGTGCCGCTGCGCGGTCACGCCGCCGGGCGCCCGTGGCTGCGGCGGGACGCGGCGGCCGGCATGTGGACCCTCGGCGCGCCGGTCGCCGTCACGTTCCTGCTGCTCTCCACGGTCAACTTCGGCTATCTGTGGGTGCTGCGCGACGCCACCGCCGCCGACGTGGCCGGATTCAACCTGGGCCAGGGCGCGATCACGTTCGTCATGGTGGTGGCGCTGGCCGTCGGCTCCGGCACGGCGGTCGCCGTCAATCTCAGACCCGGCGAGGTGCGACGGCCGATCGAGGCGGCCGGGCTCAGCGCGGCCGTCCGGATGACCCTTCCCGCGTACGCCGTGATCGGGCTCCTGACCTGGGCCGCCCGTGACCCGGTGAGCCGTCTGCTGACCACCGACCCGGAGGTCGCGCGGGTCACCGCCGAGTACTTCCAGTGGATGGGCCCGACGTTCCTGGTCTTCGGCGGCACCCTGGCCGTGCTGACCTACCTGGAACAGATCGGGCACGCCCGGATCGCGCTGCTGCTCAACGTGGTCTACTTCGCGGTCCTGCTGGTGATCGCGGTCCTGCTGCCGGCCCCGGTGACCGCGCTGACCATGACCAAGCTCCTCGCGGCCGGCAACGCCGCCGGCTTCCTGACCTGCTGGCTGAGCGCCCGTTACCTGCTGTCCCGCTCGCCGGCCGCCGGGCCCCGCTCCGCCTGAACCGCTGACCGGATCGCGGCGGCCATCACCTCGGTGGTGGCCGCCCGCAGCAGGTCCAGGTCGGCGCCGTCCACCTCGCCGGTGGCCAGCGCCACCACCGCGTCGCCGTCGTAGCGGGTGTGCGCCGGATGCAGCGCCCGCGCGAACCCGGTGTGACCGCTCTGGGCCAGCAGATGACAGTCCGCCTTGCTCAGCCGGGCGTCGGTCAGGACCACCGCGATCGTGGTGTTCACCATGCCGAGCCGTAGCGCCGGATCGATCACCGGGTCGCCGCCGAAGACCGGCCGCCCGTCGTCGCCGATCACGTCACCCCACGCGTTGACCACGGCGACCGCCTCCACCCGGGCGGGACCGGCCCGTCCCGACGCGTGTCCCAGCCCACCCGGCGACGACTCGGGGCGCCATCCGCCGGTGCGGGCTCCGGTGCCGGCTCCGACCGTACCCAGACGGAAGGGTTGTCCGGTGAGTGCCGCCGACGCCGCCGCGCGTCCCTCGTCGGCACCCGGTGGCCGCGTCGCGACCGACCCGTCGAAGATCGACATGCCGACCACGATCGGCACCGGACCGAGCGGTGTCGGAAAGCCTCTGCCCTGCTCACTAAGCATCCGCAGGACGCCGTCGCCGGCCGCCAGCCCGAACGCGGACCCGCCGGAGAGGACCACCGCGTCCACCCGGTCGACCAGGCGGCCCGGTTCGAGCAGGGCGAACTCGCGGGTGGCCGGGGCGCCGCCGCGCACCTCACCGGAGGCCACCGTGCCGGGCGGCGGCAGGATCACCGTGACGCCGGTGCCGTCGCCGGTCCAGTGGCCCGCGAAGGCCGAAAGCAGCTGCGGGGTGGTCATGCCGGCAAACGTACCCGCGATCCACGTTTGCCCGCGCCTGCCGGGGTATCCAGTCGACGCGTGCCCCGAACCGACACAGAACGGATTAATGACATGGAACCCACCGTTCCCGGCCCGGCGGCGAAAGAACCCGCCGAGACCAGCCCCGTCGCGGACTCCCTGGCAGAAGCCCGGGGCCTCCAGAACGGCCCACACCTCACCACCGCCCAGGGCGTCCGGCTGACCGATACCGACCATTCCCTCAAAGCCGGGCCGCGGGGTCCCGCGCTCCTCGAGGACTTCCACCTGCGCGAGAAGATCACCCACTTCGACCACGAGCGCATCCCGGAACGGGTGGTCCACGCGCGCGGCTCCGGGGCCTACGGCACGTTCACCGCGTACGGGACCGCCGGGTCCGTCACCAGCGCCGGCTTCCTCGCCGACAAGGGCCGGGAGACCGACGTCTTCGCCCGGTTCTCCACCGTGCTCGGCTCACGCGGCTCCGCCGACACCGTTCGCGACGTGCGCGGATTCGCGGTCAAGTTCTACACCGCGGACGGCAACTTCGACCTCGTCGGCAACAACATGCCGGTCTTCTTCATCCAGGACGCCATCAAGTTCCCCGACCTGATCCACGCCGCCAAATGGCACCCGGACCGGGAGATCCCGCAGGCGCAGACCGCGCACGACACGTTCTGGGACTTCGTGTCCCTGCACACCGAGGCCACCCACCACGTGTTCTGGGCGATGTCCGACCGGGGCATCCCCCGCTCGTACCGGACCATGGAGGGATTCGGCGTCCACACCTTCCGGCTGGTCAACGCCGACGGCCAGACGTCACTGGTCAAGTTCCACTGGAAGCCGGTCGCCGGAGTGCACTCGCTGACCTGGGAGGAAGCCCAGATCACGGCCGGCATGGACCCCGACTTCCACCGCCGCGACCTGGCCGACTCCATCGACGCCGGAAACTTCTACGAGTACGAGCTGGGCATCCAGGTGATGCCGGACACCGAGGACGAGACCTTCGAGGGCATCGACCTGCTCGACCCGACCAAAATCGTGCCCGAGGAACTCGCGCCGGTACAGCCGGTCGGCAAACTCGTGCTGCACCGCAACCCCGACAACTTCCACGCCGAGACCGAGCAGATCGCCTTCCACATGGGCAATCTCGTCCCCGGCATCGAGGTCACCAACGATCCGCTGTTGCAGGGACGGCTCTTCTCGTACCTGGACACGCAGCTCAGCCGGCTCGGCGGGCCCAACTTCACCCAGCTGCCGATCAACCGGCCGCACGCGCCCGTCAACGACAACCTGCGCGACGGCATGCACCAGAGCGTCGTCCACCGCGGCATCTCGCCCTACCTGCCGAACAGTCTCGGCGGTCCCGAGGCGTCCCCCGACGGCTACGTCCACCAGCCGAAACCCGTCGCCGGCGACAAGGTGCGGGCCAACCCCGTCTCGTTCGCCGACCACTACACACAGGCGGCGCTGTTCTACCAGAGCCTCAGCCCGATCGAGCAGGACCACGTCGCCGAGGCGTTCACGTTCGAGCTGAGCAAGTGCTATGAGCAGGCGATCCGCGTACGCATGCTGGCGAACCTGGCGAAAGTCGACAGCGCGCTGACCGCCAAGGTCGCCGCCGGGCTCGGCCTTCCCGTCCCCGACGGGCAACCGCCGGCCGCCGTCACCCCGTCCCCGGCCCTGGCGCAGATCGACGGCCGGGTCTGGCCGATCGCCGGACGGGTCGTCGGCGTGATCGGAACCACCGCCACCGATGTCTCCGACCTCCAGGACAACCTCAAACCCCAGGGCGTGGTGGTACGTCTCATCGCGCCCACCGGCGGCGAGGGCGTCGAACGGACCTTCCAGACCGCGCGATCGGTCGAGTTCGACGCGGTGATCGTCGCCACCGACACCGAGGATCAGCAGGTGGCGGTGCTGCTGCGGGAGGCGTACCGGCACGCCAAGCCGATCGGGTTCACCGGCACCGGCGGGCAGGCCCTGGACCGGGCGGGCATCCCGGTCTCCGCCCCCGGCATCCTGCCCGACCCGGACGCCGAGACGATCGCGGCGGCGCTGGGCGCCCACCGGGTCTGGGACCGGGTACCGCTGCTGAAGCCGGCCGCGTCGTCACCCGGTTCCTGACCCGGCCGGATTCCTGACCCCGCCGGAGTCCTGACTCCGCCCGGGCCGTCAGCGCGGTCATCGGTTCAGCAGCGAGCCGGTGACTGCGACTGATCAGTAACGGATGGAAGCCAGGGCCAGGCCGGCGAGACTGCAGAAGACGGTCAGCCAGGCGGCCGGCAACAGCGCGAACACCGTCATGCCGAGAAGTCCGGCGGGAGAAACACTCAGGGCCAACAGGGCGGCGCCGATGAAGACGACCGCGGCGATGACCGCCACCTGGAGATAGGTGCGGTGTGACGGGGCTCGGTCGAACATGGCGGGCTCCAGGGTGCGACGTGCTGTGGGAAGCCGCAACCCTCCCCTATCACGCCATATCCTAACAACCTCCACTCCGCCCGATCCGCGCCCCGACCATCGCCGAATTCCAGCCGTCCAGCCCGCCGCGCCCCCGGACGCCGGAGTTCCCCGCGACCATCAGCGCACCTCATCGGCCCGACGGCGCACTCCGCGACCCGGCAGTCCCGCTGCCACCATCCGTCTCATCGGCCACGCCATCACCGCATCGGCCCCCGGGCACCTGCGCCCACATCGACACCATCCGGCCCGATGGCCGCGGCATCACCAAAGCCCTCAGCGGCCACCTCGGTATCTCCGTTGTCCCGGAACCACGCCGGCGCCCTGTCGGCCCGGCCGCCACTCTGCATATGACCAGGCCCGGCTGTCCCACCATCAACACCGGCCCCGGCAGCCGCAACCCACCCGGCGGTCACCCCGTCACCACGCGAGCCGTCGGCCCCATCCGTGACATCCTGAGCAACGGCCGCAGGCGATCGCCCCGACTCGTAAGACACCGCCAGCATCACCGCTACCCACCGACCCGCAAGCCACCTCCAGCATCACGGCGACCCGACGTCCTCACCTGTTCCACGGGGACCACCGGTCACGCCGCCATCGCTGAAACCACAAGCCTCGTCCGGACCACAGGCTTCACCCGGCTCACTGGGCTCATTCGAACCCCGAGCCTCATCGGCTCCCCCCGCGCCATCGGAACGCCAGGCACCATCGGCACCTCACGTTTCATCGGCACCGGCCCGGCTCAGGAGCCACATCCACATCACGTCTGGCCAAACGTCACGTCCGCGGCGCCCCGGCCCGGCAACCGCATCCGCTTCAGAAGCAGCCTTTCGGCACTGAGGGCACATCAACACCGCCTGGCCCGGGGAAGTGTCTCCACCACGCCTGCCCAGCGAGCACCTATCGGCTCGCCGATCACCGTCTAGCAGAACGGGCTCTGACAGCCGCCTTGGCTTGGCGGAACAACGGCCCCGCCTGACGCCTTCTCCCCGGGAGTGGGCAGTTCTGTCCGCAGCCTTCCCGGAAGAGACGGTGGGCGACCAGCGGGCGGGCCGACCGAAACAGCGGACACGAAGACCGGGCCGGCGTATCGCCGGCCCGGTCAAGGGGCGTAAACGATCAAGCGCGGGACGACTCACCCTTGATGACGGGATTGTCCGCCGCGGGCCGGTGGTCGCCGTCGGAGGTCAGGGCCTGACCACGGTCGCTGGACGCGGTCAGAGCCGGGCCACGGTCGCCGCCGGAAGTCACGGCCTGACCCCGATCACTGGACGCGGTCAGGGTCGGGCCCCGGTCACCGGTGGTGGTCAGGGCGGGGCCGCGGTCGGTGGCGATGGTGATGCGGCGGGGCTTCGCGGCCTCGGCGATCGGGATGGTGAGTGTCAGGACACCGTCGTTCCAGGTGGCGTCGATGCGGGACAGGTCCAGGCCGTCGCCCAGGGTCAGACGGCGCTCGAACGTGCCGGTCACCCGCTCGCGGCGCACCCACTGCACGTCGGCGTCGGTGCGGGCGGAACGCTCGGCCCGGATGGTGAGGACCCGGCCGTCGACGTCCACCTCGATCGAGCCGGGGTCGATGCCCGCCAGGTCGCAGTGGAGAACGAAGTGGTCACCGGAACGGTACAGATCCATCGGCATCGCCGCGGCTGCCGGGCCGGGGATCGCCGGGACGCCGAGCATCCGGTCGGCCAGACGGTCGAACTCGCGGAAAGGATCGAAAGTCAGCACCACGATCAACCTCCTCGTAGCGGCCACCGGGCGGTCCGGTGGCGCGTGGCGCTCGGCTGACAAAACTCGCCGAGGTCGGTGGTCATCTGTCTCTGACCAGTACCGACAAGACATTTTTTAGCACTACCCCAGCCCGAGTGCCAACTCTTCCGTCAAGATTTTTTCGAGGGATCCGCCGGCTCTCCCGGCACAGGGCTGGACGGGCCGGCACTGGGTAAGTTGATCTCATGAGCATTGGTTTCGGGGTATTCGTGCCGCAGGGATGGCGGATGGACCTGGTCGAGATCGCCGACCCGGTCGAGCAGTACGAGGCGATGACGGCCGTGGCGAAGCTCGCCGATGCCGGGCCGTGGGATTCGGTGTGGGTGTACGACCACTTCCACACTGTTCCCGAGCCCACCATGAACACGACTTTCGAGGCATGGACGGTCACGTCGACACTCGCCCGGGACACCAGCCGGGTCAACATCGGACAGATGGTCGGCTGCAACGGGTACCGGCACCCGTCCCTCTACGCCAAGATCGCCTCCACTGTCGACGTGGCCAGTCACGGGCGGCTCTACGCGGGGCTCGGTGCCGGATGGTACGAGCACGAGTGGAAGGCCTACGGCTACGAGTGGGCCGAGGTTCCGGAACGGATGGCCGCCTTCCGGGAGGCGGTCGAGGTCGTGCACAAGATGTGGACCGAGGACCGGCCGGTCTTCGCGGGGAAGCACTACCGGATCGACCAGCCGATCAACGAGCCGAAGGGGGTCCGCAAGCCGCATCCGTCGTTCTGGCTCGGCGGCGGTGGCGAGAAGGTGACGCTGAAGCTGGTCGCGAAGTACGCCGACGGCTGCAACTTCGGCAACGGCGACCCGGAGATCTTCCGGCAGAAGGCCGCGGTGCTGCGAGCCCACTGCGACAAGCTCGATCGTGACTACGACCGGATCAAGAAGTCGACGAGCGTCATGTTCGATCCGGCCGAGTCCACCGCCGACACCGTCGCACGGCTGGAGCGTCTCGCCGAGGCCGGCGCCGACTACTTCATCGTCTACATCCCGCGCGTGGCCTACGACCACGAGCCGCTGCTGCGTTTCGCCGAGGAGATCATCCCCCGGTTCGCCTGACGGCCGGTCCCCCGCAGCCCCGAGAGGCCGGCGGTCAAACCGCGATCGCCCAAGGACGAAGGCCGTGTGACGGCACGGCCGGGCGGCACGGCCGGGCAGCACGGCCGGGCGGCACGGCCGGGCGGCACGGCCGGGCGGCACGGTGCCGCGTTCCGGTGCGTTTCGCACCGCAACGCGGCACGCGATCTCGGGCCGCGGAGGGGCGGGCGGTGGGCCGCAGCGTGGGGCTCGCCACCATCACGCGTGCGGAAATGGACGTTTCGCGTCGCGGAGCAGTCGTCTAGCAGGCGTGGAAAGAAGCGGAACCGGCGCAGAGCGGACGCGAAATAGAGAAGCGGCGGAACTGGGAGCGATCCCACCCCGACCAGGCGTTTCTCCCAAGCGTGCGGCGTGGCATCATTTCGGTGCCGGGTTCCGAAAGTTGCAGCCTACCTGGGCCGGCGGTAAGGAGCACCTCCGTGGCCACTGGCAGGGGACGAGTAACCATCGCGG
Source organism: Actinoplanes sp. G11-F43 (assembly GCF_050589265.1). Lineage (NCBI taxonomy): Bacteria > Bacillati > Actinomycetota > Actinomycetes > Micromonosporales > Micromonosporaceae > Actinoplanes > Actinoplanes sp. G11-F43. Next base: position 272,476 of record NZ_JBNZCE010000024.1, read on the forward strand.
CGATCGCGGAAGCCGCCGGTGTCTCGGTGCCGACCGTGTCCCGCGTGCTCAACGGACGTTCCGATGTGTCGCCGAGCACACGTGAGCTCATCGAGAGGCTTCTGCGAGAGCACGACTACCGTCCTCGCAACTCTCGGCATTCCGGGCGGGCCCGCCTGGTCGACCTGGTCTTCAACGACCTGGACAGCCCGTGGGCCCTGGAGCTGATCCGGGGTGTCGAGGACGTGACGCACACCGCCGGTGTCGGGACGGTGGTGTCCCAGGTGCACCGGCGCAGCAGCGCGACCCGCCAGTGGCTGCAGAATCTGCGGGCCCGTGCCTCGGACGGCGTCATCTTCGTGACGTCGGACGTGGCCGAGCCGGTGCACAGCGAGTTGCACCGGCTGAAGGTCCCGGTGGTGATCATCGACCCGGCCGGTGGGGTGTCCGCCGAGGTGCCGACGATCGGGGCGACGAACTGGTCGGGGGGCCGCACCGCCACCGATCATCTGCTGGAGCTGGGGCACCGGCGGATCGGGTTCGTGGCCGGGCCGCGGCATCTGTTGTGCAGCCGGGCGCGGCTGGACGGCTACCGTTCGGCGATGGAGGCGGCCGGGGCGCGGGTGGACGAGCAGCTGATCACGACCGGTGACTTCCGGCACGAGGCGGGGTTCGTGGCCGGCAACCAGCTGCTGGATCTGGCCGAGCCTCCGACGGCGATCTTCGCGTCCAGTGACCTGATGGCGCTGGGTGTCTGTGAGGCGGCCCGGCGGCGTGGGCTGCGGGTGCCGGATCAGTTGAGTGTGGTGGGTTTCGACGATCTGCCGGAGTCCCGCTGGGCGTCGCCGCCGTTGACGACGGTGCGCCAGCCGCTGGCCGAGATGGGCGCGCTGGCGGCCCGGACGGTGCTGCGGCTGTCCCGGGGGGAGAGCATCGAGACGCCGCGGGTGGAGCTGGTCACCCGCTTGGAGGTTCGGGAGAGCACCGCCCCGCTCGGATGATCGAGAGCCACCCTTTCGCTGGACAGTGGACCGTCGCGCTGGCTCGTGCCGGTGCCGGATGACTTGCGGTCGCCTGTGGACGTGAGGGCGCGGGCGATCGCGAGCGGACCGCCTCGTCAGCGAGACGGCGGGCGACGGGAGCCGGCGGTTCGTGTGCCGATCCGCGGCTGGCTGCCAGCCGCGGATCGGCACACGAATCAGGACCCGCCGAACCGTGTGCGGTTCACTTGCCGAAGCCGGCGGTCAGGCCGCTCAGCAGCTGACGGCGGCCGATCACGTACAGGGTGAGGATCGGCAGTGCGGTCAGCACCACCGACGCCAGGACGGCCGGGATGTTGACGCTGTACTGGCCCTGGAACTCCCACAGGGCCAGCGGCAGGGTGCGTTTCTCCGGGCTCTGGGTCAGGATCAGCGGCAGTACGAAGCCGTTCCACACGGTCAGGCCCTGGTAGATGGTCACCGTCACCAGTGCCGGCCGGGTCAGCGGGAACGCCAGCCGCCACAGGGTGCCCCACTCGGTGGCGCCGTCCATCCGCATCGATTCGAAGAGTTCCTTCGGCACGTCGCGGATGAAGTTGGCGAGCACGAGCACCGACAGCGGGATGGCGAAGGCTAGCGACGGCAGGATGATCGCGCCCAGGGTGTCGTACATCTGAATCTTGATGATGATCAGGTAGATCGGGATGATCACCGCCTGCAGCGGGATCGCCAGGCCCATCAGGAACAGGCCGTTGACCCCGCGCAGGAAGCGGCTCCCGGCACTCCCCCGGATGATCGCGTACGCCGCCATGAACGACACCAGCACCGCCGGCCCGACCGCGCCGACCGTGACGATCACGCTGTTGGTGAAGTACTGGACGAAGTCGCTCTCCAGCACGAACCGGTAGTTCTCCAGGGTGGGCGAGGTCGGCGGGGCGAGCGGGTTGGTGGCGTAGTAGTCGTTCTGCACCTTGAGGCTGGTGATGACGATCCAGTAGATCGGCACGATCACGATGGCGAGCCACAGCCAGCCGGCCAGTCCGCCGGCCCAGTTCCAGGTCAGCGGCTGGAACCGGCGGCGGGTGGGTGGCGGCGCGGGAGTCTTGCGCACCGGTGGGGACAGCAGCGTCGTCACGTCACATTCCTTCCAGCTGGCTGTCGGCCTGGTTGCGGCCGCCGAGCCGGCGCAGCCCGAGCGCGAGCGCGAGTCCGCACAGCACCAGGATCACGGCGATGGCACTGGCCGGGCCCATCAGGTTGGCTTTGAAGCCGCGCTGGTACATGTCGACGGCCAGGGCGCTGGTGGCGCCGCCGGGGCCGCCGGCGGTGAGCACCCAGATCAGGTCGAAGAAGGTCAGCGACCCGACGACCATCAGCGTGGACGACGTGATGATCGTGTACTTGAGTTGCGGCAGCGTGATGCTGAAGAACTGCCGGATCCGCCCGGCGCCGTCGATCTGGGCGGCCTCGTACATGCTGGCCGGGATCTGCCGCACCCCGCCCTGGTAGATCAGTGAGTGGAACGGGATGAACTGCCAGGACACCACGAAGATCACCACACCCAGCGCCAGTACGGGGTCACCGAGCCAGTCCTGTCGCAGGAACTCCCAGCCGAGGCTGGCGCCGAGACCGAAGTTCGGGTCGAGCAGCGCCTTGTAGGTGATCGAGATGGCGGCCTGGCTGAGCAGCAGCGGGATGAAGTAGAGCACCGCGAGCACCGCGCGGTACCGCTGCCGGGCGGCCAGGAACACACCGATCAGGATGGAGATCGGGGTCTGCACCAGCCACGAGAACGCCATGATCAGGAAGGTGACCCAGAGCGTGTGCAGCAGGTCGGGGTCGCCGAGCACGGCGCGCCAGCTCTCCAGGCCGGCCGGCTTGACCTGGCCGGTGATGTTCCACTCGGTGAAGCTGAGCACGAACACGCCGACCAGCGGCACCAGGCCGAACAGGGTGAAGGCGATCAGGGCCGGCCAGGCCATCCAGGAGACGGACCCGCTCCCCCCGGCGTTGCCACCGGGAGGAGCGGTCCGCACGACCGGCGGAGCCATGGTCATTTGCCGATGACCGCGTTCATGTTGTCGGCGAACTGCTGCGGGCCGATCGACTGGGTGAACAGTTTGGCGATGTTGTCCAGCAGGGTCTCCGCCGCGGTCGGGCTGAGCGCCTGGTCCCAGGACTGGGCGAACACCTTGGCGTTGCTGGCCACGCCGTAGACGAACTTGAGGAAGTCGGCGTCCGGCGAGGTGGCGAGTTTGGCGTCGGCGCCCTTGATGATCGGCACACCGCCGGTCTTGATCCAGTCGCTCTGCTCGGTGTCGTCGAGCAGGCTGGTGAAGAACTTCTTGGCGATGTCCTTCTGCTCGGCGCTGGCGTTGGACGAGATCGACAGGTATTGGCCGGCGTTGCCGACGGTGTCGTTGGGGTCGCCCTTGCCGCCGTCGACGCCGGGGAAGTTCATGTAGCCGAGCTTGCCGTCCTTGACGAAGCTGCCACCCTCGGCCAGCTGGATGCCGTACGACCAGGAGCCGTGCACCATCATCGCGGCCTTGCCCCGATAGAGCAGGGCCTGGTCGGCGTTGGAGTCGGCGGTGATCGAGTTGAAGCCGTTGACGAAGCCGTTCGCCTTGATCAGCTCCTGCATCTTGGTGAGCGCGTCGATGGCGGCCGGGTTGCTCCAGGCGTTGGCCTTGCCCTCGAAGACGTCACCGAAGACGGTCTGGCCGCCGATCCGGTCGAAGAGGAACTCCAGCCACATCATGCTGGTCCAGCGGGACTGGCCGCCGAGCGAGAACGGCGCGATCTTGGCCGCGTTGAACTTCGGGACCAGCTCCATGATCTCGGCCCAGGACTGCGGCGGGGAGACCTTCAGGTTGTCGAAGACCTCCTTGTTGTAGAAGAGCACGATCGGCTGGACCGTCTCGGCCGGCATCGCGTAGATCTTGCCGCCGATGGTGGCCGGGCCGAACGAGGACGGGAAGAGCCGGTCCTTGACCGCGGCGTTCTGCGCGAACCAGTCGGTGAGGTCGTCGACCTGGCCGGCGTCGACGTAGCTCTTCAGGCCGCCGCCGCCCCAGCCCCACACCACGGTGGGCTGCTGGCCGGCGCCGAAGGCGGTCTTCAGCTTGTCCTTGTAGGCGTCGTTCTGGAACAGGTTCAGCTTGATCTGGCCGTCCGGGTTGGCCTTGTTGAACCGGTCCACCGCGCCCTGCCGGACCGATTCGCCGGGCGGGCCGCTGAGCGACCAGTAGGTGGCCTCACCGGCTTTGGCGGCGCCGCCGGTGTCGCCGGGACCGGAGCTGCCACAGGCGGCCAGCGCGGCGCCGGCCGCGGCGCCCGCGGAGAGGGTCAGAAAGTTCCTGCGCTTCACAGTGATCTCCAAGGGGGAAACCGAAAAGGAGGGGGTGCCGAAAGTTTCGAGTGCCGGCTGCAAATTAACGCGAGGTTTCGTTAACGTAGGGTTTCGCCGTGAGGAGTGTCAAGACTCTTGCCTGAACCATGCTTGAGGCGCAAGCATTGGCGAGGCCGGCCGGCCGCGTCACCGTCCGGTGCGGCCGACCGGACCAAGTTCCGGGGGCACCGAAACTTTCGGAGGTTTTCGTTGACTGCACAACTCTGGCGGGATCCCGCGCTGCCGCTCGCCGAGCGGGTCGAGGCGCTGCTCGCCACGATGACCGTCGAGGAGAAGGTGGGCCAGCTCGGCAGCCGGTGGCTCGGCAAGGACAAGGGCGCCACCGGCCCGGCCGGCCCGGAGCCGGAGGACGGCCACCAGGTCGCCCCCATGGAGAACGAGTTCTCCGCCGGCCCGGCCCTGGAGGACGCCAGCCGCCACGGTCTCGGCCACCTCACCCGGGTCTACGGCAGCTACCCGCTCACCGTGGCCGAGGGCGCCGCCGAGGTGGTCCGCCAGCAGCGCATCGTGATGACCTCGTCGCGCCTGGGCATCCCGGCGATCGTGCACGAGGAGTGCCTGACCGGGTTCACCGCGCACGGCGCCACCGTCTACCCGGCCGCCATCAACTGGGGCGCCACCTTCGACCCGGAGCTGGTCGAGCGGATGGCCGCGGCGATCGGCCGGGACATGGCCGCGCTCGGCGTGCACCAGGGCCTGTCCCCGGTGCTCGACGTGGTCCGCGACTACCGGTGGGGGCGGGTCGAGGAGTCGATCGGCGAAGACCCGTACCTGGTGGCGACGGTCGGTGCGGCGTACGTCCGCGGGTTGCAGTCCGCCGGGGTGATCGCCACCCTCAAGCACTTCGCCGGTTACTCCGCGTCGCGGGCCGCCCGCAACCACGGACCGGTGCCGATGGGCCGCCGCGAGCTGATCGACGTGATCCTGCCACCGTTCGAGACGGCGATCCGCGAGGGCGGCGCCGACTCGGTGATGAACTCCTACTCCGATGTCGACGGAGTGCCGGCCGGCGCCGACTCGTGGCTGCTCACCGACCTGCTGCGGGACGAGTGGGGCTTCACCGGCACGGTCGTCTCGGACTACTGGTCGATCCCGTTACTGGCCGCCAACCACCGGGTGGCCGCCGACTCGGCCGGCGCCGGGCGGCTGGCCCTGGCCGCCGGCATCGACGTCGAACTGCCGGACACCATCGGATTCCAGCCGGGCGACCTGGACGACGAGGCGCTGATCGACCGGGCGGCCCGCCGGGTGCTGCTGCAGAAGGCGCGGCTCGGCCTGCTCGACGAGGGCTGGACACCGGAGTCCACGGTGGCCGGCGCCGATCAGGTCGCGCTGGACTCGGCCGGCAACCGGGAACTGGCCCGGGAGCTGGCCGAACGCTCGATCGTGCTGCTCGACCCGGGCACCGCCCTGCCGCTGTCCCCGGGCGGCCGGATCGCGGTGGCCGGGCCGTGCGCCGACGACGCGAGCACCTTCCTGGGCTGCTACGCCTTCCCCAACCACGTGCTGCCGCGCTATCCGGGTGTCAAACCGGAGATCGCGCTGCCCACCGCGGTCGAGGCGCTGCGCGCCGAGATGCCGGAGACCGATTTCGTGTACGCCCGGGGCTGCGCGGTGGACGGCGACGATCGTTCCGGGTTCGCCGAGGCGGTGGCCGCCGCCGAGTCGGCCGACCTGGTCCTCGCCTTCGTCGGTGACCTGGCCGGGCTGTTCGGCAACGGCACCTCCGGTGAGGGCTGCGACGCCGCCGACCTGGCCCTGCCCGGGGTGCAGGCGGAGCTGGTGGAGGCGCTGCTGGCGACCGGGAAGCCGGTGGTGGTCGTGGTGGTCTCCGGCCGGCCGTACGCGCTGGGCGCGGTGGCCGGCCGGGCCGCCGCACTGGTGCAGGCGTTCATGCCGGGTGAGGAGGGCGGCCCGGCGATCGCCGGCGTGCTGTCCGGGCGGGTGCAGCCGGCCGGGAAACTGCCGGTGCAGATCCCGCGGGACCCGGGCGGGCAGCCCGGCACCTACCTGCAGCCCCGGCTCGGCGCCGAGCACCTGGGCACCAGCAACCTGGATCCGACGCCGCTGTTCGCGTTCGGCCACGGCCGGTCGTACACCACGTTCGCGGTGGACGGGCTGCGGCTGTCGGCGGACCGGGTGCCGACCGACGGGGAGTTCACCGCCACCGTCCGGGTGCGCAACACCGGTGGCCGGGCCGGGTCCGAAGTGGTGCAGCTCTACCTGTCCGACCCGGTCGCCCAGGTCACCCGTCCGGTGATTCAGTTGACCGGATTCCAGCGGGTCGAACTGGCCGCCGGCGCCGAGGCCGAGGTCGTCTTCCGGGTCCACACCGACCGGACGGCGTTCACCGGACTCGCCCTCAAACGTGTGGTGGAGCCCGGTGAGCTGCGGGTTCTCGCCGGGACGTCAGCCGGCGACCTGCCCTGCGCGGCCACTGTCGAGCTGACCGGGCCGGTCCGCCCGGCCGGTCCCGGCCGGGTCCTGGTGACCCCTTCCGAGGTGCGCCGGACCGGCTCGTGACGGCCGCCGGACACTAGGCTGATTCCGTGCCGGGCGTCGACGACGATCTCGACGAGCTGCTGGGCCAGGCCACCGCCCTGGCCCTGCAGCGCAGTCTGCTGCCCGACCGGCTGCCGCGGGTGCCCGGCGTCGACCTGGCCGCCCGCTACGTGCCGGGTCACGCGTTCGGCATCGGCGGCGACTGGTACGACGTCTTCGTCCTGCCGTCCGGCTGGCTGGGTGTGGTGATCGGCGACGTGTCCGGGCACGGGCTGGCCTCCGCGGTGGTGATGGGCCGGATCCGCAGCGCGCTCCGGGCGTACGCGCTGATCTGCGACGACCCGTCCGACGTGCTCACCCTGCTGAACCGGAAGGTGCGCACCTTCGAGGCGGGCAGTCTCACCACCGTGCTGTACGCGATGGTCAGCCCGTCCCGGGAGTGGGCGCTGGTCTCCTCGGCCGGTCATCTGCGCCCGGTGCTGGCCGGTCCCGGCGTTCCGGCGGTGCTGGCCGCCATCCCGATCGACCCGCCGCTCGGGGTGGCCCGCTCGCGACGGCCCCGGCGCACCACGGCACTGGAGCTGGCGCCGGGCGCGTTGCTGTTCTGCTACACCGACGGTCTGGTGGAACGCCGGGACGAGGTGATCGACATCGGCCTGAAACGGCTGACCGGCATCATCAAGGCCGACACTGCGGAGTCGGTCTGCGCTACGGTCATGGCCGGCACCGCTGACGAGCCGCCGACCGACGACGTCGCGGTGCTGGCTGTGCGCCGCCACGGGACCCGCTGAGTTCGTACGGAAAATTTGGTCGTTTCTCTTGTTCGCGACGGATTCAGCGGAAAAGATGGGGCCGAATTCGCTGATACCACAGCTGGAGGCGGGATGAGCGCGAAGACGGTGCTGCACAACCTGATCGGGGGCGAAGCCGTCGCGCCCGCCGGGGGGCGGTACGAGGACCTCGTCGACCCGTCCACCGGGGAGGTGTTCGCCTCCGCCCCGGTCTCCGGCGCCGAGGACGTCGACCGTGCGATGACCGCCGCCGCGAAGGCCTTCCCGCAGTGGCGCGACACCACCCCGGCCGACCGGCAGCGGGCGCTGCTGAAGTTCGCCGACGCGATCGAGGCCCGCGCCGACGAGCTCGTGGCCGCCGAGTCGAAGAACACCGGCAAGCCGCTCGGCCTGACCGCCAGCGAGGAGCTGCCGCCGTCAGTGGACCACCTGCGGTTCTTCGCCGGCGCCGCCCGGGTGCTGGAGGGCCGCTCCGCCGGGCAGTACCTGAACGGCTACGAGAGCTACGTGCGGCGCGAGCCGATCGGGGTCTGCGCCCAGGTCACCCCGTGGAACTACCCGCTGATGATGGCCATGTGGAAGATCGCGCCGGCGCTGGCCGCGGGCAACGCCGTGGTGCTCAAGCCGTCCGACACCACCCCGGTGACCAGCGTGCTGCTGGCCGAGATCGCCGCCGAGTTCCTCCCGGCCGGGCTGTTCAACGTGGTCCTCGGCGACCGGGACACCGGCCGCGCCCTGGTCACCCACCGCACCCCGCGGATGGTGTCGATCACCGGCTCGGTGCGGGCCGGCATGGAGGTGGCCGGCAGCGCCGCCACCGACCTCAAGCGCACCCACCTGGAGCTGGGCGGCAAGGCCCCGGTGGTGGTCTTCGACGACGCCGACGTGGAGGCGGCGGCCGCGTCGATCGCCGAGGCCGGCTACTTCAACGCCGGGCAGGACTGCACCGCCGCCACCCGGGTGCTGGCCCAGGCCGGCGTCTACGACGACTTCGTGGCCGCGCTGGCCGAGCAGGCCCGCAACACCCGGACCGGCGCGCCGGACGACGAGGACGTGCTCTACGGGCCGGTCAACAACGCGAACCAGCTGGCCCGGGTCAGCGGTTTCGTCGACCGGCTGCCGGACCACGCGATCCTGCAGGCCGGCGGCGCCCGGGTCGGCGACCGCGGCTTCTTCTACGCGCCCACCGTGGTCTCCGGGCTGCGGCAGGACGACGAGATCATCCAGAACGAGGTGTTCGGCCCGGTGATCACCGTGCAGCGGTTCACCGATGAGGACGAGGCGGTGGCGTACGCCAACGGGGTCGACTACGCCCTGGCCTCCAGCGTCTGGACGAAGGACCACGGCACCGCGATGCGGATGACACAGCGCCTCGACTTCGGCTGTGTCTGGGTCAACTGCCACATCCCGCTGGTCGCCGAGATGCCGCACGGCGGCTTCAAACACTCCGGGCACGGCAAGGACCTTTCGGTGTACGGGCTGGAGGACTACACCCGGATCAAGCACGTCATGCACCACCTGGGGGCCTGAGCATGGCCACGTCGGAGCAGCTGCACAAGCGGCGTCTGTCGGCGGTCGCCAAGGGCGTCGGCTCGGTGGTGGACGCCTATGTGGACCACGCGGCCGGGGGCACGCTCACCGACGTCGACGGCCGGGAGTGGATCGACTTCGCCTCCGGGATCGCGGTCACCAGCGTCGGCAACGCGGCGCCGGCCGTGGTCGCGGCGGTCCGGGAGCAGGTCGAGCGGTTCACCCACACCTGTTTCATGGTGGCGCCCTACGAGTCGTACGTGGCGGTCTGCGAACGGTTGATCGAGCTGACGCCGGGCCGGTTCGAGAAACGGGCCGCGCTGTTCAACTCGGGCGCCGAGGCGGTGGAGAACGCCGTCAAGATCGCCCGGCACGCGACCGGGCGGCAGGCGGTGGTGGTGTTCGACCACGCCTATCACGGGCGCACCAACCTGACCATGGCACTGACCGCGAAGAACATGCCGTACAAGCACCGGTTCGGGCCGTTCGCGCCGGAGGTGTACCGGGCGCCGGTGTCGTACCCGCTGCGCGACGGCGGGCTGACCGGCGCCGAGGCCGCCCGCCGGGCGATCGACGTGATCGAGAAACAGGTCGGCGGGTCCAACGTGGCCGCCGTGCTGATCGAGCCGATCCAGGGTGAGGGCGGGTTCGTCGTACCGGCGAAGGGTTTCCTCCCGGCACTCGCGGCCTGGGCGAAGGCGAACGGCGCGGTGTTCATCGCCGACGAGATCCAGACCGGTTTCGCCCGCACCGGGCAGTGGTTCGCGTCCGAGGACGAGGGCCTGGAACCCGATCTGATCACCACCGCCAAGGGCATGGGCGGCGGGCTGCCGATCGCCGGGGTGACCGGGCGGGCCGAACTGATGGACGCGGTGCACGCCGGTGGGCTGGGTGGCACGTACGGCGGGAATCCGATCGCCTGCGCGGCGGCCCTCGCCGCCATCGAGACGATGCGCATGCTCGACCTGAACGCGGCGGCCCGGCGGATCGAGACCACCATCAGAGCCGCGCTGACCGACGTTGATCAGGGCATTGCCGAGGTACGCGGCCGGGGCGCGATGCTGGCGATCGAACTCGTGCTGCCCGGTGGTGAACCCGACCCGACCCGGACCGCAGCGGTGTCGCGACGCTGTCACGAGGCCGGGCTGCTGACGCTTACCTGTGGCACGTACGGCAATGTGCTGCGTTTCCTGCCGCCCCTGGTGATCGGCGACGCGGAACTGGAGCGCGGCCTCGGCATCCTGCGCCGCGCACTGCACACCTGACGGGCGACTCCTTTGCCCTCGTCAACCGGATCGGGGAAGAATCGCGCCGTGACGGACGTGACGCTGGACGATACGAACAAATTGATCATCGAGCATCTGCAACGCGACGGGCGGATGTCGTACGCGACGCTGGCCAAGACGATCGGGCTGTCCGAGGCGGCGGTGCGCCAGCGGGTGCAGCGCCTGCTCGACAACGGCCTGATGCAGATCGTCGCGGTCACCGACCCGCTCACCCTGGGCTTCGCCCGGCAGGCGATGGTCGGCCTGCGGGTCAACGGTGATCTGCGCACCATCGCCGACCGGCTGGCCGCGATACCCGAGGTGGACTACGTGGTGATCTGCGCCGGGCGGTACGACCTGCTCGCCGAGGTGGTCTGCACCGACGACGACCACCTGCTCGACATCCTCAACGAGAAGGTGCGGGCGATCGACGGCGTCACCTCCGCCGACACGTTCATGTACCTGCGGCTCGCCAAACAGACCTACGCCTGGGGAACTCGGTAACCACATGCACAGCCCCTCCTTCTGGCTCGACAGCCTGGGCCCGATCGAGAAGCGCCCGCCGCTCGCCGGGGACCGCGATGCCGACGTCGCGATCGCCGGCGGCGGGTACACCGGCCTCTGGACCGCGTACTACCTCGCCCAGGCCGCCCCCTCGACACGGATCGTGATCCTCGAAGCGGAGTACTGCGGGTTCGGCGCGTCCGGGCGCAACGGCGGCTGGGTGTCCGGGGCGTTCCCGGCCTCCGAGGCCCGGCTGGCCCGCCGATACGGGGCGCCGGCAGCCACCGCCATGCACCGCGCGCTGCACGAATCGGTCGACGAGGTGGGCCGGGCCGCCGCCGCCGAGGGCATCGACTGCGACTACGCCAAGGGCGGCACCCTGTCACTGGTCCGCGCCCCGGCCCAGCTGCGGCGGGCCCGGCACGACCCGGGATTCGTGGACGCCGCCACCGCCCGGGGCATGTGCGCCGCGACCGGGGTGCTCGGCGGGATCTACAGCGAACACTGCGCGGTGGTGCACCCGGCCAAACTGGTCCGCGGGCTGGCCGCGGCGGTCGAGCGGATGGGTGTGACGATCCATGAGGGAACCCGGGCCGGTTCTCTGCGCCCCGGCACCGTCTCGACGGATTCGGGTGTGGTCACCGCCGGCACCGTGGTCCGGGCGCTGGAGGGCTACACCCCCGAGCTGGCCGGGTTCCGCCGCGAGCTGGCGCCGATCTACTCCCTGATGATCGTCACCGAGCCGCTGCCCGCGCGGTTCTGGGAGCGCGTCGGGCTGGCCCGGCGGGAGACGTTCACCGACGAGCGGCGGATGGTCATCTACGGGCAGCGGACCGCCGACGACCGGCTCGCGTTCGGTGGGCGGGGCGCGCCGTACCACTTCGGATCCCGGGTCCGGCCCGGATACGACCGGGTGCCCGCGGTGTTCGAGGCGCTGCGGGCCACCCTCACCGAGCTGTTCGGAATCGACCCGCCGATCGCCTACCGCTGGGGTGGGCCGCTCGGCATCCCCCGCGACTGGATGCCGTCCGTCGGACTGCGTGACGGCATGGCGTGGGCCGGGGGCTACGTGGGTGACGGGGTCGCGGCGGCCAACCTCGCCGGGCGTACGTTAGCTGATCTGATCTTGAAGAGGGACACCGCGCGCACCGCCCTGCCCTGGGTCGGTCACCGGTCCCGCCGCTGGGAACCGGAACCGGCCCGCTGGCTCGGCATCAATACCGCCCTCAAGGCCACCGCGCTGCTGGACGCCTGGGACCGCCGCGCCGCATAGTTCGCGTGCGCGCCGCACAGTTCGCGTGGCCATTTCCGGTCCGATTCGGACCGGAAATGGCCACACGCGCGCCGGGCCGGACAGCGCCGCGTGCGCGCCGGGCCGGACAGCGCCGCGTGCGCGCCGGGGCGGACAGCGCCGCGCTCACTGCGGGCCGGACAGCGGGAGACGGACGCAGACGATCGTGCCGGACGGCTTGTTGTCGGTCAGCTTGATCGTGCCGCCGTGCAGCAGGATGATCGCCCGCGCCAGGCTCAGGCCCAGACCGCTGCCGGTGGTGCCCTGATGGCGCACGTTGCTGCCGCGGAAGAACCGGTCGAAGACGCGGGCGTGCTCGCCCGGCGGCGTGCCGATGCCGCTGTCGGCGATACAGAGCTCCGCCACCGTGTCCATGGCCCGCAGCGTGATGTGCATCGGCGCCCCCGGCGGGCTGTACCGGACCGCGTTCGACAGCAGGTCGTCCACCACCTGGCGCAGCCGGGTCCCGTCCGCCGGCAGGTGCAGCTCGGCCGGCAACTCGGTGACCAGGGTGAGCCGCCCGCAACTGTGCCGCAGCCCGGTCACCGCGTCGGCCAGCAGCGCGACCAGATCCACCTCGCGGATGTCCAGCTCCAGATGACCGGAGTCGAGACCGGCCAGATCCAGCAGAGTGTCCGCGATCCGCTGCAGGGCGCCGGCGTTCCGGGCGATCGCCTGCACCATCTGGCCGACATCCGGATCCAGGCCGGTCTCCTCGGCCAGCAGGGTGGCGTTCGCGGTGATCGAGGTCAGCGGGGTACGCAACTCGTGCCCCACCAGGTTGACGAAGTCGCTCTGGGCGCGGGCCAGCTGACGGGACAGCCCCTCGGCACGGCGCTGCGCCACGAAGATGCCGATCTGCGCGGCCACCCCGTCCAGCAGCACGGTGAGCAGATCCGGCTCGTACTCCTGGGTGCCCGCGTAACAGGTCAGCACCCCCAGCAGGTTGCCGCCGTCGCGCACCGGCACGGCCAGCGCGGTCCGCACCCCGCGGCGCAGGCAGATCTGCACCCGCTCCCGCTCGTGGGCGGTCCGCAATCCTGGATCCAGGCCCAGATCCGGCACCCAGATCGGCCGGCCGCTCTCCCACACCCGGCCGGTGATGCCCTGTCCGCGCACCGGGGTGTGCCCGAAGAAGCCCTCCGTCTCCAGCCCCGACGAATCCCAGTGCCCGGCCGACAGCAACAACCCGGTCGCCTCGTCGATCAGGAACAGCTCGGCCGACGGCCAGCCCAGCGTGGTGGTGACCGCCCGCAGCACCTCCGGAGCCGCCTCGGCCGCCGACCGGTGCATCTTCAGCACGTGCTCGACAGCGATGTGACAGTTGCGGAACCGTTCCACCCTGCGCAGCGCGGTCACCTCGTGCGAGACGGCGACCGCGCCCAGCAGTTCCCCGTCCGGACCGATGATCGGCTGCGCGCTGGTGTCGAACACCCGCAGCCGGTGTCCCGGCCGGCGGACCAGCACATCCTCACCGGAGACGAACTCCCCCAGCACGGCCCGCGCCAGCGGCGTCTCGGACCGCGCCATCGGGCGCATGTCCGGGCTGATCAGCAGCCGGTGGGCCGCCTCGTCGAACTCCGGCGGCAGCGGCCCGTCCGGGCTGAAACCGGAGATCTCGCGCATCGCCTTGTTCGCGAAGACGACCAGACCGTCACGGTCACAGGCGATCACCCCGGCATCCATGCTCTCCAGCAGCGCGCCGAGAAAGGCGCCGTTCTCCAGAGCGATCGCCGCCTCGCCCAGCACCACCATATGGGCTCACACCGTGACCGGCATGTCGGCCGGGCACCGGCTGTCGGCCGCGTCATGGTCGTGCAGACCGATCGTGACCAGCTCCTCCATGGTCGCCAGCAACTGGTCGTTGGGGCACGGCTTGAGCATGATCGCGCAGACCTGCGACTCGGCGGCGCGCGGATCCCCGGGCCGCAGGTGGCCGCTCAGGATCGCGATCGGAACCCGGCGCACGTCGTCGTCCGGGTGCGCCCGGATGGCGTCGATCAGCTCCCAGCCGTCCATGTGCGGCATGCCGAGATCGGTAAGGACGATGTCCGGGCGCTTGTCCAGGATCGCCTCCAGCGCCGCCCGTCCGTCCGATGCGCGCAGCACGGTCATTCCGGTTCGCTTGAACACCCTGGCGAGTACCAGGGCGATGTCCTCGTCGTCCTCAGCGATCAGCAATACGGCCATGTCAGCTCCGTCGGAAGTCCGTCCCACCAGCATGCGCCAGGCAGGTGCCCGAGCGGGTGGATACCGGACAATTGCCGGTGTCCCGCCGGGCCCGCCTCTCCGCCACCAGCGGGCCCGCCGCTACGGGTCTCGCCGGTCGCTGCCGATCACTTCCCTGGGAGGTAGTCGTGAAGGTTCGTACCCGCCGCCGCTGGGTCGTCGCCGGGGTGGCGGTGGTGCTGCTGGGCGCCGCCGCGGTCGTCGCCGTGCGGAAGTCCGCCGCGCCCGGACCGGCCGCCCGTCACCCGTATCTGGACCCGGCGCTGCCGGCCGAGGCACGGGCCGCCGACCTGCTGGCCCGGATGACCCTGGACGACAAGATCGGGCAGATGACCCAGGCCGAACGGGCCGAGGTCGCCGGCGCCCCGGACCTGGTCACCTCGTGGCGGCTCGGGTCGGTGCTGTCCGGCGGCGGCTCGGCGCCCAGCCCGAACACCCCGGCGGCCTGGGCTGACATGATCAACAGCCTGCAGCGGGCCGCCCTGGACACCCCGCTGCGGATCCCGCTGATCTACGGGGTGGACGCGGTGCACGGCAACAACAACGTGCACGGCGCGACGGTCTTCCCGCACAACGTCGGCCTCGGGTCGAGCCGTGACCCGGACCTGACCGAACGGGTCTACCGGGCCACCGCCGCCGAGATGCGCGCGACCGGCATGCCCTGGGACTTCGCGCCCTGCCTGTGCGTCTCCCGGGACGAGCGCTGGGGCCGCGCCTTCGAGAGCTTCGGGGAGGATCCGGCCCTGGTCACCCGGCTCGGTGGGGCCGCCGTCGACGGGTTGCAGGGCGGCGGGGTGGCCGCCACCGTCAAGCATTTCGCCGGGGACGGCGATACCAGGTACGGCACCGGGGATCACGGATACGCCATCGATCAGGGGGTGACCGTCACCAGCCGGGCCGATTTCGATCGGATCAACCTCGCGCCGTACGCGTCCGCCGTCACCTCCCACGACGTGTGGACCGTCATGCCGTCGTTCTCCAGCGTCGACTGGATCGAGGACGGCACCGGGAATCCCGTCCGGATGCACGCCAACCAACGGCTGATCGAGGGGTATCTCAAGGGGGAGCTGGGCTTCGGCGGATTCGTGGTCACCGACTGGGAGGGCGCCCAGCAGCTGCCCCCGGACGAGCCGGCCGGCACCCCGGAACCCACCGGCTCACAGATCCGGGCCGCGGTCAACGCGGGCGTCGACATGTTCATGGAACCCGACTCGGCGCCACTGTTCCAGCGCAACCTGAAAGCCGAGGTGCTCGCCGGGCGGGTGCCCACCGCGCGGATCGACGACGCGGTCGGCCGGATCCTGCGGGTCAAGTTCCGGCTCGGGCTGTTCGAGAACCCCTATGCCACGGTCGGCCCGGTCGGGACGCCCGAGCATCGCGCGCTGGCCCGGGAGGCGGTCGCCGCGTCCCAGGTGCTGCTCAAGAACAGTGGTGACGTGCTGCCGTTGCGGCCCGGCACGCGGATCCACGTGGCCGGGCGGGCCGCCGACGACATCGGCATCCAGGCCGGCGGCTGGACGATCGACTGGCAGGGCCGCAACGGCGACGTCATTCCCGGTACGACGGTGCTGTCCGCCATCCGCGCGGCCGCACCGGACGTGACGTTCAGCGCCGACGGTTCCGCATCCGCCGGAAACGCCGAGGTGGGGGTGGTCGTGGTGGGCGAGACCCCGTACGCCGAGTGGTTCGGCGACGTGGGCGGCCCGGAACTGACCTACGGCACCGAACAGCAGCGCGAACCCAAACTGCTGACCCTCCAGCCGTCCGACCGGGCGGTGGTGGAGCGGGTGTGCGCCGCCGTCCCGGCATGCGTGGTGGTGATCGTCTCCGGCCGTCCGCAAGTGATCACCGATCAGCTCGGCCGGATCGATGCACTGGTCGCGTCGTGGCTGCCCGGCGGCGAGGGTGACGGGGTGGCCGACGTGCTCTTCGGGCGGCGCCCGTTCACCGGCCGGCTGCCCATGTCGTGGCCCGGATCGGTCGCCCAGGTCCCGGTCAACGTCGGTGACAAGATCTACGAGCCGCTTTTCCCGTACGGGTGGGGCCTGGTCACCGAGGCCCTCATCGGCAGCGGCGTCACGTCTGACGCCACCCCGTCCTCCGCCACCCCGTCCCCCACTGCTCCATCCCCCACCACCCTGTCCCCCACCGCTCCGTCCTCCGCCGCCAGGGACAGCGCGGTGGCGCGGATCGTCTCGGGGCGGGCCGCGGCCGGATGGCAGGAGCTGTTCGCCGACGCCGAGCTGGCCGCCGAAGCCGGTGACATCGCTCGCGCCGAGTCGTCGTACCGCCGGATCATCGGTCGATCTCGTGTTTGATCGGGTGCGTTAACCTCGCGCGGTGACGAGCATCGTTGAATGGCAGGCCGGGGATCTGACCGTTCTTGCCCTCTCCGACGCCACCGGTGTCTATCAGCGGCCGCTTCGGGAGATCTTTCCCGGGGCAGGCGACGAGGAGTGGCAGGGGGCCGGGGAGTCGCCGTGGCATCTGGACTTCCGGTGCTTCCTGGTGCGCGACAGCGGCGCGACGATGCTCGTCGACACCGGGCTCGGGCCGTCGTCGGACTGGTCACCGGAGCCGGGGCGGCTGCCGGGGCTGCTCGACGAGGCCGGGGTGACGCCCGATGACATCACCCGTGTCCTGCTGACCCACCTGCACACCGATCACATCGGCTGGGCCGTGGTGGACGGGGAGCCGACCTTCCCGGAAGCGGAATATCTGCTGCAGCGGGCCGAGTTCGACGCCGTTCAGGAACACTATCCGTGGCTGCCGGACACCCTGATCGGGCCGCTGCTGAAACGGGACCAGCTGCGACTGCTGGACGGGCGCACCACCCTGGACCCCGGGATCACCGCGCTGCCCACCCCCGGTCACACGCCGGGACACCAGTCGGTCCTGATCACCGGCGGGCGCGGGGACGATCTGGTGCTGACCGGGGACGTGGTGCAGCACGCCGTCCAACTACGGAACCCGGCGATCAGCTACGACCACGACGCCGACCCGGAGCAGGCCCGGCGCACCCGGCGGGAGTTGCTGGCCCGTGGCGGTGTACTCGGCACCGCCCACCTGACCACGCCTTTCGTCCCGGCGGGCGGAACCGGATCCGGCGGATAGGATCCCGGCATGGCACTGCTGTTCTCCTACGGGACGCTGCGTGATCCGGCCGTGCAGAGGAGTGTCTTCGGCCGGGAGCTGAACGGCCGGGAGGACCGGATCGTCGGGTTCCGGGTCGAGCAGCTGGAGATCACCGACCCGGAGGTGCTGGCGGTCAGCGGCGAGCGCTTCCACCCGATCCTGATCCACACCGGCGACGCCCGGGACACCGTGGCGGGCATCGCGTTCACGGTGAATGACGACGACGTGGCCCGAGCCGACGAGTACGAGGTATCCGACTACCAGCGGGTGGAGGCCCCCCTTCGCTCAGGCGCCTCCGCCTGGACATACACAGCCCAACCCCCGCGGTGACTTCCGGTCCGATCCGCACCGTTTCGCGGCACACGACTGCGGCCCCGGGTCGGCGCCAACCCGCGTGGCCACTTGCGGTCCGATCCGCACCACTTCGCGGCACACAACCACAGCCCCGGGCCGACGCCAACCCGCGTGGTGACTTGCGGTCCGATCCGCACCACTTCGCGGCACGCGACTGTGGCCCCGGGCCGGCGCCAACCCGCGTGGTTACTTGCGGTCTGATTCGCGCCGTTTCGCGGCACATGGCTGTGGCTCGGGTCGGCCGGGTGCGGGGGCTGCGGATTCGCCCGGCGGTCGCCGGACGATCTGGCGGGCCGCCCGCGTCGCGGGGACGAAGCGGGACCGTTCTGGTGGAGCGTACCGAAGAAGGGTTTTGGGGCGCGCCGGCCGGAACCGGCACGCCCGGCCTGGTCAGAGACGGTTCTGGGCCTCGGTGAGGACGGCCCGCAGGATCTGCTCGATCTCGGCGAACTGGGTTTCGGTCGCGGTCAGCGGCGGGGCCAGCTGGATCACCGGGTCGCCGCGGTCGTCGGCGCGGCAGTAGAGGCCGGCGTCGAACAGCGCCTGCGAGAGGAAGCCGCGGAGCAGACGCTCGGACTCGTCGGCGTTGAACGTCTCCTTGGTGGTCTTGTCCTTGACCATCTCGATGCCGAAGAAGTAGCCGTCGCCGCGGACGTCGCCGACGATCGGCAGGTCGAGGAGGCGTTCCAGGTAGGACCGGAACAGTGGGCTGTTGTCGCGGACGTGCTGGTTGAGGCCCTCGCGTTCGATGATGTCGAGGTTGGCGAGGGCGACCGCGGAGCCGACCGGGTGACCACCGTAGGTGATGCCGTGGGCGAACCAGTTGGCGCCGGTGAGGAACGGCTCGGCCAGGCGATCCGACGCGATCATCGCACCCAGCGGGACGTATCCGCTGGTCAGGCCCTTGGCGACGGTGATGATGTCGGGCTGGTAGCCGTAGCGGTCGGCGCCGAAATATTCGCCGAGGCGGCCGAACGCGCAGATCACCTCGTCGGAGACGAGCAGCACGTCATACCGGTCACAGATCTCGCGCACCCGCTGGAAATAGCCGGGCGGCGGTGGGAAGCAGCCGCCGGCGTTCTGCACCGGTTCCAGGTAGACGGCGGCGACGGTGTCCGGGCCCTCGAACTCGATCATCTCGGCGATCCGGTCGGCGGCCCAGACGCCGAATTGCGAGGGGGTCATGGACTCGTCGGGGCGGCGGTAGTAGTTGGTGTTCGGCACCCGTGCCGTGGACGGGACGAGGGGTTCGAAGTCCTGCTTGAACGGGGGGATGCCGGTGATCGACAGGGCGCCCATCGACGAGCCGTGGTAGGCGACCGCCCGCGAGATGACCTTGGTCTTGAGGGGTTTGCCGACCTTCTTGTAGTACGAGCGGGCCAGCTTCCACGCCGACTCGACGGCCTCCGAGCCGCCGGTGGTGAAGAAGATCCGGTTCAGGTCGCCGGGGGTCATCTCGGCGAGGCGGCCGGCCAGTTCGATCGCCTTGGGGTGGGCGTACGACCAGATCGGGAAGTACGCCAGTTCGCTCGCCTGTTTGGCCGCGGCGTCGGCCAGTTCGTGCCGTCCGTGGCCGGTCTGGACGACGAACAGCGCGGAGAGGCCGTCGAGGTAGCGGCGGCCGGTGGAGTCCCAGACGTAGCAGCCGTCGCCACGGGTGATCACCGGGACCGGGGCGTCCTGGTAGGAGGACAGCCGGGTGAAATGCATCCAGAGGTGGTCACGGGCGGTCGTGGACAGGTCGGTCACGGATATCTCTCCTACCGTTTCCAGGCGATACACCGATCCTGCCCACGGAATCCGTCGCACACAAGAGCCGTTGCTGCTATTTCCCTTACCGAGAGACCCTTTTTGTGCGGGACCGCACGTTGGCGAGCACCGCGAACAGCACCCCGGCCGCGAAGATCATCGTGCCCATCACGTTGACCTGCGGGGGCAGGCCGACCCGGGTGGCGCCCCAGATCCACAGCGGGAACGTCTCGGTGGTCCCGGCGGTGAAGTTGGTGATCACGAAGTCGTCGATCGACAGTGCGAACGCGAGCATCACCCCGGACATCACCGCCGGCAGGATGATCGGGAAGATCACCTTCCAGAACGTGGTCCAGCCACTCGCGCCCAGGTCGGCGGCCGCCTCCTCCAGGGACCGGTCCAGGGTCATCACCCGGGCCCGGACCACGATCGCGACGAACGACACCGAGAACATCACGTGCGCGATGGTGATGCTGACGACGCCCAGCGGCAGCCCGGTGGTCACGAACAGGCTCAGCAGCGACGAGCCCATCACCAGCTCGGGCGAGGAGATCGCGGCGAACATCAGCAGGTTGAGCCCGCCCGCCCCACGGAACCGGAAGCGGCCCAGCGCGTAGCCGATGCCGGTGCCCAGCGCGCCCGCGATCAGCGCGGTCAGCACCGCCACCAGCAGCGAGGTGACCAGCGCCCCGGTCAGCGCCTCCAGGGCGAAGACCTCGCGGTACCACTTGAAGGTGAAGCCCTGCCAGGTCTGGTTGTAGCGGCCGTTCGGATCGTTGAACCCGAACAGGATCATCACCGAGATCGGCAAAACCAACCAGGCGATCAACAACCAGGTGTACGCGTGCAGCAGGCGCCCGCCCCGGCCGGTCATCGGGCCGCCACCTTCATCACGTCCTCCGTGCCGAGCATCCGGGCGTAGGTGAAGACGCCGATCAGCAGCACCGCCATCAGGGTGAACGACAGCGCCGACGCCGACGGGTAGTCCGAGGTGGCCAGGAACTTCGCCTGCACCACCTGCCCGATCATGGTGGTCTCCGAACTGCCGAGCAGCTCCGAGTTGACGTAGTCGGAGCTGGCCGGCACGAACGTCATCAGCACCCCGGCGAACACCCCGGGCAGTGCCAGCGGGAACACCACCTTGCGGAAGCTGGTGAGCGGGCCGGCGTACAGGTCCCGGGCCGCCTCGATCACCCGCGGGTCGATCCGTTCCAGGGCCACGTAGATCGGCAGCACCATGAACGGCAGGAAGCTGTAGACCAGTCCGGCGATCACCGCGGCCGGGGTGCCGAGCACCTGGAAGTCGGCCGGCAGCAGCCCGGCCTCCTTCAGCGGGTGGAACAGCACCCCGTCGTCGGTGAGCAGCATCCGCCAGGAGATGGTGCGCAGCACGAACGAGACGAAGAACGGCAGCATGATCAGGAACAGGTAGGTGGCCTTGCGCCGACCACCGTAGAAGGCGATCCAGTAGGCGACCGGGAACGCCATCACGATCAGCACGAACGACGTGATGGCGCCGTACACCAGCGAGCGGATCAACTGGGTCTGATAGTCGGCCAGGGACTCGGTGTAGTTCTGCCAGTGCCCCGTGAAGACGAACCCGTTGACGACGTCGCCCTCCTGCAACGACAGCGACAGCATGGTCACCATCGGCACCGCGAAGAAGAGCAGGAGCCACAACCCGCCGGGGAGTACGAGCAGGTAGGGCGCGAGTGTACGTTTCACCCGGTCCATGGCTTACCCGAGCACGATCGGCTGGAACACCCGCTCGAAGTTGTTCTTCTCCTCGGCGGTGTTGAAGTTGACGTAGTAGTGCAGCCGCTTGTACTCCTGCTCGCCGGGGAAGACCAGCGGGCTCTCGGCCACCGACAGCAGGAAGTCGCGGTCCTCACCCTTGGCGGCGGCCGCGTGCTTCTTCATCTGGTCCTGCGCGCCGGGCACCGGGCAGACGTAGTTGATGTATTCGGCGAGCGTGGTGGCGTTGTCCAGCTCGTACAGGAAGTCCATCAGCATGATCGCGTCGACCGGGTTCTCCGCGGTGACCGGGATGGCCATGTTGTCGGTCCAGATCGTGCCACCCTCCTGCGGGATCACGAACTTGAAGTTCGTGCCGTCCGAGACGTTCTTCTGGAAGATGTCACCGGACCAGGCCTGGGTGATCCAGACCTCGCCCTTGCCGAGCGCGTCGACGTAGCTCTGGTCGTAGTAGTTGCGGACCAGTCCGGCGTCCTTCTGCTCCTTGAGCTTGGCGGCCGCCTTCTTCCAGGCCGCCTCGTCGGATTTGCCGGGGTCCAGGCCGGCCGCGAGCAGACCGAAGTTGCCCAGCTCCTGGAGGTCCTTGAACATGCCGACCTTGCCCTTGTACGCCGGGTTCCACAGGTCGGCGAGGCTGGTGACCGGCTGCTTGATCTTGGACGGGTCGTAGGCGATGCCGGTGATGCCGGACGCGTACGGGATGCTGAAGGTGTTGCCCGGGTCGTACGTGGAGGAGGCGTACGACTTGGCCGCGTTGGCCGCGTAGTTCGGCAGTTTGGAGTGATCCAGCGGGGCCAGGAAGCCGGAGTCGCGGAACTGGCCGAACTGGACCGAGTTGGTGATCACCATCAGGTCGTAGCCGATCGACTGCCCGGCGGACAGCTGCGGCTGGACCTTGGCGAACCACGGGCCCATCTCCTGGATGACCTCGTCATAGGTCACCTTGATGCCGGTCTTGGCGGTGAACTTCTTGAGCTCGGGCTTCTTCGGGTCCATGTAGAGCGGCCAGTTCGCGAAGTTCAGCGAACCGGACTGGGACTTGCCGCCCCAGAACTTGGCGACGGCGTCCGGCGCGATGCTGGCCTGCGGCTTGCCCTTGCCCTCGACACCACACGCGGCGAGGAACGCGCCCATCGCCGACAACCCGCCGAGGCGCAGCGCGTCACGGCGGCCGAGCCGGGACTGCGTCATGCCCCGGAGGAGGGCGGGATTCGGCTTATTGGACTGGAACATCAGACTCCGATCGGGTACGAGTGCTGCGGGGCCCAGGTGAGGTAGACGCGCTCGCCACGAGACGCGACGTCCTCGGCGTTCTGTGCGTTCTGATCAAACACCACGAAGTCCGGCCCAGCGGTGGTGGTCACTGTGTAGTTCGTCGATGTCCCGTGGTAGACGACCTCGGTGACGGTGCCGGAGAGCAGGCTGCCTTCGGTCGCGGCGGGCATCGACCGGTGCAGGTCGATCTTCTCCGGGCGCACCGACACCTCGATCTCCCGCCCGGCCCGGACCCCGTCCGGCACCCGCACCACCACCCGCTCGCCGGGCGCCTTGTCGATCACCGCGATGCCCTGCTCGACCCGGCCGACAGTGCCGTCGACGATGTTCGAGGTGCCGATGAACCCGGCCACGAACCGGGTCGACGGGCGCTCGTAGATCTCCCGCGGGGTGCCCAGCTGCTCGATCAGGCCGCTGTTCATCACCGCGATCCGGTCCGACATGGTCAGCGCCTCACCCTGGTCGTGGGTGACGTAGACGAAGGTGATGCCCACCTCGCGCTGGATCCGCTTCAGCTCGACCTGCATCTGCTGGCGCAGCTTGAGGTCCAGCGCGCCGAGCGGCTCGTCGAGCAGCAGCGCCCGCGGGTGGTTGACCAGGGCCCGGGCCAGGGCGACCCGCTGCTGCTGGCCGCCGGACATCTCCCTGGGCTGGCGCTTCTCCATGCCGGTCAGCGACACGATCGCCAGCATCTCGGCGACCCGGCGCTTGATCTCCGGCTTGCCCACCCGTTTGCGTTCCAGGCCGAACGCGACGTTCTGCGCGACGGTCAGATGCGGGAAGAGGGCGTACGACTGGAAGACCATGTTGACGTCACGCTTGTTCGGCGCCACGCCCGTCACGTCCCGGCCGTCGAGGAACACCTTGCCCTCGGTCGGCGCCTCGAAGCCCGCGATCATCCGCATCGTGGTGGTCTTGCCACAGCCCGACGGCCCGAGCAGCGAGAAGAACTCGCCCTGCCCGATCGCCAGGTCCAGGCTGCGCACCGCGGGCACTGACTCACCGTGCGACAGGTAGTCCTTGCGCACACCGGCGAACTCGATAGCCGGAGAACTGGTCATCCATCACCTCTGAACGGGGCTGTCATTGAAGCTCATCACGTGCTTGATCCGGGTGTACTCCTCGAACCCGTACATCGACAGGTCCTTGCCGTAACCGGAGTGACCGTAGCCGCCGTGCGGCATCTCGGAGACGAAGGGTAGGTGGGTGTTGATCCAGACCGCACCGAAGTCCAGCCGGCGCGACACCCGCATGGCCCGGCCGTGGTTCTGCGTCCAGACGCTGGCGCTCAGCCCGTACCGCACGTCGTTGGCCCAGCGCACCGCCTGGTCCTCGTCGCCGAACGTCTGCACCGTCACGACCGGCCCGAACACCTCGTCCTGGATCATCTCGTCGCCCTGCCGCAGGCCGGTGACCACGGTCGGTGCGAAGAAGAACCCCCGATTGCCGATACGCTGACCGCCGGTGACCACCTCGGCGTGTGCCGGGGTGCGGTCCAGGAAGCCGGTGACCCGCTCCAGCTGGTTCGCGTTGTTGACGGGGCCGAAGAACGCCTCGGTGTCGCTCGGCGGGCCGACCCTGGTGCCCTTGGCCGCCTCGGCCAGCGCCGCGGTGAAGTCGGCGGCGATCCGCTCGTGCACCAGCACCCGGGTGGCGGCCG
Source organism: Actinoplanes sp. G11-F43 (assembly GCF_050589265.1). Lineage (NCBI taxonomy): Bacteria > Bacillati > Actinomycetota > Actinomycetes > Micromonosporales > Micromonosporaceae > Actinoplanes > Actinoplanes sp. G11-F43. The sequence goes on from NZ_JBNZCE010000024.1 coordinate 296,887, forward strand.
TGCAGTCCTGGCCGGCGTTGAAGAAGCCGGCCCCGGCGATCGCGGCGGCGGTGGCGGCGATGTCCACGTCGTCGAAGACCAGCACCGGGGCCTTGCCGCCCAGCTCCAGGTGGACCCGCTTCAGGTCGGGCGCGGCCGCGGTGGCCACCTCCATCCCGGCCCGGGTCGACCCGGTGATCGACACCAGGCGCGGCGCCGGGTGCGACACCAGGGCGCGGCCGGTGTCCCGGTCGCCGCAGACCACGTTCAGCACCCCCGGCGGCAGGAACTCGGCGGCGATCTCGGCCAGCAGCAGCGAGCTGACCGGGGTGGTGTCCGACGGCTTCAGCACCACCGCGTTGCCGGCGGCGACGGCCGGGGCGAACTTCCAGACGCCCATCACCATCGGATAGTTCCACGGGGTGATCTGGGCGCAGACGCCGATCGGCTCTCGGCGTACGAAAGAGGTGTGGTCCCGCAGGTACTCCCCCGCCGACTTGCCCTCCAGAATGCGGGCGGCGCCGGCGAAGAACCGCAGCTCGTCGAGGATCGGCCCCATCTCCTCGGCCCGGGTCGCCTCGACCGGCTTGCCGGTGTTGCGGACCTCGGCCGCGATGATCTCGTCGGCGCGGGCCTCGATCGCGTCGGCGATCCGGAGCAGGGCCCGCTGGCGTTCGGCCGGGGTGCTGTCCCGCCAGATCTCGAAACCCGCCTCGGCGGACCGCACCGCCCGCTCCACGTCGCGGGCGGAGGAGACCGGGGCCTGCGCGTACGTCTCACCGGTGCTCGGGTCGACCACCGGGGACGTGACGCCGTCCTCGGTGTCGGTGTAGGACCCGTCGACGAAGTTACGCAGCACACTCACTGGGATTCGGCCTTCCGTCTAGGGCGATCTCACCCGGACTGGAGGGACCTTGTCACACCGAAGAGTGAGTCAGCAAGGGAATCCGAAGTAATTTCCACAGCTGAAACGGAATCAGAACTTCCGATCCCGTTTCAGCTATGTTTTCCGGCGTTTTAGGCCGTGAATTCATCGGCAACCGACAGCGCCCCGTCGATGATCGCGAGGCCCTCGCGAAGCTCCTCCGCGGTGACGGTGCACGGCGGCACCACGTGCAGCCGGTTGAAATGCACGAACGGCCAGAGACCCTGCTCCTTGCACGCGGCGGCCACCGCGGTCATCGGCGCCGCCTCGGCTCCGGCGGCGTTGTAGGGTACCAGAGGAGTCTTCGCGTCACGGTCGGTGACCAGCTCGATGGCCCAGAACACGCCCAGGCCGCGCACGTCGCCGACGCTCGGGTGCTTCTCCTTCAGCTCGGCCAGGGCCGGGGCGATGATGTCCTCACCCAGCGCGCGGGCGTGCTCGACGATCCCCTCCTCCTTGAAGATCTGCATGCTGGCCACCGCGGACGCGCAGGCCAGCGGGTGCCCGGAGTAGGTGAGGCCACCCGGGAACGGGCGCTCCCGGAACGTCTCGGCGATCTCGTCGGAGATCACCACCCCGCCCAGCGGGAGATAGCCGGAGTTCACCCCCTTGGCGAAGGTGATCAGATCCGGGGCGACCCCCCAGTGATCGATCGCGAACCACTCACCGCACCGGCCGAACCCGGCCATCACCTCGTCGGCGATGAACACGATGCCGAACTCGTCGCAGAGCGCCCGGACCCCGGCCAGATAGCCGGGCGGCGGGACCAGGATCCCGTTCGTGCCCACCACCGTCTCCAGCAGGATCGCGGCGATCGTGGCCGGGCCCTCGAAGACGATGGTGTCGCGCAGGTGCTGGAGCGCGCGCTCGGACTCCTGCTCGGCGCTGCCGGAGTGGAACGGCGAGCGATAGGGGTACGGGCCCCAGAAGTGCACGACACCGATCGCCACCGGCTCGTTCGGCCAGCGCCGCGGATCGCCGGTCGCGGTGATCGCGGTGGCCGTCGAGCCGTGATAACTGCGGTAGGTCGACAGCACCTTGTGCCGGCCGGTGTGCAGGCGGGCCATCCGGATCGCGTTCTCGTTCGCCTCGGCGCCGCCGTTGGTGAAGAACACCTTGTTCAGTGCCGGTGGGGCGATCTCGGCGATCATCCGGGCCGCTTCGCCGCGTTTGTCGTTGGCGAAGGACGGTTGGATGGTGCACAGTTTGGCGGCTTGTTCCTGGATGGCCTGGACGAGTCTCGGGTGTTGATGGCCGATGTTGACATTGACGAGTTGAGACGAGAAGTCCAGATATCTACGACCTGTGTAATCCCAGAAATGGCTGCCCTGCGCTTTCTCGATGGGCAACGGGTCGATCAATCCTTGGGCCGACCAGGAATGGAAGACGTGCGCGCGGTCGTCAGCGCGAACCTGCGATTCCGACATGTCTCTTTTTATCGCTTTTTATCGTGTCTGCGGGAAGCCGAGGTCGACGGACGACGTGCCCGGGTCCGGCCAGCGCGACGTGACCACCTTGCCGCGGGTGAAGAAGTGGATGCCGTCCGGGCCGTACATGTGGCTGTCGCCGAACAGCGACGCCTTCCAGCCGCCGAACGAGTAGTACGCCACCGGCACCGGGATCGGCACGTTCACGCCGACCATGCCCGCGTTCACGTCGAACTGGAACTGCCGGGCCGCGCCGCCGTCCCGGGTGAAGATGGCGGTGCCGTTGCCGTACTCGTTGTCATTGATCAATTCAACGGCTTCGGCGTACGTGTCCACCCGCACCACACTCAGCACCGGGCCGAAGATCTCGTCGGTGTAGACGGTCATGTCCGGGGTCACGTTGTCCAGCAGGGTCGCGCCGAGGAAGTAGCCCTTCGACGGCAGCGTCCCGTCGGTGCGGCCGTCGGCTACCACCGTGGCGCCCTGCTCGACACCGGAGGCGATGTAGCCGGTCACCTTGTCCCGGTGCTGGGCGCTGATCAGCGGGCCCATCTCCGAGGCGGGATCCGTACCGTCGCCGATCTTGATCTTGGGAAGTCGCGCCGCGATCGCCTCCACCAGCGGATCGGCGATCTCACCGACCGCGACCACCACCGAGATCGCCATGCAGCGCTCGCCGGCCGCGCCGTACCCCGCACTGATCGCCGCGTCCGCCGCCGCGTCCAGCTCGGCGTCCGGCAGCACGATCATGTGGTTCTTCGCGCCGCCCAGCGCCTGCACCCGCTTGCCGTTGGCGGTGCCGGTCTCGTAGATGTACTTCGCGATCGGGGTCGAGCCGACGAAGCTGACCGCCGCGATGTCCGGGTGGACCAGGATCGCGTCGACCGCCTCCTTGTCCCCGTTGACCACGGTGAACACGCCGTCCGGCAGGCCCGCCTCCTGCCACAGCCGGGCCAGCCAGAGCGCCGCCGACGGGTCCTTCTCACTCGGCTTCAGCACGAACGCGTTGCCGGCCGCGATCGCGGTGGCGCACATCCACAGCGGGACCATCGCCGGGAAGTTGAACGGGGTGATGCCGGCGACCACACCGAGCGGCTGGCGGATCGAGTAGACGTCCACCCCGGTCGCGGCCTGCTCGGAGAAGCTGCCCTTCATCAGGTGCGGGATGCCGGTGGCGAACTCCACGTTCTCCAGGCCGCGGGCCACCTCACCGGCCGCGTCGGCGAGCACCTTGCCGTGCTCGCGGGTGACGATCGCGGCCAGCTCACCGGTCCGCCCGGCCAGCAGCTCACGGAACTTGAACAGCACCGCCGAGCGCTTGGAGAGGGAGGCGCTGCGCCAGGCCCGGGCCGCCGCCTTGGCGCTCTGGACCGCCGCGTCGAGCTCCTGGGCGCTGGCGAGATCCACCTCGGCGATCTGCTCGCCGGTCGCCGGGTTGTAGACCGGACCGACCCGGCCTGACCCGCCCGTTTGCTCAGTGCCGCCGATCCAGTGCGCGATGTGATTCATACGGCCGAGATTATGTGACGACCCTAGACCGAACAATGTTTGAATTGTACTGTCACAAAATGTTTTTCGCGGCGGTCACCGAACGACTCTCCGACGCCAGCGCCCGGGGCCTGGCCGAAGCGGTCAGCCGCGCGGTCGGCGACGGCGCCCTGACCGGCGGGACCAGACTTCCGCCGGTCCGGTCGGTCGCCACCGGGCTGCAGCTCTCCCCCAGCACCGTCAACTCGGCGTGGCAGCTCCTGCGCCGGGCCGGAACCATTCGCACCGACGGCCGCCGCGGCACCGTCGTCGCCACCCCCGGCACCGGCGGCCCCGGCCGATATCGGGCAGCGTTGCGGCAGACCACCAGCTTCGGGCTGGACCTGTCCACCGGCGTCCCCGACCCGGCACTCCTCCCCCGGCTACCCGACCTGCGCGGCCTCTCCCCCGCCCCCAGCAGCTACCTCGACGAGCCGGTGCTGCCCGAACTGGGCGCCCTGCTGCGCTCCGCCTGGCCCTACCCACCGGAACGCCTGGCGATCTTCGACGGCGCGATGGACGCCGTCGACCACGTCGCGTCCGCCCTGCTCCGCCTCGGTGACCTGGCCCTCGTCGAAACCCCGTGCTTCCCGCCCCTGCTCGACCTGCTCGACACCCTCGGCGTGCGGGTCGCCGGCGTCGCCACCGACGAGGCCGGGATGCTGCCCGGCCGGCTCGCCACAGCCCTGGCCCGGCGCCCCACCGCGGTCTTCCTCCAGCCGCGCGCCCTCAACCCCACCGGCGCGTCGTGGTCACCGTCGCGGTCCGCCGCACTCGCCGCGGTCCTCGCCCAGGACCCCTCGCTGTACGTGGTGGAGGACGACTCGGCCGGGGACCTCTCCTCCGGCCCGCTGCTGTCGATCGGCACCCACCTTCCCAGGCAGACCGTGCACGTGCGCAGCTTCTCCAAGAGTCACGGCCCCGACCTGCGCCTCGCGGCGGTCAGCGGCCCGGCCACCCTCCTCGACCCGATCCTCGAACGGCGGCTGCTCGGCCAGGGCTGGACCAGCCGCCTCCTCCAGCATCTGCTGCTCACCCTCCTCACCGACCCTTCGTCGATCGCCGCGGTGTCCGCCGCCCGCGACGAGTACGCCCGCCGGCGCCGCCTGGTCACCACCACCCTGGCCGCATCGGGCGTGGTCCTGCCTCCGGGCGAGGGCTTGAACATCTGGCTCCCGGTGGCCGACGAACAGGCCGCCCTGCTCAGCCTGGCCAGCTCCGGCATCGGCGCGGCGGCCGGCACCGCTTTCACGGTGGGCCCCGCCATGCCACCCCACCTGCGGGTCACCACAGGCCTGATCACCGAAGACCACACAGCCGTGGCCGAACGCCTGTCCCGAGCCGCCCGAGCAGCCACTCCTTCGATACCTCGTTGACCCATACGAACTTGATACGCGACACGTGTGCATGCGACGCTGATCGCCATGAGCGCATGCGACACTTTGCCCATGAGCAAGGTCACGCTGGACGATCACCACGGCCCCTGGACCGAGGAGGAGTACCTGGCGCTCGATGAGACGGATCAACGCATCGAGCTGCTCGACGGGAGCCTCTGGGTGAGCCCAGCACCGAACGGACCACATCAAGACATCAGCGTGCGCCTGGCGGCCGAACTTCTCCCCCTGTGCGACAAGGCGGGTCTCCGGGTCCGCCCTGACGTGAACGTCCGCCTTCGCACCGGCCGGATCATGCAGCCTGACCTCATCATCTCCCGAGGTCCGCGGGTCGTGACCGTCACCGACGCGTCCGACGTCCTCGTCGTCTGCGAGATCACGTCACCGAGCAACGCGACCACCGACCGTGCCCTGAAGAAGCAGCTTTACGCCGAGGCCAGGATCAAGTGGTATCTCCTCATCGAACCGGAGATGACCGACTATGAGTCGGTGACGCTTCACCTGTTCCGGCTGGAGGCGGACGGCTACTCCACCTACGCGGTAGCCCGGGGCGACGAAACCCTGACCCTGGACGAGCCGTTCCCGATCAGGATCGAAGCGAACCGGCTACTCGGCCTCTGATCACCGGCCGACTGCGTCACCACCGGCTCTGCCACCGGCCGGCTCTGCTCATCTGGCCGGCACGAAACTGTCGAAGACCAGTTGCAGGTCGTCGCGGGAGTCGTCCCAGGCGCTGTCGCTCGTCTCCCACCAGAAGCCGTAGGCCTTGTCGTCGGCGACCACCGTGCCCCGGTTGTTGACGTGCCGGCGGCTGCCGTTCCGGTTGAACGTGAACTCCCAGTCGGCAGCCTTCCGGAAGTAGTCCACCGACTCGATCTTGATTTCCTTGTAGCCCGGGAAGTCCCCGCGCGAAGTCCGGTAATCGGCCTGCCCACGCCAGTCCTTCACCGGATTCGACTTCGGCTTGTCGGTCTGGTCGATACCGAGAACCTTGTTGTCGCCGCGGAAGTACACCATCGTCCGATCCTGCGAACGCGTCCAGCCCTCCGGCACGTACACCGCGAACCCGGTCTTGTCCTTGTACTCCCGCCACCCGTCCGGTAGCTCGGGCCGCCCACCGTCCGGTTCCTCGCTCGGTTCGGCGCTCGGTTCGGCGCCGGCGACCGGGCTCTCCCCCGGAATCGTCCCCGCTCCCGACGCCCCCGGGTCCGCCCCGGAGGCCCCCGGTTGCGCCCCTTGAAGCGCGTCCGGCCCCGCCGACGCCGGGTCACCACCGGTCCCGGCGCTCACTGCCGCACTGGCTCCAGCGGTGGCGGCGGGTTTCGGCCCAGCTTCGGGAGCCCCGTCCCCCGAGCCGGCCCGAACAGCCCACACAGTCCCGGCAGCGAGCACCACAGCCAGCACCGCCGCGGCCACCAGCACCCCACGCCGAGGCCGCCCACTCCCCACAGCGGCACCTTCACCGCTCACGCCGCCAGGCGGACCCCACACACCCCCGGCCCGCCGAGGCCCAGGAACAACCCCCACCCCGACAGCTGTCAGCCCACCGCCCCGTTCACCGCCCGGATCAGCCGCCGGATCGATGTCCCGGCTGACCGACGGCGCACTGTCCACATCGATCCGCGTGGCGGTCAGTGCCGTCCCGGCGTCCTCGGCCACGTCCTGTCGTACCGCGGACCCAGTTTCCGGCCCCGCAGATGCCTCCCCCGGCTCACCGCGCCCACCGATGTCCCGGCCGTCGCCATCCCGCCCGCCAACGCCCGGCTCGTCAGCACCAGGCTCCTCAACGCCCGGCTCCTCAATGCCCGGCTCGTCAGCACCCGGCTCGTCAGCACCCGGCTCGTCAGCGCCCGCCCCTTCCGTGTCCGCCCGGCCCGCGTCCGCCCCGTCCGCGCCCGGCCCTCCTACGTTCGACCCCTCGGTGCCCGATTCGACTGGACCGGTCCCGGCAACGCCCGAGCCGCCGGCAGCCCGCCCCGCAGCAGCCCGCCCCGCGGCATCCCGCCCCGCAGCAGCCCGCCCCGCGGCATCCCGCCCCGCGGCATCCCGCCCTGCGGCATCCGGTCGGTCAGCATTCGAGCTCGGACCGCCGGCTTCCGGGCCATCGGTCCGCCCGTCGGTATCCGGCTCGGTAACGCCCCGGCCTTGGTCAGAGCCGGCATCGTCCTGGACAGCGGCATCGTTAGCCGCCGGCTCCCGATCGACGATCTCCGCCCCGGCCGCGCCCGTGGCTGCGCTCGCAACAGCGGGCCCCGCGGCGGCACCACGGCTGGCGCTGCCCTGATCGACAGTATTCCGGCCGTCCGCACCCGGGTTGGCATCCGATCGGCCGCCGGCACTCCCCGCTGTCCCGTGGTTCTCGGCATCGCCGGCCGCCGCGGGCTGCTCGGTGACCGGCTTCGCCGACGCCGACCCGGACTCTCCCTCTTCGCGGGCACTGACGGCGCCTGAGCCGCTGGTGGACCGTTGCCGGGGGATCCGGAACACCGCGGCGAGACCGGCCAGAGCCCCGCCCGATTTCACGGGTGGTGGAGTCTCGCCCGAGTCGGAGAGCCCGTCGAGAATCGTGCGGGCCAGGCTCTCGGCGTCCTCAGAGGTCATCCGTGTCGTCGGGTCCTTGCGGAGCAGCCCGTCCAGCAGCGGGCGCAGCGCACCCGTGTGACGAGGCGGATCGGGCTCCTCAGTGGTGAGGGCGGTGAGCGTCGCCATCGTCGAACCCCGCTGGTAGGGCGCCCGCCCTTCGATCGCCGCGTACAGCGTGGCGCCGAGCGACCACAGATCGGCCTCGGGTCCGCTGGTGCCGTGCTGCGCCCGCTCCGGCGCCATGAACTGCGGCGACCCCACCAGGATGTCCGACCGGCTGATCACTCCGTCGTCGTCGACCGCCGCGATGCCGAAGTCGGTGAGAAGCACCCGGCCGTCGTCGGCGAGCAACACGTTCGCCGGCTTGACGTCCCGGTGCTCCACGCCGAGGCGGTGGGCGGTGCGCAGCGCGCCGATCAGGTCAAGCCCGATCCGGGCGACCCGGTAGGGGTCGAGTGGCCCCCGCTCGGCGATCTCCTCCCGCAGCGAACGGCACGGCACGTACTCCATGACGATCCAGGTGCGATCGTCGAGCTGGAGCACGTCGTACACCTGAACGACGTTGGGGTGGTTGATCCGGGCCGCCGCACGCGCCTCCCGCAGGGTCCGCCGCGCCGCGGCCCCGCCGTCACTGCCGATCGGCTGGTCGAGCTCCTTGATCGCGACGTCGCGTTCCAGGGTCTCGTCCCGGGCGAGGAGAACCTGGCCCATTCCTCCTCGGCCCAGGCTCTCACCGAGCCGGTATCGTCCGGCGAGCAACACGGGCGCATCAGGCATGCGCACCGTTATACCCGCCGAGCGCACCGGTAATGCGAACCCCCACCAGCACCATGCCGCAAAACGGGCACCCACCGCCCGCTCGTGACCGGCCGTCGGACACCGGCCACGGACAACGGTTCCCGTCGTGGCACGCCGCCCCGAATGGAAGCCCCCACCCCTCGGACGCCTACCGCGCACACGGCCCCGGTCAAGGCCGCTCCCCCGCACGCGATCCCGGTCAACGGACACCTGACACGCTCGCGATCCCCGGCCATCGGGCACCTGACACGCTCGTGGTTCCCGACCATCGGGCACCGGCTGAACGGCATATCCGGTCATCGGGCACCGGCCGGGCGGCGCACGAAACGGGCCGCCGGGATCGTCGCCGCCGCCAGCGCGAACAACAGGCAGGTGAGGACTGTCGCGCCGGCCATCGGCCAGGAGATCAGGACCGGCACATGATGCCCGACCTGTTCGGCCAGCGACCGAGCCGACCCGGCGATCGCGATCAGCCCCGCGAGGCCGCCGAGCAGGGAACCGATCACCACCGCCAGCGTCGTCTCCAGGGCCACTGCCCGGAGCACCTGCCCGCCGGTCGCCCCGGACAGGCGTAGGACCCGATGGTCCGGACGCCGCCCGCGTGCCGTCATCAGCATCGTGTTCACCACGGCGAGGGCACCGGCACCGGCCGAGACGATCAGCAGAAGGACGGTGAACGTACCGATCAATCGGTCGTCGTCGGCCTCGATCTGCCGGGATAGGTTCGCCGGATCGGTCCGGACCGATCCGGCGGCGGGTGTGCCGTCCGGCGCCGAATAGACCGCGGGGGCCAGGGCCGAGGGGTCGTGTCCGCGTGCCTCGTCCCGGTTCACCACCAGCGCCGCGGTGAGCGGGCCGGGCGGCGCCACCCCCGCGACGCGCAGCACCTGTGTCTCACCGTCACCCCAGGTCACGGTGACCGTCTCGGCCGACGGGGTGGGCAGCAGCGCCGTGCCGGGTTCCACCTCGCCGAGCCCGGTCGCCGTCGTGGCCCGGCCGTCGAGGTAGACGACGCTGTCCAGTGGCGCCCGCCCGGCGATCCCGTCGTGCAGGCCCGGGGTGCCGTCGGGCATCAGGATCGCACCGGGTGGCATGAGGGCGCTCCGCTCGATGTCCCAGGCCGCGGCCGAGGTCCGCACCGTCCCGGTGACGAACACCGCGAAGGCGACGGTGAACAGCACCGGGGCCGCGGTGGAGGCGGTGCGGCGCACAGCGGTGCGGGCACTCTCCCGTGCCAGGGTCGCGATGACTCCGGGCAGTGGCGCCAGCAGCACCCGGATGAGCGCGGGCACCACCGCCGGGGCGAGCAGTGCGGCCGCCGCGATCAGTGCGATGGCGCCGAGCAGTGCGTAGCCGCCCAGATCCCGCATCTCCTCGGCCGTCGCGGCAGCGGCCCCCGCGCTGACCGCGGCGACGACCGCGGCAGAACCGGCGACCCATCTGGTACGGCTCATCGCGCGGCGCTCCAGTTCGGCGGCCCGCAGGGTTTCGAGGGGACTGATCCGGGACACCCGGCGAGCCGCGCCGACGGCTCCGAGCAGGGCGATCAGCGGTCCGGAGGCGAAAGCGACGGCCAGCACCCACGGCTCCCAGTGCACGGTGTAGCCGACCGGTTCGAGTCGTTCCCGCACCAGCACCGAAGCCAGTGGCAGTGCGATCAACGCGCCGAGCGTCACGCCGGCCGCGGCCGCCCCGGCACCGAGCAGCAGCGCCGACCGGTAGAGCATGCCGCGCACCTGGCGCGGAGTCGCCCCGACGGCCCGGAGCAGGCCGATCTCCCGGCGCCGCTGGTCCACTTCGTAGGCCGAGGTGGACCCGATCAGGAAGATGCAGGCGAATGCCGCGACGGCCGCGGTGGCGGAGAGCACCTGCATGCCGATCCAGCGGATCCTGGCGTCGTCCCGGGCCTCGGCCGACCCACGGTCGTCACCGGTCAGGACCGTGCCGTCGGCACCGATCGCGGTCCGCAGAGCTGCGGGGTCGGGATCACCGGTGACTCCGATGTGGCGGACACCCGGGGCCAGCGCGGCGGCCGCCGGCTCCGGCAGATGGACGCCGGGCAGCTCGGTGTGCCCGGCGACCCGCCACTGAACCTCACCGGCCCCGGTGAGCAGGGTGATCGAACTCCCGATGGGGAAGCCGAGGTCCTCGTCGACGACTGCACCGCCCGGGTCCGGCCCGTGCCAGGCGTGCCCCCGTGTCACGCCCGGCACGGGCTGCCCGTCGCGCAGCGGCTGAGCGTAGAAGTCACGGTCGACCGCCACACCGGTCACGCCGGGGACCTCGCGGAGCCGCTGGACCAGTGCGGTCACCGTCTCAGCCGGCCAGGGGACCGTCTCGGCGAACTCGCTCGGCCCGTTGGCCGCGGCATTGCTCTGGATCACCGCCGTAGACCCGGCGAACCGGTCCGGCACCCGTGGACGTGCCGAGGTGAGCAGGAGCAGGAATGTGGTGACGAGGAGGGTGCCGAGAAGGACCGCGACGAGGGTGCCCAGCCGGTCGCGGGTCAGCACGACCGCTCCAGCACGGTCATCCGATCGGCGACCGAGGCGGCGTCGGCACCGGTCAGCTCGTCGGCGATCCGCCCGTCGACGAGCAGCACCACGCGGTCGGCGACGGCGGCGGCGACCGGGTCGTGCGTCACCATCACCACGGTCCGTCCGTGCCCGTCGACGAGTTCCCGCAGCAGAGTCATGACCTGCTGGGAGGAACGGCTGTCGAGTGCGCCGGTCGGCTCGTCGGCGAACAGCACCGCCGGACGGGTGAAGAGCGCCCGGGCGATGGCGACCCGTTGCTGTTGGCCGCCGGACAGCTCGCGTGGCCGGTGCCCGGCCCGGTCGGCCAGGCCGACCGCGGCGAGGGCGGAGCGGACCGCCGATCCGTCCGCCTTCCGCCCGGCCAGCCGCACGGGCAGGGCGACATTCTGCGCGGCCGTCAACGAGGAGACCAGGTTGAACTCCTGAAAGACGAATCCGATCCGGTCGCGACGAAGCCTGGTCAGTGCGGTCTCACCCAGATCCCGCAGGCGGGTCCCGGCGATCGTCACCTGCCCTGTCGTCGGCGTCTCCAGGCCCGCCGCGCAGTGCAGCAGTGTCGACTTGCCGGAGCCGGACGGCCCCATCACCGCGGTGAAGGTGCCGTCGCCGAAACTCGTGGTCACACCACCCAGAGCGGTCACCGTGCCGGCTCCGCCATCGTATGTCTTGCCCAGATCGTCCAGTTCGACTGCCATGCGATGACGATCCCGCCGGAGGTGCCGAAGTGTCATCGAGCCTGGGTATGGGTTCGGAATCGCCGTGTCATACCCGGGTATGACTACTGTGGGCTGACGCCAACGGAACCGTCGATGGCTAATCTCGCCGGTATGCCCGTGCAGACGCCTCTGGTACAGCGCTTGGGCCCGGCAGCACAGCGGGCTCTCGACCTGGCCATCGCCCTCGCCTCCGGCGTCCTCTGCTGGTATGCGGCAGCCTCGACGTCTCCTCTCCTGGTGCCCGAGCCACCATGGCTGGCGGTGGTCGCCGGAGTGCTGTTCGGGGCGCCCATGCTGATCCGCCGCCGCCGGCCGGTCGTGGTGGCCGTCGTCATCGCCGTCGTGACGGCGCTGGTGCTCGCCTCAGGCGTCATCCCCGACTACGCCTCGCCCGCCCCGGTGGCTGTCGCCGGCGTGGCGGCGTACACGGTGGGGCGTCATGTGGACGGCAGCCCCGGGGTGCGGAGCATCCTGGTCATGATGGGGTTCCTGGTCGCCGGCACAGCCTTCAGCAGTGGCTCGGCGGAGTCGCCGGGTCTGGCCGGGATCGTCGTCGCGCTGAACGCGTCCGGCGCCGCCTGGGCGATCGGCTGGACGCTGCGGGAACGCCACAAGCGAGCCGAGCAGGCCATCACGGAGAACACCTTGCGGGCGGTGGCCGAGGAGAGACTGCGCATCGCCCGCGACATGCATGACACCATCGGCCACAGCCTGAGCCTCATCGCGGTGAAATCGGGGGTGGCCAATCATGTCGCCCGGGAGCGGCCGGAGGCGGTTCTCGACGCTCTCGCGGTGATCGAGGCGGAGAGCCGGGGAGCCCTCGCCGAGCTGCGCCGGGTGGTCGGTGCGCTGCGGACCGAACCCGACTACACGCCCGCACCCACCCTGGCGGACCTCGGGCGGCTGGCCGGCAACGCCGAGTCCGCCGGCGTGTCGGTGCGGCTGACGGTGGACTGCGCCGGCGATCTACCGGCGCCGGTGGCGCTGACCGCCTACCGCATCGTGCAGGAGTCCCTGACGAATGTGGTGCGGCACGCCGCCCCCGCCTCATGCCGGGTCGAGGTGGAGACCGCCGACGGCACCCTGCGCATCTCGGTCGAGGACGACGGGACCAGGCACTCCACGATGACGCCCGGCGGCGGCACGGGCCTGGTCGGGATGTGCGAGCGGGTCGCGGCACACGGCGGCACCTTCAGCGCGGGCCCACAGAGCGGCGGCGGTTTCGCCGTCGTGGCCACGCTCCCTTATCAGGATGTCGCATGACACCGGACCCCGATGTCGTACGCGTGATGATCGCCGATGATCAGGCCCTGCTACGGGCCAGTTTCCGGATGCTGATCGAGACCACGCCGGGGCTGGTCGTCGTCGGGGAGGCGGCGTCCGGCAACGAGGCCGTCGAGGTGGCACGCCGCCAGCAGCCGGACGTGGTGCTGATGGACATCCGGATGCCCAACGGAGACGGCATCGAGGCGACCAGGCGGATCTGTGGCGCTGCCGAGACGCCGGCGACGCGGGTGCTGATCCTGACGACGTTCGACTACGACGAGTACGTGTTCGGGGCTCTCCGGGCCGGGGCCAGCGGATTCCTGCTGAAGGACGTCGTGCCACAGGACCTGATCACCGCCGTCCGGGTGGTCGCCTCCGGGGATGGTCTGCTCGCGCCGGGGATCACCAGGCGGCTGATCGCCCATTACGCGTCGCTGCCGGAGGAGCCGGCCCGGGAGGCCGCGATACTCGGCAACATCACCGACCGGGAGCGCGAGGTCCTCATCCTGGTCGGCGCCGGGCTCTCCAACACCGAGATCTGCGATCGCCTACGGGTGACCCAGCCGACCGTGAAGAGCCATGTCGGGCGGTTGCTCGCCAAGCTTCAGGCCCGTGACCGCGCGCAGCTGGTGATCGTCGCCTACGAGACGGGGCTCATTGTGCCAGCGCGCTGAGCAGGTGTTACCCGGTTACGAGGCTAGCGGGAGGGGTGATTAGTCAGGATTGGTGGGGGTATGCCTTTCGGGATGACCGTGCAGGACGGAGGGGACGATGACCCATACAGACGCGCGAACGGATCACGCCTCGGCCGCTGAGCTGGTGAGCCGGCTCAGCGGACAGGTGACGACGCTGGTTCGGGACGAACTGGCGCTGGCCCGTCTCGAGATGGTGGAGAAGGGCCGGCGAGCCGGAAAGGGCGCGGGCCTGCTCGGCGGGGCCGGAGTGGTCGCGATGTACGGGACGGGTGCCCTGGTCTTCACCGCCGGTGCGGCTCTCTCGCTGGTCATGCCGGTCTGGGCGGCCGCCTTGACGGTGACCGTGGTGTTGCTCGCCGCCGCCGGAATCGCCGCGATCGCCGGCAAGAAAGAGATCGGCCAGGCGGTCCCACCGACCCCTGAGGCCGCGATCGCCAGTGGGCGGCGGGACATGGACGAGTTCATGATCGCGGCCCGGCGGGAGAAGCAGCCATGAGTGCTCCCAACCGCAACCGCCCCGAAGCCCGCCCCTCCTCCGAACGCCCGCGCCCCGGCCCACCCGCCGCCACCCGGACACCGGGCGATCGGCCACAGCCGGGCAGCCGCCCGGCGGCACCGAGCAGCCCACAGTCAGCCACCCGCCCGACAACGCCTGGCGGCCCGAGCAGCCCACAGTCAGGCACGCGCCCAGCAGCGCCTGATGGTTCCGGCAGGCCACAGCCAGGTGCCCGCCCAACAACGCCTGGCGGCTCAAGCAGCCCACAACCGGGCACGCGCCCGGCAGCGCCTGATCGTTCCGGCCGACCACAGCCGGGCACCCGTCCGGCGGCGACTGGCGGCCCACGTGCGAGTGCCTCGCAGTCCGGTCCGGCTGACAGTGCGCCGTCGGCACCGACCCCGGCGGACATGCCGAACGCGGCACACGACAAGACGCCAACTGATACGCAACACGCCACGCACACCACGACGCCGAACGCGACACAGGCCAAGACACCAGCCGATATGCCACACACGACGCACACCGAGACGTCGGCCGATACGCAGCGCCCGGCGCACGCCAAGACACCTGCCGATCCGACGCACGCCAAGACGTCGGCCGATACGCAGCGCCCGGCGCACGCCAAGACACCTGCCGATCCGACGCACGCCAAGACACCAGCCGATATGCCACACGCCACGCACACCGAGACGTCGGCCGATACGCAGCGCCCGGTGCAGGCCAAGACGCCTGCCGGTCCGACGCATCCCAGGACTCCGGCCGATATGCCCGCTAAACCGTCGGCCGGGACGTTGGCTGACATGCCGACCAAACCGCAGGCCAAGACGCCAGGTGATCGGGGGGCCTCGCCGAGCGCGCGTCCCGAGCCGGGACGCGCTGCCAGTGGAAAGCCCTCGGCCGGGCGTAAACCCTCGCCGGGTGCCGGTGCGACCACCGCGAGCAGCCCGGAACCGCGGGGGCAAGGTGTGGCCGACGATTCTTCGGCGGGGCGAGCGCGAGCAGGAGGTGCGAGGGGTTCCGAGGCCGTCCGTGATTCGGCGACCGACAGCGGCACCATCGGCGGAACGACGTCGAACGGTGGAAGCAAAGCGGATGATGCCGATGCGGGCCGGGTTACCGCTACCGGCCGGGCGACGGTTCCGACGCCCGGCACGCGACTTCCCGATGCGGTCAAGAACCCGAAATCTGATCCGGTCAAGGGCCTGGAAACTGATGCGGTCAAGAACCCGGAACAAAAGGGTGAGCCGGTGAGTGCGGCAGGCACGGCCGGTATCGCCAAACCGGCCGGTAGCACCAAGTCAACCGGAACAACCGGGGCTGACGAATCAACGGGAACCAACAGACCAACGGAAACCAGCGGGCCAATGGGAACCAGCGGAACCGCTGCGGAGAAGTCTGGACAGGCGGCCGAGGTGGCGGGCAAGACACGTCAAGCCGTTACCGGGAAGAACTCGGCTGTCGAGGCGGAACCGAAGATGACCGGTGGGATGACCGTTCCTGTCGGCGAGGCTGTCGACAAGGTGCGGCAGGTCGCTACGGAGAAGACCGCGGCGGCCGGTGAGGCTGTCGAGAAAGCCCGGCGGACCGTCGCTGAGAAAGCGGTACCTGTCGCTGAGGCAGCCGGGAAAGTCCGGCAGAGCGCCGCCGACAAGGCGGCGTCCATCGCTGAGAAAGCGGCGTCCGTTGCCGAGAAGGCGGCGCCTGTCGCTGTGGCTGCCGGTAAGGCTCGGCAGGCCGCTGCCTCCGGGGTCGGTGGGCTGACGGAATCCGTGGTGGCGGCGGCTGGGGAACTCCGGAAGAACGTGGCCGGCAGGGGCGAGAACGAGGCCGGCGGGGGCCGGGTCGATGCCGCGGAGATGCGGCAGGCCACGGCGGAGACCGGGGCTCGGCTCGGGGAGACCGCTGCCGATGTGGCGGAGCGGGCCGGAAGTGTGGTCGGGGCGGTTCCGGAGCGGGCCGTTGATGCTCTGGGGGTGGTTCGGGATCGGGCTTCGGCGGTGATCCGGCGGACTGATGAGCGGCAGCGGTATGCCCTGGCCGGGGCGGTTGTGGCGGCGGCGGCGATCGTGGTGGTTCTGGTTCGCAGGATGCGCTGACGGGTCGCGGAGGATCGGTGTCCCATCGCCACTCGCGATGGGACACCGTGGCGTGCTTCGGCGGCAGAGGTCTCCACAAGAAGAATGAAGCCGAGGCCGGCACACCTGGGGCCGAGACACGGGGCGGCACGGCGAGGCAGACCGGACCACGCGAAGAGAGAACCGGGCAGAAGAACGGGCCGGACAGAAGAGCGAACCCGGCAGCAGAACAGACCGGGCGGAAGAGCGAACCCGGCAGTAGAACAGGCCGGGTAGAGGAGCGGACCGCGCGGCGTGGCGGGCCCACCGTCACCGCCGCGCGCGGGAGGCGCCGGACCGCGGGCGAGAACCATTCCACCGCAGGCAGACGTCGTCCACCGGCCACAACTTGAAACGTGTCACCACCCCGCCGGACAAGGACCACCTCCCGCCAAGAGAGTCGAATGGCGGCGACGGGAATCAACTCTTGACCCTGCCCTAACGGGATCGTAACGTGGGTCACACCTCAGCTAGAACGTTTCAAGTTGCCTTTCAGGAGACGTCATGCGTTCTCGGTTTGTCGCTGCTGTTGTGGTCACCACCGCGGCCTCCATAGCTCTGTCCGGTTGTACGAAGAAGAACGAGACCGACTCCGCCACCCCGGGTGACGCCGGCGCCAAGACGTACAAGGTGGCGTTCGTTCCGAAGTTGCAGGGTGTGCCGTATTTCGAGGCCATGAACGCCGGTGGCAAGGAGGCCGCGGCCGCGCTGGGCAACGTCGAATGGCTGTACCAGGGGCCGACCCAGGCGGACGCCGGGGCGCAGGCCGACATCGTCCGCTCCTACATCCAGCAGAAGGTCGACGCGCTGATCGTCGCGCCGAACGACCCGGACAGCATGGCCCCGCTGCTGCAGCAGGCCAAGGACGCCGGCATCCACGTCGCCACCGCGGACACCGACGCCCCGTCGAGCGTGCGGGAGGTGTTCGTCAACCAGGCCACCGCCGAGGGCATCGGCCAGGGGCTGACCGACGCTCTGCTGACGGCGATGGGCGGCAAGGGCAAGTACGCGATCGTGTCGTGCGGACAGACCGCGGAGAACCTGAACTCCTGGATCGAGGTGCAGCGGGCGTACACCGCGGAGAAGTACCCGGACGCGGAGATCGTGGACGTCGTCTACGCGGGTGAGGATCAGGCGAAGGCGACGCAGATGGCCACCGACCTGATGAACGCGCACCCGGACCTGACCGGCCTGGTCGGCGAGTGCACGTCGAGCGCTCCGGGGGTGGCGCAGGCGGTCAAGGACGCCGGGAAGATCGGCAAGGTGTTCACCGTCGGGCTGGGCACCCCGCAGGCGATGAAGCCGTACCTTCAGGACAAGTCGTCGACGGCGGCGATCCTCTGGGACGTGGAGAACCTGGGCTACCTGACCGCGTGGGCGGGCGCCCAGATCGCGCAGGGCAAGCCGATCGCGGCCACCAACAACGTGTCGCCGGATCTGTCCGCGGTGACGTATGACGAGGCGAGCAAGATGCTGCTGCTCGGCCCGGCCCTGCAGATCACCGACGAGAACGTCGACCAGTTCAACTACTGATGACCGGCCGAGACGACGAGACGCCC
Organism: Actinoplanes sp. G11-F43; assembly: GCF_050589265.1. Classification (NCBI taxonomy): domain Bacteria; kingdom Bacillati; phylum Actinomycetota; class Actinomycetes; order Micromonosporales; family Micromonosporaceae; genus Actinoplanes; species Actinoplanes sp. G11-F43. The sequence continues at coordinate 314,906 of NZ_JBNZCE010000024.1, forward strand.
CGGCTGCGCCTGACCGCGATCACCAAGCGGTTCGGCGCGGTCCGGGCCATTCAGAACGCCGATTTCGCGGTACGGGCGGGCCGGGTGCACGCCCTGGTCGGCGAGAACGGGGCCGGCAAGTCCACGCTGATCAAGATCGTGGCGGGTGCCGAGGTGGCCGACACCGGTGAGATCGAGTTCGACGGCGAGCCGGTGCGGATCGCCGGCACCACTGACGCGATCGCGCGCGGGATCGCCACCGTCTACCAGGAGCCGCAGCTGTTCCCGGAGTTGACGGTGGCGGAGAACATCTTCCTCGGCCGGGAGATCACCAGGGCCGGGCGGATCGACTGGGCCGCCCAGAACGCCCGGGTGGCCGAGCTGCTGGAGTTGCTGGGTCTTCCGGAGCGCTACGCGACCGCCGAGGTGGGCACTCTCTCGGTGGCCGGGCAGCAGCAGGTGTCGATCGCGAAGGCTCTGGCGGCGGACGCGAAGGTGCTGATCCTGGACGAGCCGTCGGCGATCCTGACGGATGCCGAGATCGAGGTGCTGTTCGGGGTGGTCCGGAGGCTGACCGCGGCCGGGGTGGGTGTCGTCTACATCTCGCACCGGCTGGACGAGCTGTTCCGGATCGCGGACGAGGTGACGGTCATGCGGGACGGGCGCACGATCGGCACGTACGACATCGGGGATCTGACCGTGCGGCAGATCGCCCACCTGATGGTCGGCGAGGAGTTGTCCGACGCCCGTCCGCACCGCGAGGTCCCAGCCGGCAAGAACGTTCTGTCTCTGGAAGGACTCTCCCGGGCCGGCAAGTTCACCGACGTCGACGTGACCGTACGCGCCGGCGAGATCGTCGCCCTCTACGGCCTGGTCGGCAGCGGCGTCTCGGAGATCGCGGCCTGCGTCTACGGCATCGACCGCGCGACCAGCGGCAAGCTGATCATCGAGGGGGAGGAGCGGTCCCCGCGAAGTCCGCAGCACGCCCAGCGACTGGGGATCGCCCTCCTGCCCGCCAACCGCAAGGTCGAGGGCATGTTCGGTTTCCAGTCGATCGCTTTCAACATCTCGGCGGGCCACTTGCGAAGGATGTCGAGGTTCGGCGTCTTGATCGACAGGGCTCTCGAAAGGACGAAGGCGCGGGAGCTGATCCGGCGGCTGGCGGTGAAGACCCCGCACGAACGGCAGGCGATCAGCGCGATGTCCGGCGGCAACGCGCAGAAGGTGGTGCTGGCCCGGCAGCTGGTGGAGCGCCCGAAGGTGCTGGTCCTGGCGGAGCCGACGCAGGGTGTCGACGTCGGCGCCAAGGAGGAGATCCACCGCCTGATCACCGAGCTGGCCGAGGAGGGCACCGCCGTGCTGGTGGTCACCTCCGACCTGCCGGAGGCGCTGCGTATCGCCGACCGCATCCAGGTGGTCCGGGGCGGCACGACGACCGACGAGTTCGGCCCGGACGCCAGCCAGGTGGATCTGCTGGCGGCGGCGGCCGGTGGAAGGGCCGGCGGGGAAACCGGCGGAACCGTGGCGCCGGGAGGAGGGGAATGACCGCGCCGGCGGAGAAGACACGACCGAGAACGGCCCGAAGGAGCCTGGTCACCGGCCAGGAGCTGGTCCTGGTCGGCGTGATCGTGCTGCTGTGGGCGGGCCTGGCGGTGAGCACCCCCGCCTTCCTGACCGCCGGCTCGATCCAGCCACTGCTGGTGGCCACCGCGCCGATCGCCCTGGTCGGCGTCGCGATGACCATCGTGATCATCACCGGCGGCATCGACGTGAGTGTCGGCGGCGCGATCATGGTGTGCTCGGTGCTGACCGCGAAGGCCCTGGTCGGCGCGGAGGTGAGCCTGGGCGTCGCGGTTCTGCTGTCGGTCGCGGCCGGCGGTGTGCTGGGCCTGGTCAACGGCGTCCTGATCGCGTACGGCCGGGTCCACGCCATCATCATCACCTTCGGCACCGCGAACCTCTTCATGTTCCTCGGCCTGCGGATCTTCGGCTCCGGCACGGTCAACGGCATCCCGGGCACCCTGGCGTTCTTCGGCCGGGGCCCGGACGGCCGCACCCTGGGGGTCCCGCACGCCTTCCTGATCACGCTGCTGATCACCGCTGCCGCCTGGTGGTACCTGCGGCACACCGCGGGTGGCCGGCACTTCTTCGCGATCGGCGGGGACGCGCAGGCGGCCCGGCTGGCCGGGGTCCGGGTGCAGCGCCGGGTGCTGACGGCCTACCTGCTGACCGGTCTGATGGTGGGCCTGGCCTCGTGTTTCATCATCGCGCAGGGCACGTCGACGCTGGATCAGTCGGTGGGTTCCGGCAAGGAGCTGGCGGTGATCGCGGCGGTGGTGATCGGCGGCACGAGCATCATGGGCGGCCGCGGTTCGGTGCTGGGCACCCTGCTGGGCGCGCTGCTGGTGCAGTCGGTGGCGTCCGGCGTGACCCAGCTGGGCTGGCGTTCGCAGCTCTCCGACCTGTTCGTCGGCATCTTCATCATCGTGGCGGTCGGCGCCGACCTGCTGCGTGCCCGCGCGAGGAGAAGCCGGTGACGACAACCGCAGAAAAAGCGACGAAAACCCAAAGATCCGATTGGGTACGCCTACTACTGACGCAACGGATCGCCCTGCTCGCCGTCCTGATCGTCATCGTGGTGGCGACGTTCTTCGTCAACGACGCGGGTGGCTACCTGACCGCGCCCTACGACTTCGACTACATGTCCGCGAGCCTGATCAACGCCGTCCCGCTGGCCATGCTGGGCCTGGCGGAGCTGCTGGTCATCCTGTCCGGGCGGGGCGGCATCGACCTCAGTGTCGGCGCCATCGTCAGCCTGGCCGGCATGGGCTTCGGTTTCGCGTACGGCCAATGGGGCTGGCCGTTGTGGCTGGCGATCCTCGGCACCGCGGCGTTCGGCGCGCTCCTGGGGGCCGTGAACGGCTTCCTGATCTCCTACATCGGCTTCCCGGCGCTGATCGCCACGCTGGCGACGTTCTACGCGTACAAGTCGCTGGCCATCGTGATCAACAACCAGCAGCCGATCAGCACGAAACCGATCCAGGAGCTGTTCTCGATGAGCGAGTCCGTCGAGCTGCCCCTGATCGGTGCGTACATCCCGGACGTACCCCTCGGGATCTTCACGTTCCTGCTGCCCACCGTGGTGGCGGTCTGGCTGCTGCTGGCCCGCACCACGTACGGGCGGCGTCTCTACGCGATCGGCACCAACGACGTCGCCGCTCGCTGGGCCGGGCTCCCGGTCCGGGACACGCGCTTCAAGGCGTACGTCTACGCGGGTCTGATCTCCGGCCTGGTGGCCGTGGTGACGGTGGGGCAGTTCGCCTCGGCCCGCCCGGACGCGGGCGTCTCCGGCAACGGCATGGCCCTGCCCGCGATCACCATCGCCGTCCTCGGCGGCGTGGCGATCACCGGTGGCATCGGCCGGGTCGCCGGGGTCGTGCTCGCCACTCTGCTCATCGTCTGGCTCAACGCCGGCATCCTGCTCGCCTTCGTCGGTAACGAGGGCTCGCAGTACCAGCTCCTGGCCCTCGGCACGGTGCTGGTGTTCGCCGCCCTGTTGAACGGGCTCACCAATCGTAGGTACGGAGGCTCGTCATGATCGCCTGCACCGAACGGCACCATCGCAAGTTGAACGGCGGCCTCGCACGTGAGGGCCAGAAGAGCATGACAAGGAAGGCACAGCAATGAACCTCGCCGGACTGGACGGCTTCACGATCGAGGTCCCGAGCTGGGCGTACGGGAACTCGGGCACCCGTTTCAAGGTGTTCACCCGTCCCGGCGGACCGCGGAACCCGTACGAGAAGATCGCCGACGCCGCCCAGGTCAACAGCCTGACCGGGCTGGCCAACCGGGTGTCGCTGCACATCCCGTGGGACGTGGTGGACGACTGGAGCGACCTGAAGGCGTACGCCGAGAAGTCCGGGGTCACCATCGGCGCGATCAACTCGAACGTCTTCCAGGACGACGACTACCGTCTCGGCTCGCTCTGCAATCCGGACCCGGCGATCCGCCGCAAGGCCGTCGACCATCACAAGCAGTGCCTGGACGTGATGCGCCAGACCGGTTCGACGGATCTGAAGATCTGGCTGCCGGACGGGCTGAACTACGCCGGCCAGGATTCGCTGCGCGGCCGTCAGGAGCGGCTGGCCGAGTCGCTGCGGGAGATCTACGACGCCTCCGACGACGATCACCGCATCCTTCTGGAGTACAAGTTCTTCGAGCCGTACTTCTACAGCACCGACATCCCGGACTGGGGCACCTCGCTGCTGCACTGCCTGGCCCTCGGCGAGCGGGCCCAGGTGGTGCTGGACACCGGCCACCACGCGCCGGGCACCAACATCGAGTTCATCGTGATGCAGCTGATCCGGCAGGGCCGGCTGGGCGCGTTCGATTTCAACTCGCGCTACTACGCCGACGACGACCTGATCGTGGGCTCGGCCGACCCGTTCCAGCTGTTCCGGATCCTGTCCGAGATCGTCGCCGCCGGGGCGCACGTGCCCGGGTCGGGGGTCAACTTCATGCTCGACCAGTGCCACAACATCGAGGAGAAGATCCCCGGCCAGATCCGCTCGGTCCTCAACGTCGAGCAGGCCCTGGCGAAGGCGCTGCTGATCGACCAGGCGGCGCTCGCCACCGCGCAGCGCGAGGGAGACGTGCTGGGCGCGCACGAGGTGCTGATGGACGCCTTCGAGACCGACGTGCGGGCGGCCCTCGCCGACCGGCGGGAGGCTCGCGGTCTGCCGCGGGACCCGGTCAAGGCTTTCCAGGCTTCCGGGTACGCCGAGACAGCGGCCGCCGAACGGGTGGGCGGCACGCAGGCCGGCTGGGGGGGCATGAACCGGTAAAACGCGAGAATCACCCCGGAAAGCAGGGTTCCGGGCGCACCATGGGCGGATGGAGACCGCCACGCAGCCGGAGGACGAGGCCCGGGTGGCCGGTGTCCGGGCCCGTCTCGCCGACATCGTCGAGGCGGATCCGTCACCGGCCGAGCTGGCGCTGGTGGGCCGGCTGCTGACCTCGTTCGCGGCGAAGACCCCGGCCGCGGCGGACCAGCTGGTGCGGCTGCTGCACCAGGGCGACGCCGCGCCGGTGCGCGAGCAGGCGCACAGCCTGAAGGGCTCGGCGGCCAACATCGGCGCGACCGGCCTGGCCCAGGTGTGCTTCAGCGTGGAGGAACAGGCCAGGGCCGGGATCGTCGCCGACCCCGGCCCCACCGCTGAACGTCTGGCGGCCGAGGTCGACGGCGCCGTCCGGGCGGTGCTGATCCTGGCCGGCGAGTACGAACGGGCCTCCCCGGCGTGAGGGCTGGGTCAGGCCGCGGTGAGCACCGGCTCGACCAGACCCACCACGCGGGAGAAGTTCGCGAGCCGGTCCAGCATCACCTCGGTCACCACCGTGCCCCGGCCGATCAGCACCAGGCCGTTGACCGCGGTCACGTCGGACGCCAGCCGCATGCCGATCTGCAGGTCGGCGATCGCGCACGCCCGGGTGGTGTTGCGCGCCGAGGCCTCCACACCCTTGACCAGGCGCAGCGCGTAGAGCACGTGCGGCGCCAGCCCGCCCTGCTGGTCCAGGAAGGCGATGGCCACACCCGGGTCGTGGGTACGGGCGAAGACCGTCTCGTACTCGATGGCCGTACGGATCACGCTGATCGCGCCCTCGACCAGACCGGACCAGCCGCCGGGCGGGGGCGCCTCGCCGGCCAGGCCGCGCACGATGGCGACCACGTTCTCCATCATCGGGATCTCTTTGATCAGCGGGAGCACCATGCTGCGCATCCCGCGGACCAGGGCCTGCTCGTCCGGGTTGAGGCTCTGGCCCTCGCAGAGCTTCCTCATCACCTCGGCCGGCAGGGTGACCGCGCCGAGCTGGGAGGCCATCGTGGCGGCCTCCAGCTCCCACAGCCCGTCGAGTTCGAGGGCGTGGGTCAGCTCGGCGACCAGCTCACGGATCCGGCCGGCCCGGGCGAAACCCAGCGGGCTGGACATCTCCAGGATGCCGAAGAGGGCGTGCAGGCTGGTCTTCAGGGTGGTGTCGACCATGCCGCGCTCGGCCATCACGTGGTCGTGCTTGGAGACCGCCGAGTGCACCACGTCGAGGATGTCGTCCCGGGACGCGGGCTTCGGCACGTACCGGTAGACGCCGCCGGAGTTGATCGCGGCGATCGCGGTGTTCATGTCGCCGTACCCGGTGTGCAGGATCCGCATGGTGTCCGGGTAGTCGCTCTGGATCCGGCCGAGCAGCTCGATGCCGTCCATCCCGGGCATCCGCATGTCACTGATCACCGCGGCCACCTCGCCGTTGTCGGCGAGCAGCTGGAGCGCTTCGTCGGCGTTGGCGGCGAGCAGCAGCCGGTGGTCCCGGCCGAGCTGCATCGAGAGCGTGTCCAGCACACTCTCCTCGTCGTCGACGAGCAGAAGCAACGGCTGAGCCTTCGCCCCGGCTTCGACATCACCAGACCGGTACAGCTCGGTCCGCATAGTGGTCTCCTTCGTCTGACCGGTCGTCGTGCTACGTGGTCCCCTATCGCCGGATTCCGGGAATGCCTGAGCGTTCGAGGGGGCAGGATTTCAACTGTGCCGAACTCCTCAGGCGGCTCACGCGGACAGCCGAATGGCGATCCGCGAGTCACGGCGGAGAACCCGCACGCGGTACCGGAAGAACGGACACAGATGTGAGCGCAGTAGGCGAGGACGCCCGCCTGGCAGCGGTGCACAGCTATCACCTGCTCGACGCCCCACGGCCGGTGGTGCTGGACGAGCTGACCCGGCTGGCCGGCGCGGTCTTCGACGCCCCCATGTCGGCGGTGACCCTGGTCGGGCAGGACCGGGAGTGGTTCGCCGGCAAGACCGGTGTGCCCGGCGACGGCGGCCCGCTGGTCAACTCCTTCGCCGAACAGGTGGTGGCGGAAGGGCGCCCGCTCGTCGTCGAGGACACCCTCGCCGAACCGCGGTACCGCTCCTGGGACAACGTCCAGGGCGCGCCGAACATCCGGTTCTACGCCGGGGTGCCGCTGATCGACGAGGACGGGCACACCCTGGGCAGCGTGTGCGTGCTCGACGACAAGCCCCGGGAGACCGCGGAGAAGCACCTGGAACTGCTCTGGACGATGTCCGGGCAGGCCGCCGGTCATCTGGCCGCGCTGCGCAACCGCCTGCTGCTGGCCGAGCTGGGTGACGAGCTGTCCCGGGCGATCAGCCGCGAGGAGGACTTCGTGGCGACCGTGTCGCACGAGCTGCGCACCCCGGTCACCACCATCCAGGGGTATCTGGAGCTGCTCGTCGACAACGAGGAGCTGGCCCCGTACCGCCGCCTGATCGATCCCATCCAGCGCAACGGTGAGCGGCTCGTCCGCATGGTGGACCACCTGCTCGCCGGCACCCGGCCGGCGGCCGCCCCGCTGCCGCTGCTGCGCTCGCTGACCGACCTGGTCGCGGTGGCCGAGGCGGCGATGGCCGCGTGCAAGTCGCAGGCGAGCACCCGGGACGTGCCGATCGTGATCGACGCGCCGGAGGGCAAGGCGACCGTGCCCGGCGACTTCACCCGGCTCAGCCAGGCCGCCGAGCACCTGGTCCGCAACGCGGTGCTGTTCAGCACCACCGGGCAGCCGGTGACCATCCGGATCGACGGGCGCACCATCGAGGTGGTGGACACCGGCGCGGGCATCCCGGCCGACGAGCTGCCGCACGTGATCGAGCGGTTCTACCGCGGCCAGTACGCCCGGGAGCAGGCGGTCCCCGGGGTCGGCCTGGGGTTGAGCATCGCCGAGCGGATCATGCGGGCGCACGACGGGCGGCTCACCGTCGAATCGGCCGGTCCCGGCCGGGGCACGATCGCCCGGATGTCCATTCCGGGGTGATTGCACCCTCAGGAGAGGTACGGACCTGCCGATGGTGAGGTGACACTCAATGGCGAGCGGGGGCCCCGATGTCGATTCTGCGGCGGATGCGACTGGCCGGGCGGCTCGGTTCGGCGTTCCTGATCGTGCTGCTCCTGCTCGGGGTGGCGGTCGGGATCGGCGCCTGGGGCCTGACCCGGCAGGCCGCCTCGGCCGACGAGTTGCAGCGTCTGCAGCACCTGATGCACCAGGTGGACGAGCAGAAGTACTACAACGGCGACATCTCCGGGTGGCAGGTCGCCTACGTGTGGGACACCCGGCGGCTCACCCCGCGGGCCGCGGTGGAGCCGGCCAGTGAGAACCGGGCCGGGTTCCTGGCCGACATGGAGAAGATCAAGAAGCTGCTCGCGGAGACCGACACGGCGAGCATGACCGGCACCGAACGGGCGGTCTTCAGCTCGCTCGGCGGCCTGTGGGACGAGTTCAAGGCCGCCGACGACCAGATGGTCGCGCTGTACGCGGCGGGCCGCGTCGACGAGGGCGACAAGGTGCTGCTGGACAGCAGCTACGCGATCTACTACAAGATCAACGAGGCGACCGACACGCTGGTCGCCTCGGTCACCGACCGCGCCGACCAGGCCGCCGAGGACGCCCGGGCCGAGGCCGCCACCACGCGTACCACGATGATCGTGGTGTTCCTGGTCGCGGTGGCCGCCGCGGTGCTGCTCACCGTGCTGGTCACCCGCAGTGTGGCCGGGCCGGTCGGCCACCTGGTCGAGGTGTTGCACGCGATGGCCCGCGGCGACCTGACCGTGCGGGCCGACACCACCGGCGGTGACGAGCTGGCGGTGATGGGCCGGGCCGTCGACGAGGCGGTCGCCGGGGTGCGCGCCACGGTCACCGAGATCGTCGAGAACGGCGGCCGGCTCACCGCGGCCTCGGACACCATGCGCCGGGTCAGCCACCAGATCGACTCGTCCATCGCCGAGGCCGACCAGCAGGCCGGGATGGCCGCGTCCGCCGCCGACGGGGTCTCCGGCAACGTGCACACGGTGGCGGCCGGCTCCGAGCAGATGGGCGCGGCGATCACCGAGATCTCCCGCAACGCCGCCGACGCCGCCCAGGTGGCCACCGACGCGGTCGCCGCGGCCCGGGCCACCAGCGAGACGATCAACCGGCTCGGCGAGTCGTCGGCGCAGATCGGCGACGTGATCGAGACGATCACCGCGATCGCCTCGCAGACCAACCTGCTGGCCCTCAACGCGACCATCGAGGCGGCCCGGGCCGGCGAGTCCGGCAAGGGCTTCGCGGTGGTCGCCAGCGAGGTCAAGGACCTGGCCCAGGAGACCGCGCGGGCCACCGAGAAGATCTCCCAGCAGATCGCCGCGATCCAGAGCGACACCGGTCAGGCGGTCACCGCGATCGACGAGATCAGCCGGATCATCGAGCAGATCAGCGACTTCCAGACCACCATCGCCTCGGCGGTGGAGGAGCAGAGCGCCACCACCGCCGAGATGAACCGCGGGGTCACCATGGCCGCCGCCGGGGTCGGCGACATCGCCGGCAACATCGCCAGCGTGGCGCACGGCACCGCGGCCAGCCGGGCGGCGGTCGGCGAGGTGGCCCGGACCGCCGAGGACGTGCAGAGCCTGGCCGACGGGTTACGGGCGGCCGCCGGCCGGTTCTCGATCTGAGGTCAGGATCTCCAGCAATCCGGTCACCTCCAGCGACCGGAGCACGATGCCCCGCGGGCGGGTGACCCGGAACCGGGCGCCGGCCCGCCGCACCGCCTCCCGGGAGAGGAGCAGCACGTCGATCCCGGCGGAGTCGCAGAACGTCAGCCCCTCCAGATCGAGGACCAGGCTCTCCGGCCGGTCGCGGAGGGCCCCGGTGACCTGCTCCTCGACCAGGTCGCCGGTGTCCAGGTCGAGTTCGCCGTGCAGCGTCAGCCGGGTCACCCCGCCGTCGTCGAGCCGGCCGATCCGCATCACGCCACCTCGCACGGCAGGAGCTCCACCCGGACCCGCTTGCCGCCCTGATAGTTCTGCACCGACCAGGCCGCGGCCAGTGCCTCGATCAGGGCGATCCCCCGGCCGCCGTCGCCGTCCGGGTCGCGCCGGCGGGGCACCACCGACGAGCCGTCGGCCACCGACACGGTCACCCGGCCACCGTGCGCCTCCAGCTGCAGCTCGATGCAGCCGCCGCCGTGCCGGACGGCGTTGGTCACCAGTTCGCTGACCACCACCGCGGCGGCGTCCAGCCAGTCGTCGTCACGGAAGCCCCAGCCGGTCAGCACCGCGGTCGCCGCCCGGCGGGCAGCGGCCGGAGCGCCTCGGTCGAGTGGGACGTCCAAATGGGCGGTGAGCTCGCTCATGCAATTCCCCGAGATTCGCCTGCGTGCGGGGCGGACAGTACCCGCCTTAGGCGCCGGACGAAACCTCTGCCGGATTTAATATGATTTAGGCTGATCGCATGGCTTCAGTGCTGGTGGTCGAGGACAACCCGGAACATCAGGCGGTCATCGCCGAGGTGGTCCGCCGGCTCGGGCACCGGCCCGTGCTGGCCGGCGACGGCCGGGCCGGGCTCGCCGCCGCCGTGGCGAACCGCCCCGACCTGGTCGTCGCCGACGTCGACATGCCCCACCTGGACGGCATCAAGATGTGCCGGGCGCTGCGCGAGAACCCGGGCACCGCCGACGTCCCGGTCGTGCTGATCACCGCCTACCTGCCACCCGGCGACACCACCCTGGCCGAGGCGGAGGCCCTCGCGGTGGTGCCGAAACCGTTCAGCGTCAAGGAGCTGACCGAGACGCTGCGCTCCTGCATCGACGCGCCGCCCGGCGCCCGGCACGACCCGGCGTTCACCGAGGCGCTGCTGCGCAGCCTGGACGCCGGAGTGGTGGCCTGCGACATGGAGGGCCGGCTCGTCGTGGTCAACCAGGCGGTCCGGGACCTGTTCGGCGACGAGAGCCTGGGCGTGCCGGCCCGGGACTGGGCCGAGCGGTTCGGGCTGCGCCGGCCGGACGGCAGCGCCCTCCCACCCGAGGACGTGGCGCTCTACCGGTCCCTCGCCGGCGAGGAGATCCACCACGACGAGGTGCTCGCCCACGACCGGCAGGGCCGGCGGCGCTGGTTCGCGATCAACGCCCGGCCGGTCCGCGACGACACCGGCAAGATCCTCGGCGCGGTCGCCGCGGTGCACGACGTCACCCCGGAACACCAGCAGCGGCAGTACGAGCACTGCACCACCGAGGTGCTCAAGGCCCTGGTGCAGGCGCCGGACACCGGCCGGGCCGGGGCCGAGGTGCTGCGCGCCATCTCGGCCGAACTGGGCTGGCCGTACCTGCGGCTGTGGCTGGTCGACGGGGTGGTGGACCGGCTCCGCCCGGCCGCCACCCACCTGGCGCCCGGCTCTCCCCCGCTGCGGCTGCCGCCCACCCTGAAACGCGGCGAAGGGCTGGCCGGCTCCTGCTGGGAGTCCGGTGAGCCGGTGTGGGTGCCGAACCTGCGCGCCCCGGACGTGCCGGTGATGGCCGAGGCCGAGCACTACCGGACCGCGGTGGCCGTGCCGGTGCTCAGCGCCGAGAAGGTGATCGGGGTGCTGGCCTTCTTCACCCTGGAGCCACAGGACCCGGACCCGGCCCTGACCGTGCTGCTCAGCGGCATCGCCGGGCACATCGGGTCGTACCTGGAGCGGCGCCGCTCGGAGGAGCTGGCCGACCAGCTGGCGGCCAGCGTCGGCGAGTACATCGCGCTGGTCGGGCACGAGCTGCGCACCCCGCTCACCTCGATCGGCACGTACACCGACCTGATCAACGAGGAGCCGGACGGGACCACCGTCGGGGAGATCCGGGACCTGCTCGGGGTCATCGAGCGCAACAACGCCCGGCTGCGCTCCCTCGTCGAACGGCTGCTCGACCTGGCCGCCCTGGAGGCCGGGCACGCCCAGCTCACCGTCGGCGACGTGGACCTGGCCGCGGTGGTGCGGGCCGCGCTGGCCGGCACCCAGGTGCACACCGACCTGCCGGACAAGCTGGCCGTCCCCGGCGACCGGGCCCGGCTGCGGCAGGTGGTGGAGAACCTGGTGGGCAACGCGGTCAAGTACAGCCCGGACGGTACGGCGGTGCACGTCACTCTCACCGCCGACGACGAGGTGGCGGTACTCTGCGTGACCGACAGCGGGATCGGCATCCCGGCCGGTGAGCAGAACCAACTGTTCGCCCGCCTCTACCGGGCGACAAATGCCAGGCACAGCGGCATTCCGGGGGCCGGGCTGGGTCTCGCGCTGAGCCGGGCCATCGTCGAACTGCACCGCGGCACCATCACTCTCAGTGAGAACGACGGCGGCGGAACCGTGGCCACCGTCCGCCTTCCCCGGCGATCCGGGACTTCCGACCCTGCCCGCCCGGCACACCGGGACGCGACGCTGGGGAGGAACCACTAGGAGGGGTCATGCTGGGAGGAAACATGGACGCGTGGCGCGGTTTCGCGGGCTCGACGTGGCGTACCGGAATCGACGTGGCCGGCTTCATCCACGACAACGTCAAGCCGTACGACGGCGACGCGGCCTTCCTCGCCGGGGCCACCGAGCGCACCACCGGCATCTGGGACAAGCTGTCCGCGATGTTCGTGCAGGAGCGTGCCAACGGCATCTACGACGTGGACGCCACCACCCCGTCGACCATCACCGCACACGCCCCCGGATACATCGACCGGGACAGCGAACTGATCGTCGGCCTGCAGACCGACGCGCCACTGCGCCGGGCCATCATGCCGTTCGGTGGACTGCGGATGGTCGAGGGCGGGCTCAAGGCGTACGGCCGCGAGATCGACCCGGACGTCAAGAAGGTCTTCACCGAGTACCGCAAGACCCACAACGCCGGGGTGTTCGACGCCTACCCGGCCGACGTGCTGGCCGCCCGCCGGTCGCACATCATCACCGGCCTGCCCGACGCGTACGGCCGGGGCCGGATCATCGGCGACTACCGCCGGGTCGCGCTCTACGGCGTGGACCACCTGATCGCCGAGCGCCAGCAGGTCAAGACGGCGCTCAACGCGCGCCTGTCGGTGGCCGACGTGATCCGCGACCGGGAGGAGATCGCCGAGCAGATCCGGGCGCTGGGCGAACTCAAGCAGATGGCCGCGTCGTACGGCTTCGACATCTCCGGCCCGGCCACCACCGCGCAGGAGGCGGTGCAGTGGCTGTACTTCGCCTACCTGGGCGCCACCAAGGAGCAGAACGGCGCGGCCATGTCGCTGGGCCGCACCTCCACCTTCGTGGACGTCTACATCCAGCGCGACCTCGCCGAGGGCCGGATCACCGAGGAGTTCGCCCAGGAGCTGATCGACGACTTCGTGATCAAGCTGCGGATCATCCGGTTCCTGCGTACCCCCGAGTACGACGAACTGTTCTCCGGCGACCCGACCTGGGTGACCGAGTCGATCGGCGGCATCGGCTCCGACGACCGGCCGCTCGTCACCCGGACCAGCTTCCGCTACCTGCAGACCCTCTACAACCTGGGGCCGGCGCCGGAACCGAACATGACGGTCCTCTGGTCGCAGCGGCTGCCGGAGGGGTTCAAGCGGTTCTGCGCGCAGGTCAGCATCGACACCAGCAGCATCCAGTACGAGAACGACGACCTGCTGCGGCCGTACCTCAGTGACGACGCGGCGATCGCCTGCTGCGTGTCCGGCATGCGGGTCGGCAAGGACATGCAGTTCTTCGGGGCCCGGGCCAACATGGCCAAGGCGCTGCTGTACGCCATCAACGGCGGCCGGGACGAGATCAGTGGCACGCAGGTGGCGCCGGCGACTCCTTCGCTGGGCGGCGACCTTCTGGACTACGACGAGGTGTTCGAGGCGTACGACAAGACCCTCGACTGGCTCGCCGAGACCTACGTGGACGCCCTCAACGTCATCCACTACATGCACGACCGGTACGCGTACGAGCGCCTGGAGATGGCCCTGCACGACTACCCGGTGCACCGTTTCCTGGCCACCGGCATCGCCGGGCTCTCGGTCGCCGCGGACAGTCTGTCGGCCATCAAGCACGCCCAGGTCAAGCCGGTCCGGGACGAGACCGGCCTGGTCGTGGACTACGAGGTGGACGGCGACTACCCGACGTTCGGCAACAACGACGACCGGGTGGACGCGATCGCGGTGGACCTGGTCGACCGGTTCATGGAGAAGATCCGCCGGCAGCCGATGTACCGGGGCGCCGAGCCCAGCCTGTCCGTGCTGACCATCACCTCGAACGTGGTCTACGGCAAGCACACCGGCAACACCCCCGACGGCCGGCGGCTCGGCGAACCGTTCGCGCCCGGCGCCAACCCGATGAACGGCCGGGACAAGCACGGCCTGGTAGCGGCCGCCCTGTCGGTGGCGAAACTGCCCTACCGCAGCGCCCGCGACGGCATCTCGCTGACCATCACCTCCACCCCGGACGGCCTCGGCCGCACCAAGGACGAGCAGGTCGGCAACCTGGTCGGGGTGCTGGACGGCTACACCGACGGGCACGGCTTCCACATGAACGTCAACGTGCTCGACCGGGCCACCCTGGAGGACGCCATGGCGCACCCGGAGAAATACCCGCAGCTCACCATCCGGGTCTCGGGATACGCGGTGAACTTCGTGCGGCTGACCAAGGAGCAGCAGCGCGACGTCATCTCCCGGACATTCCACGGATCGCTCTAGCCATGACCCTCACCGGGAGTGTGCACTCGTTCGACGTCTCCACCGGCGTCGACGGGCCGGGGACGCGCTTCGTCGCGTTCCTGGCCGGGTGCCCGCTGCGCTGCCAGTACTGCCACAGCCCCGACACCTGGTACCGGCGCAGCGGGCGGCCGATGACGGCCGACGAGCTGATGACCGAGATCCTGCGCTACGAGCGTTTCATCAAGGTCGCGCGGGGCGGCGTCACGCTGAGCGGCGGAGAGGCACTTCAACAGCCCGATTTCGTACGGGAGATCTTCACCCGCTGCCACGAGAAGGGCCTGCACACCGCCCTGGACACCAGCGGCTCCCTGGGCGCCAAGGCGTCCGACGAGCTGCTCGACGTCACCGACCTGGTCCTGCTGGACATCAAGTCGGGCGACGAGGAGACGTACCACCGGGTCACCAGGACCGGAACCCTGGAACCGACGGTGACGTTCGCGCACCGCCTGGCCGACCGCGGCATCCCGATCTGGATCCGCTTCGTCCTGGTCCCCGGCCTGACCGACAGCGAGGAGAACGTCGAGTCGGTGGCCGCCATCGCCGCCTCGATCCGCACGGTGGAACGGGTGGAGGTCCTCCCGTTCCACCGTCTCGGGGCCGGCAAGTACGCCGCCCTCAACCTGCCCTTCCCCCTGGCCGACACCCCGTCCCCGTCCCCCGACCTGATCGACCGCGTCCACAAGCAGTTCCGGGCCCACGGCCTGACCGTCTACTGATTCCGGAGCGGCGGGTCAACCCCGCTGCAACCGGAAGGCACCGGACATCAGTTGCGCGGGGGTAGCGCCGGCCAGTGCGGGAGTCGCCACCACGAAGGGCCCGGATCGATTCGACCGCAAGGCCTCCTGCCGATGGTCACCGACGACCCCAGCGATCATCCGCATCGCGGTGGCGGCCTTCTCCTCCTCCGCGAAGAGGTCGTTTCCCAGGGCACTCATCGCCGCGTGGACTTTCATCGCCACCTCGGTGGCGGTCGGAGCGGCCAGGTTCGATTCGGTTCTACGACCGGCGTCCGGCACCAGCCCACCTGCAAACGTTCCACCGGCGTCCAACAGCACGGCCCCGAGCAGCCCCCAGCCCGTGGCGACCGGGCCCAGCATCGTGCCGACGACGACCGACGTGATGGTCGCCCACTTGGCCACTTCCGGGTCGCACCCGCCGGTCAGGCTCTGAACAGCCTGAAGGGACGTGTCCAGAAGCTCCAGCACCGATTTCCGGAACCGGCAGTAGACAGCCTTGGTGCACTCCAACTGTTCCCGGGAGAATCGAATCAGCTCCCGCTGGTTCGGTACGACGTTCTGCAAGGGTGTGACGAAGCTGTCGGTGAAGTTCGTGGCGAATCTCCCCTGCCAGCCGCCCATCTCCACCCGCACGTCGTTGACTCTGACCAGCCCGGCACTGGCACCCGTCCAACTCCCGGACAGGTCCGCCTATCCTTAGAACATCCCCTCGATCCGCGCCAGCGCGTCGAGAGCCGGGTTCAGATCGTCCGGATCGGGGACGAGGAACCGTTCGAAGCTGGGGACGATCCACTCGTAGTCGCGGGTGCGGACCTGCTCACGGTACTGGGCCACCTCCGCCGGAGGGATCGGCGAGTTGAACGGAAGGTCCGGATGCAGGTTGTCCCACTTGTCGTCGACCGCACGTTTCCAGGACGTGATGTCGTCGAGGGTCTGCCGGATGAGTTCCGCCTTGAGCCGCTGTGCCTGCTGCCGAACCCTTCGTTCATAGGCCACGCCGGCCAGCTCCGGCGGGGTGGCGGCCCGCCCGCTCACGGCGTCCGGTCCGGTGTGCCGTAGTGGTCCTCAGCGCCAGGCGACGGCGGGTTGGACGGCACATCAGCCGGGTCGTGGTTGATCGCCTGCCGCAGATGGTCGCCGAGCATCCCCTCCACGGTGCCGATCTCGATCAGGTCGTCGGCGTTGGCCAGGTCGGTCTCGTTGTAGACGAGCGCCGCGGTGCGAACCCCACGCGCCGCCTCCAGCACGGTGTCCCCGACCAGCGCCATCATCAGTTGCAACTCGCCCCGCAGTTCCTGCCACGCGAGACCGGCCGTGCTGATCATGACACTCGCGCCGGGGTACGCCGGAGTGTTGGCCCGAAACGCGTCGCTACCCCCGGCTGCTTCGCCCAGCAGACGGTTGGCGTCGTAGAACACGTCCGCGATCCGCGGCAGATGCACGTCCGACACCCGCCACAGCCGATACAGGTCACCTCCGGTGACATTCTCCGTCATGCTGTCCCGCCTCCTCGGTCCGCTGTCCGCCGTCGTCGCCACCCCAAGAGCAACGCGACGCCGATGATCGTCATCACAGCCCCTCCACCGAGTGCTGCCGGCCAAGTTCCGGAAGCTGCGGCGTCGCCGGCTCCACCGGCGGCAGGCACCGGGTGCGAGTAGACCCGGTTGCCGATCACATCGACCAGGTGGATCGAGCCGTCCGGTGTGGTCCCCGCACCGAGCAGAACGACGTCCTGGCGGAAGATGGCCGGGTCGAGTCCGATCACCGCCCGGGCCTCGCCGCCCGGATCCCGCACATGCACCGCACGATCGACGGCATCGACGGTGAAGACGCCTCCGGCTCCCGCGCTGACGGCGGAAACCGTTCCGGCCGCTGCCACCTCGGAGAGTTCCCCATCCCGCCATCGGTGGAGCTTGTTGGCACCGCAGATCCACAGGTCACCCGCGGTATCGACGGCGAGTCCACTGGGCGCGGCGAAACCAGCGGCGGCGATCTCACCGACCGCGCCACCCGGTGCGAAGACCAGGACGCGGTTGTTCTTCTGGTCCGCGACGAAGAGCGTGCCGTCCGGCATGACCGCGACGCCGGACGGCGCCTCCATCGGCGGCTCGATCGTGCCGGCGGCCATGACCGGCTCGGCGCGCACCGAGATCGTCCCGTCGGAGGCGAGGGCGTACACCCGGACCGCGGTCACGTCGGCGATGTAGACGGTGCCGTCCGCACCCACCGTGAGATCACCGGGATACCCGAGCGAGATCTCGGTCCCTTTCGCGCCCTCGGGCAACGGGCCGGTCTCGTTTTTCGCCTCGCCGTCGCCCGCGACGGTGCGGATCCGCCCGTCCGGGCCGATCGCTCGGACCCGGTGGTTGCCGGTGTCGGCGATGTAGAGCGTGCCGTCCGCCGCCACCGCGGCGGCCTCCGGGGCCTTCAGGCGGGCTTCGGACGCCGGGCCGCCATCGCCCGAGAAGCCCCCGCCACCCGATCCCACGGCCAGGCGAAACCCGGCGTCAACGGCCCCCGCGGCTCGCGGAACCGCAATCGTCGACAGGACGATCGCCATTGTTCCGGCCACCACGGCGTGCCACCTCATCCCCATCGAATACGAATACCACATGACTTCGCGTACGTTGTCAGATGTCAATGGGTTCGGTGTGGTCTCAGGCCGCCGGGGAATGAACATGAGCGATATCGGACAGAATTTCCAGAACATGATCGCCAGCGGGCTCTCCCCGGACGGGAATGTCCGCGCCACGATCACCGGCGAACGGATCTTGAATTTCATATTCGAGCCCCGGGCCTTCGAAAGGTACGAGGCGCGCGACCTGGAGCGACAGCTGGCCGGCCTGGCCGTCAGCACCTGGCTGGACTGGGTCCGGCAGCGTCGTGAGATCAGCCGCCTGGCCTCCGGCCTCAGCCACAGCGAAGCCGAAGCGGCCAGGCGGGAGAGCAAGGATCAGATTCCCCGCGGGTACCTGGAGGCGCTGAGGACTGTCGAATGCGAAGGATTCTCTTCCGGTCACCTTGTCAGTGTTCGGACTCACGGAATGACACGGTGGCATGTCGGTGTCGACGACGGAACCCCACACCGGATCGGCGTCCGGGAGTTCACCTCGGAGCTTCGGTCGGCATTCGATTCACTGATGCGCGATCGTGAATCGAAGATCGTTCTGCTGCGGGCCGACTACTTCGACATCGGTGTTCCGCACCAGTGGCGAGCGCGTTTCGAAGAACGGTGACCACCGCATTCGCCCGGCGGCCGCGTTTCGGTCCGGGGCCGCCGGGCAGATCGCGGGGACGAGGTGGTCGGCGTTTTGGTGGGGCGTACCGAAAAGGAAAGGCCCGGACCGAAGAGGCCCGGGCCGCGGTAGACGCGATGGTTCAGTGATGGTGCTGGGACGGGTGGTCGCCGAGCAGCTTGGTGGCCAGGACGGCGGCCTGGGTGCGGCGTTCCAGGCCCAGCTTGGCGAGGAGGCTGGAGACGTAGTTCTTCACCGTCTTCTCGGCCAGGAACATCCGGCCGGCGATCTCCCGGTTGGTCAGGCCCTCGGCGACGAACTCCAGGATGCGGCGCTCCTGGTCGGTGAGGGAGGCCAGCTCGCGGGGCTGTTCGACGCCGTTGCGGATGCGCTCCAGGACACGCTGGGTGACCGCCGGGTCGAGCATGGACTGGCCGGAGGCGACCCGGCGGACGGTGTCGACCAGGTCGGTGCCGCGGATCTGCTTCAGCACGTAGCCCGAGGCACCGGCCATGATCGCGGCGAACAGGGCCTCGTCGTCCTCGTACGAGGTGAGGATCAGGCCCTTGATCGACGAGTCGACGGCGCGCACGTCACGGCAGACGTCGATGCCGTTGCCGTCCGGCAGCCGGGCGTCGAGGACGGCGACGTCGGGGCGCAGGGCGGGGATGCGCCGGGCCGCCTCCTGGGCGGACCCGGACTCGCCGACCACCTCGATGTCCCCGCCCGCCTGGAGCAGGTCGACGAGGCCGCGGCGGACGACCTCGTGGTCGTCGAGGAGAAAGACTCGGATCATGGCTCTATTCTCACCCGGAGGTGTCCCGGACACCTAGGGACCAAAGTCCCGCGCGCCGTGATCACCTGAGGACAAAGGCCCCGAGCAGCCGGGATGAGGCACCCGCTAGCCTCGACGGCGTGGCTGAAGCATCGACTCCCTCACTGGGGCTGAGCCCCCTCTCCCGGGTCCGTCTCGATGAGCTTCTTCAGGAGATGCAGAACCGGGTGGGCGACATCGTCACCAGCCGGGAGCGTCTGAGAGCGCTGCTGGACGCGGTCGTCGGCATCGGCACCGACCTGGACCTGAACAGTACGTTGCAGCGGATCGTGGAGGCGGCGTGTGCGCTGGCCGGGGCGCGGTACGGCGCTCTGGGCGTGCTCGGCCCGGACCGCAGCAGCCTGTCCGACTTCGTCACGCACGGCATCGACCCGGAGGCGCACGCGAAGATAGGCGATCTGCCGCACGGGCGGGGTGTGCTGGGGCTGCTGATCACCGATCCGAAGCCGGTGCGGCTGCCGGACATCACCAGGCACCCCCGGTCGTACGGTTTCCCGGCCCACCATCCGCCGATGCACAGTTTCCTCGGTGTCCCGGTGCGCACCCGGGACCAGATCTTCGGCAACCTCTATCTGGCCGAGAAGCTGGGCGCCGACGAGTTCACCGACGACGACGAGGAGATCGTGGTCGCGCTGGCCGCGGCGGCGGGCGTGGCGATCGACAACGCCCGGCTGTACGAGCTGGCCCAGCGCCGTCAGCGGTGGCTGGCGGCGGCCGCCGAGATCACCAGCCTGCTGCTGGGCACGGTGCGCCGGACCGAGGCGCTGCGCCTGATCGCCCGGCACGCCCGGGAGGTGGCCGACGCCGAGCTGGTGCTGGTGCTGTTGCGGGAGAGTGTCAGCGACCGGTACCGGATCGAGGTGGTGGAGGGCGCCGATTCGGCGCTGACCGGGAAGATGGTGCCGGCGTTCGACGCCGATCACGAGTATCGCCTGGTGGAGAACCTGTGTGACGCCGCCGAGTGGCCGGGCCAGGTGCCGGACGGTCCGGCCATCGTCGCGCCGTTGAAGAGCACCCCGCAGGGTGTGCTGATCGTGAGCCGTCCGGCCAGCACCGACGACGCGGCGCTGTTGTCGACGTTCGCCGGGCAGGCCGCGCTGGCTCTGGAGCTGGCCCGGGCGCAGGAGGAGCGGGAGCTGCTGGCGGTTCTGGAGGACCGTGAGCGGATCGCCCGGGACCTGCACGACGTGGTGATCCAGCGGCTGTTCGCGACCGGTATGCAGTTGCAGGGCGCGATGGCGCCGGGGGTCCGGCCGGAGGTGACGCAGCGGATCAACGCGGCCGTCGACGACCTGGACGCCACCATCCGGGACATCCGCCGGTCGATCTTCGAGTTGCGGGCGCCGGTGGGTGCCACACTGCGCACCGAGCTGCGGGACACCTGTGACGCGGCGCTGGACACGCTGGGGTTCCGGCCGACGCTGGAGACCACCGGGCCGGTGGAGAGCGCGGTGCCGGACGACATCGTGCCGGAGCTGATGGCGGTGCTGCGGGAGGCCCTGTCGAACGTGGCCCGGCACGCCAAGGCGAGCAGTGTCCGGGTGTCGGTGCGGGTCGACGGCCGGCAGGTGATCCTCCAGGTGGAGGACGACGGGGTGGGCATCGACCCGGCCCTGGCCCGCGGCGGTGTGGTGAACATGGGCGAACGGGCACACGACCTGGGCGGCGGGTTCGACATCGGCCCCCGTTCGGACGGGCCCGGCACGCTGATGACGTGGCGCGTTCCGATCGGCGGTTGACCGGGACCTTCGGCCCTTATCGGCGGGAGCCCTCGCGGGGCACGGTGTAGGAGACAGTGAAGGAGAATCGCCGTGAACCGCTACGACTCGTCCGACCTCCGGCGCGCCGCCGCGGCCGGGATCCAGGCCCCCTCCATGTACAACAGCCAGCCGTGGGGATTCCGCCTGCGTGACGGGGCCATCGAGGTGCTGTCCGATCCGGGCCGGCAGCTCGCGGTGGCCGACGACGGTGGCTGGGCGATGCGGCTGGCCCTGGGCGCGGCCACCTTCAACGCCCGGCTGGCCCTGGCGTGGGCGGGCACCCCGGCCGATGTGCTGCTGCTGCCGGAGAGCACCGAACCCGAGGTGATCGCCCGGTTGAGCCCGGCCCGGCACCGGCCACCGACCTACACCGAGCGGGATCTGTACGCGGCGATCGAACGCCGCTACAGCAACCGTGAGCCGTTCTGGCCGGATCCGGTGCCGGCCGATGTGCGGGTACGCCTGATCGAGGCGGCCCGGGTCGAGGGCACCTGGCTGGACCTGCTGGTCGGGATGACCGCGCTGACCGGTTTCTCGGAGATCGCGCACAGTGCCGACCGGGTGCTGCGCCGGGACGCCCGCTACCAGGCCGAGCTGATCACCTGGACGGACACCGAGTCGGCGGAGGACGGCATCCCGGCGGTGGCCGCCGCGTCGGTGGCCGAGGCGCAGGATCTGCTGCCGCAGCGCAACTTCGGCGGCCGGCGGCGGGCGCCGGGCCGTGACTACGAGCCGGAGCCGCTGGTCGGGATCCTGGGCACGGCCGGGGACCGCAAGCTGGACCAGCTGATGGCCGGGCAGGCGCTGCAGCACGTGCTGCTGACCGCCACCGACGCGGGACTGGCCAGTTCGATGATCTCCCAGCCGATCGAGGTGCCGCCGGCCCGCGACCAGTTGCGGCGGTCGCTGGGGCGGTCCGGGTTCCCGCAGATCGCGTTCCGGATCGGGTACGGCCAGCCCGGCCACCCGTCCCCCCGCCGCGACGTGTCCGACGTGATCATCGGATAGCCGTCTAGTCTGGCGCCATGAGGGTGCTGCATCTCGACGGGGAGAGCCCGGTGCACCGGCTCTCCCCCGAGGTGAAGATCGCGTCGGTGCTGTCGTTCACGATCGTCGTGGTGCTCACACCACGCACCGGGTTCGCCGCGTTCGGCGGGTTCGCGGCGCTGATCGCGATCGTCGCGGCGCTGGCCCGGATCCCACCGCTGTGGCTGCTCAAGCGGGCCACCATCGAGCTGCCGTTCGTGCTGCTGGCGATTGCCCTGCCGATCTTCGGGGCCGGCGATCGGGTGGACTGGCTGGGCCTGTCGCTGTCGGTGGACGGCCTGCTCGGCGCCTGGAACATCTTCGCCAAGGGCACCTTGGGGGTGCTGGCGTCGCTGCTGCTGGCCGCCACCACCCCGATGCGGGATCTGATCACCGGCCTGGACCGGCTGCGCTGCCCGGCGGTGCTCACCCAGATCATGATGTTCATGCTGCGCTACATCGACGTGCTGGCCGGCGACGCGCGGCGGATGCGAATCGCCCGGATCTCCCGCGGCTACGATCCCCGGTTCCTGTGGCAGGCGAAGGCGTTCGCGGTCGGCGTCGGGTCGCTGTTCCTGCGGTCGTACGAGCGGGGCGAGCGCGTCTACCTGGCGATGCTGTCCCGTGGCTGGACCGGCCGGATGCCGTCGCCGGACAGGGCTGCCGCACCGGCCCGGGAGTGGGCACTGTCCTCGATGCTGCCGGTCGCCGCGGCCGGGATCGCCCTCGCTCTAGCATGATCGCCATGACTCCGGCGTTGCGCATCAGCGGGCTCACGTACGCCTATCCCGACGGCCGGACGGCCCTGCACGGTGTCGATCTGACCGTCGCCGCCGGGGAGCGGGTGGCGCTGCTGGGCCCGAACGGCGCCGGCAAGACCACCCTGGTGCTGCATCTCAACGGCATCCTGCACGGGGGTGGCGGCCGGGTGGAGATCTCCGGTCTGCCGGTCGTCCCGGGTGACCGCGAGGCGGTCACCGAGATCCGCCGCCGGGTCGGCGTCGTCTTCCAGGATCCCGACGACCAGCTGTTCATGCCGTCGGTCGCGGAGGACGTCGCTTTCGGCCCGGCCAATTCGGGGGTACGGGGTACCGAGCTCGAAGCCCGCGTCACCGAGGCCCTGACGGCTGTCGGCATGCTGGCATATCGGGACCAGATTCCCCATCACCTGTCGTTCGGGCAGCGCCGGCGGGTGGCGGTGGCGACGGTGCTGGCGATGCGGCCGGAGATCCTGGTGCTGGACGAGCCGTCGTCCAACCTGGACCCGGCGAGCCGCCGGGAACTGGCCGAGATCCTGCTCGCCCTGCCGGTGACGGTGCTGATGGTGACCCATGATCTGCCGTACGCGCTGGAGCTCTGCCCCCGCTCGGTGATCCTGGACGGCGGCCGGATCGTGGCCGACGCCCCGACCGGCGACCTGCTGGCCGACCGTGACCTGATGGCCGCCCACCGCCTGGAACTGCCGTTCGGCTTCGACCCGTCCTTCCGCCGGCCATAGTCAAACCCCAACCCGCGTGCCACCTTCCGGCGCGAAACACACCACACCGCGCCACACAACAACCACAACCAACCCGCGTGCCACCTTCCGGCGCGGAGCGCGCCGCAACGCGGCACACAACAACCACCACCCAACCACGTGCCACCTTCCGGCACGGAACGCACCGCAACGCGGCACACAACAACCACCACCCAACCGCGTGCCGACTTCCGGCACGGAGCGCGCCGGAGCGCGGCACACGAGGGTGGAAACGGCACAGCGTGGTGACTTCCGGCGCGGAGCGCCCCGGAAGTCACCACGCTGGAGGGTGGGTCAGGCCGCCTTGCTGAGCGGGGCCGCCTCGCGCAGGCCGCCGACGATGGCCTGCCAGGTCTGCGGGCCGGCGATGCCGTCCACCGGCAGGCGCAGCGTCTGCTGCAGGTCGCGGATGGCGGCCTCGGTCTTCGGGCCGTACACCCCGTCACTGTCGTCGAGGGCGAACTCCTCCTGCAAGCCGCGCACCGCGCTGCCGGAGGAGCCGGGGCGCACCTCGACGAGCAGCGCCTGCCAGGTCGGCGAGTCGACCACCCCGTTGTCGGGGAGGCTCTTGGCCCATTGGAAGGCGCGCACCGCGGCGCCGGTCTCCGGGCCGAACACGCCGTCGACGGCGACCGTGTGACCGTGGGCCAGAAGCAGATATTGCAGGGTCTGCACCGGGTGGTCGGTGGAGCCCTGCCGGGTCGTCGGCCAGGGGTTCAGGGAGGCAGTCACAGAGGGGTACCCCTTCCTCATCGTCGAGCGACGGGTTAGTACCCCTACTTTCGCGTGACCAACCGATGAATAAAAGGGTGAGAAGTGTCTCGACTGCGGTTTCGCAAGAATTGTTGCCTTCTTGCTGACCGATTGGTGGGAGCCGATAAGCAAACCGCGCGCGAACCTGTGGATTCGCGCGCGGTAATGCTCACTACCGAACAATCAGTGCTCGGCCCAGTCGCCGAGCGACCAGTCCCGGACCTCCGGCATGTCCTCGAGGTGCTCGACCACGTACTTCTCGTGCTTCGCCAGCTGCCGCTCGCACCACGCCTTCAGCTCGGTGGCGCCGGCCGGGAGCCGCTTGGCGTTGTTGATCGCGTCCATCACCAGGTGGTAGCGCGACGCCCGGTTGCGGACCGTCATGTCGAACGGGGTGGTCGTGGTGCCCTGCTCGATGAAGCCGCGCACCCGGAACCGGTCGGCGTCCGGCCGGCCGTGCACCAGCTGGTGGATGGCGCCCGGGTAGCCGTGGAAGCTGAACACCACGTCCACGGTGTCGGTGAACAGCTCGCGGAACAGAGTCTCGCTCATGCCGTGCGGGTGGTCCTTGGGCCGAGGCAGGGTCATCAGGTTGACCACGTTGACCACGCGCACCTTGAGCTGCGGCAGCTTCTCCTTGAGGATCTGCGCGGCGGCCACCGTCTCCATGGTGACCACGTCACCGGCGCAGGCCAGGACGATGTCCGGGTCAGTGCCGCCGTCGTCGTTGCCGGCCCACTCCCAGATGCCCGCGCCCTGCTTGCAGTGCTCGATCGCCTGGTCCATGGTGAGCCACTGCAGCTGCGGCTGCTTGTCGATGACGATCAGATTGACGTACGACTTCGACCGGAAGCAGTGGTCGGCCACCGAGAGCAGCGTGTTCGCGTCCGGCGGGAGGTACACCCGGGCCACGTTGCCGCGCTGGTTGAGCACCACCTGGATGAGACCGGGGCCCTGGTGCGAGAAGCCGTTGTGGTCGTTGCGCCAGGCGGTCGAGGTGAGCAGGATGTTCAGGCTGGGCACCTTGGCGCGCCAGGGCAGGTGCGAGGCCTCCTGCAGCCACTTGCCGTGCTGGACCGTCTGCGACGCGCTGACCATGGCGAACGCCTCGTAGGTGGCGAACATGCCGTGCCGCCCGGTGAGGTTGTAGCCCTCCAGCCAGCCGTGGCAGTTGTGCTCGGAGAGCACCTCCATGACCCGGCCCTTGTTGCTGATCTTCACGTCGTCGGCGGTGGTCGACTCCATGAAGCCGCGGTCGGACACCTCGAACACGGCGCCGAGCCGGTTGCTGTTGGTCTCGTCCGGGCAGAACAGCCGGAAGCTGTCCGGGTTGCGCGAGTAGATGTCGCGCATCATCTCGCCCAGCTTGCGGGTGGACTCGGCACGGTCGGCGGCCGGCTTCTTCACGTCGAACGCGTAGTCGCGGAAGTCCGGCATGTCGAGGTCCTTGGTGAGCAGACCGCCGTTGGCGTGCGGGCTCGCGCTCATCCGCAGGTCACCGTCGGGTGCCAGGTCCTTGATCAGGTCGACCGGCGCGCCGGTGGCGTCGAACAGCTCCTCCGGCTTGTACGACTTCAGCCACTTCTCCAGCTCGGCCAGGTGCTCGTCGTTGCCCTTGACCCCGGAGAGCGGGACCTGGTGCGAGCGCCAGGTGCCGGTGACGGTGATGCCGTCGATCTTCTCCGGGCCGGTCCAGCCCTTCGGCGTACGCATGATGATCAGCGGCCAGTTGGGGCGTTTGCCGTCCCACGTACCGTTGCGGGCGGCGTCCTGAATGCTCTTGATCTTGCCCCAGGCCTCGGCGAGGATCTGCGCGAACCGGTGGTGCATGCCCGGCACGTCGTCGCCCTCGATCTCCAGGACGTCGTAGCCGTGGCCCTCCAGGAACTTGCGGACCTCGGCCGGGTCCTTGCGGGCCAGGACCGTCGGGCCGGCGATCTTCGCGCCGTTCAGGTGCAGGATCGGCAGGACCGCGCCGTCGTGCTCCGGGTTGATGAAGGAGACGCCCTTCCAGGAGCCCTCCAGCGGACCGGTCTCCGCCTCGCCGTCACCGACCACCGCGATCGCCAGCAGGTCCGGGTTGTCCATCACCGCGCCGAACGCGTGCACCAGCACGTAGCCCAGCTCGCCGCCCTCGTGGATGCTGCCGGGGGTGGTCACCGACACGTGGCTGGGGATGCCGCCCGGCGAGGAGAACTGGCGGAACAGGTTGAGCAGGCCGCCCTCGTCCAGGCCCACCTTCGGGTAGACCTCGGAGTAGGTGCCCTCCAGGTAGCCGGCCGCGACCAGCGCCGGGCCGCCGTGCCCGGGGCCGGCCAGGTAGATGGCCTGCTGACCGGTCTGCTTGATGAGCCGGGACACGTGGGCGTAGACGAACGACAGGCCGGGGCTGGTGCCCCAGTGACCGAGCAGGCGCGGCTTGATGTGCTCGTTCTTCAGCGGCTCACGCAGCAGCGGGTTGCCCTGAAGATAGATCTGCCCGACGGTGAGGTAGTTGTTCGCCCTCCACCAGGCATCGAGGCTCGCGACCTCGGCATCATCCGGAGCGGCGAGCTTCCGCACGAGTTCCTGCTGGTCGAGCGTGGCGGCCCGGTTGTCCGAAACGGCGGTCACGGTCATTCCTCTCGACTGAAGTCTTTCGAGTTCCTGACTTGTCACGATCAACGTATCCCCGCCGCGAAACAGCGGCATGGGTCTTTAGTCCCCTCCGCTGGGGACGTTACCCCCACCGGCATACGGCAGGATCCCATCCCTGAGTGAAGGTCCAGTTACTTCCCGGCGCGTGATAATCGACCGGATGGAACCCCATGCTGATCCGCACATCCACGTCGAAGCGGGTGCACTGCGCTCACGCGCGGCCGAACGCAACATGGTGGCGTCGCTGTTCGGCCTGGCCGCCACCCTGCCGCCGGAGGTGTCCACGCCGTGCGGCCTGCGCGTGCCGTTCGCGATGACCTCCGGTTCCCCGGACCGGGTCACCTGCCTCCCGTGCCGGGAGTACGCCGCCGCGCAGTACCGGATCCTCGCCGACCAGGTGGTCGACCTGGGCCTGGACCCGCAGGTCGCCACGGCCCACCGGGAGACGGCCCGCCGCTTCCACGACGGCGACGGTCCATGATGGTGTGACGCTCGACCTGTCCCGGCACCGCCGCCACCGACATGACCGCCGCCTTCGGGATCGGCCGGCCGGTGGCGGAGAGCGCCGCGGTCGTCGTCCGCCTGGCCACCCTCGGCCCCGACGGCCCGACCGGCACGCTGCGGGACGAGAACGGCGTACTCGCCTGGTGAACTTAAGTCGGGGGTCCTCCTAGACTTTCGCCAAATGCGCCGGGGACGGCCCGATTCGTAGGGTCGTCACATGCGGATCGGTCCTCTGGAGCCGGCGGCCCGGGCTCTCGGCCCGGACCTGGCTCGCGGTTTCATGCTTCTGTTCATCGCCCTGGCCAACACCCACTACTTCCTGCGCGGCCCGTCGCACCTCGGCGGTTATCCCGAGGGCGGCACGGTGGTGGACGACGCCGTCGTCTGGCTGCTGTCGACGTTCGTCGACGGACGGGCGTTCCCGATGTTCGGCCTGCTGTTCGGTTACGGTGTCGCCCGGATCGTCCAGCGGCAGCGGGAGCGCGCCGCCCGGTCCGACGACGCGACCGGGCCTTCGCGGGCGTCGGTGGATCCGGGGGCTGCGGCGGTTCCGGACGAGGCGGTGGTCCCGGGGCCACGCGCGGGCCGCTGGGGTGTGCGGCGGTTGCTCTGGCGGCGGGCCGCGGTGCTGATCGCGGTGGGCCTGGTCGACGCCACCCTCTTCTACGTCGGTGACATCCTCGCGGCCTACGGGGTGTTGCTGCTGGTCGGCGCCCTGATGGTGTTCTGGCGGGATCGCTGGCTGCTGACCGTGGCCGTGCTCCTGCTGGCGCTGAACGCGCTGCCGAACGCCGATCTGTCCACGATCGGCCGGACCGGCCCGGACCCGTCGATGCTGCCGCCGGACCTGGTGGCGATGGTGACCGAGCGGGTTCCGGTGGCATTGGTGGTGGCGGCGCTGGGCCCGCTCGGTTTCCTCGGCCCGTTCGCGCTCGGGCTGTGGGCCGGCCGCCGTCGTGTCCTGGAGCGGCCGGCCGAGCATCTCCGGCTGCTCGTCACCGTCGCCGTCACCGGCATCGGCGCCGCGGTCCTGGGCGCGCAGCCGATCGCCCTGGTCCTGGCCGGGGTGACCACGGCACCGGCACAGCCGGCGCTGGAGCGGATCGCCGCCCTGCACAGCGCGACCGGCACGCTGGGTGGTCTCGGCTACGCGGCGTTGTTCGCGCTGCTGGCCCTGCGCTGGACGAGACCGGGTGTCCTGGTGACGGCGATCGCGGCGACCGGTCAGCGGTCGATGAGCTGCTATCTGATGCAGTCGGTGACATGGGCGGTGGTGTTCACGCCGTTCCTGCTGGACCTGTCCGGCACGCTGTCGGTGACCACGACGGCCGTGCTGGCCACCGCCACCTGGGCGGTCACCGTGCTGATCGCCGACCGGATGCGCCGTACCGGACGGCGCGGCCCGTTCGAGACCGTGACCAGGCGCTTCACTTACGGCGGCCGGCCGTCCGCGCCGCACCGGGAATCGGCGACCACCCGATGACCCGCCGGGAACGAAAGACCGGGCGGAAGAAGGCGGGGAGCGCCCGGCCGCCGTCGGTGGGCGGGGCCGGGCGCTCCGGGCTGCTAACCCAGGGTGAGGGTGCAGCTGTCCTGGTCGGCGGCCAGTTCGGTGACCTGCTCACCCAGCTGGACGCGCCAGGGCAGTTCGTCGCCCATCCGGCCGACCACCACCGTGCCGTCGGTGACCTCGACGGTGAAGACCGTGTCGGCGGAGCCCTGGCCGGGGACCACCACGGCGGTGCGGCCGGGTGCCGGGTCGAACAGGCGCAGGGTGACTCCGTCCCGGAAGTCGTAGTCGGGACGGTCCTGGCGGGCGCCCACCGGGATCACCGCGCCGGGGCGGACCAGCACCGGGGCGGTGTCGAAGCCGTGGGTCTCGGTCACCCAGCGCGGGCCCTCGATCACCGATGCGGTGCCGGCGGCCGGCAGGTAACGGGTCCAGCGCCCCTCCGGGACGTAGTAGGTCACCTCTCCCCCGGCCGAGAAGACCGGGGCGACCAGCAGGTCGGGGCCGAGCATGTACTGCCGGTCCACATAGGTCGAGCCGGCGTCGGCGGGGAAGGCGATCGCCATCGAGCGCATCACCGGCAGGCCGGTGCGGTGGGCTTCCACGGCGGCGCCGAAGATGTAGGGCATCAGGCGGTATTTGACGTGGGTGAACGAGCGCAGCACGTCCACCGCCTCCTCGTCGAAGAGCCACGGCACCCGGTACGACGAGCTGCCGTGCAGCCGGCTGTGCGACGACAGCAGGCCGAAGGCGACCCAGCGTTTGAAGACCGCGGGGTCGGGCATGCCCTCGAAACCGCCGATGTCGTGGCTCCAGAAGCCGAAACCGGACGAGGTGAGCGACAGCCCGCCGCGCAGGCTCTCCGCCATCGACTCGAAGCTGCTGGAGTTGTCGCCGCCCCAGTGCACCGGGAACTGCTGGCCGCCGACGGTGGCCGAGCGGGCGAACAGGACCGCCTCGCCCTCACCACGGGCCTCGCGCAGCACCTCGAAGACGACCTCGTTGTAGAGCTGCGTGTAGTAGTTGTGCATGCGTTCCGGGTCGGAGCCGTCGTGCCACACCACGTCGGTGGGGACGCGCTCGCCGAAGTC
This sequence comes from Actinoplanes sp. G11-F43, assembly GCF_050589265.1. Taxonomy (NCBI): domain Bacteria; kingdom Bacillati; phylum Actinomycetota; class Actinomycetes; order Micromonosporales; family Micromonosporaceae; genus Actinoplanes; species Actinoplanes sp. G11-F43. The sequence continues at coordinate 345,040 of NZ_JBNZCE010000024.1, forward strand.
GGATTTGAAGGCGTCGACCCCCATGTCGACGAGGCGGCGCAGCTTCCCGGCGTACCATTCGCGGGCCTCGGGGTTGGTGAAGTCGACCAGGCCCATCCCGGCCTGCCACAGATCCCACTGGAAGACGTCGCCGTTGGGGCGCTTGAGCAGGTATCCCTTGGCGGCGCCCTCGGCGAACAGCGGCGAGCGCTGGGCGATGTAGGGGTTGATCCACAGGCAGGTGCGCAGGCCGCGGTCGGCGAGGCGTTTGAGCATGCCCTCCGGGTCGGGGAAGACCCGCGGATCCCACTCGAAGTCGCACCAGTTGAATTCGCGCATCCAGAAGCAGTCGAAGTGGAACACCGACAGCGGCAGGTCCCGGTCGGCCATCCCGCCGACGAACTTGTTGACCGTCTCCTCGTCATAGTCGGTGGTGAACGACGTGGTCAGCCACAGTCCGAAGGACCAGGCCGGGGGCAGGGCGGGGCGGCCGGTCAGGGCGGTGTACTTGCGGATCACGTCGGCCGGGGTGGGGCCGTAGATCACCAGGTACGACAGGCTCTGCCCGGCGACGCTGAACTGGGTGCGGGTGACCATCTCGGAGGCCACTTCGAACGACACCTTGCCGGGGTGGTCGACGAGCACGCCGTACCCGCCGTTGGTGAAGTAGAACGGCACGTTCTTGTAGGACTGTTCGCTGCTGGTGCCGCCGTCCTCGTTCCAGATGTCGACGGTCTGGCCGTTCTTGACGATCGGGCCGAAACGCTCGCCGAGGCCGTAGACGACGTGCCCGACGCCGAGGTCGAGCTGCTCGTGCACATAGGCGCCGTCGGGTCCGGTGACGACGCCCATGCCCTTCCAGCCGCTGCCGGTGAGGCGCCGCCCGTCGGGGTCGAGGAAGTCGAGTCCCCACTTCTCGCCGGGGGTGAACCGCGCGGTCAGGCCGCCGGACGTCAGCGAGTACTGATCGGTGCTCACCTCGGCCGGCGACGAGGAGATCGCAAACGAGGGGGTCTGCGGGCGGCCGCCGGTGTAGTTGGAGACGGTCACCCGGATGACGTCGGGGGCCGGCGCGGTCGCCTCGATGGTGATCAGCGCGGAGTTCAGCGTGTCACCGCGGTGCGTGATCGGCCTGGTGGCGGCCCACACGGTCAGCGAGTCGGGGCCGGTGGCGGTGTCCTGGAGGTGGGCGGGGTGCAGGACGGTGTAGCCGGCGCGCTTACGCCAATAGCCATCGGTGAACTTCATGGAGATCCTTTACTTGATGGCGCCGGCGGCGATGCCGCGCGTGAGGGTGCGCTGGAAGATCAGGAAGAAGAGGATCGCGGGGAGGATGCCGATCAGGGCGGAGGCGCTGGTCGTGGTGGCGTCCATCATCTTGTCGCCCTGGAGGACGCCGAGGGCGACCGGAACCGTCTGGTTGTCGTTGGACACCAGGAAGACCAGGGGCAGGAAGAACTCGTTCCACGTCCAGATGAAGAAGAACGTGAACAGCACCGCGAGGGTGGGCGCGCTGATCGGGACGACCACCCGCCACAGGGTGCGCCATTTGCCGGCGCCGTCGATGGACGCGGCTTCCAGCATCTCCCGGGGGAACTCGGCGTAGACCGAGGTGAGCAGGTAGGTGCCGAAGGCGCTCTGGATGACCGTGAAGATGATGATGATCGCGATCAGGCTGTCGTAGAGCCCCACCTCCTTGGAGATGTAGTAGAGCGGGTAGACCAGCACCTCCTGCGGGAGCAGGTTGGCGACCAGGAAGAAGATCAGGAACCAGACCCGGCCCTTGACCCGGCCGATCCCCAGGGCGTAGGCGTTGAGGATCGAGATGACGACGCCGAGCACGGCCACGGTCAGCGAGGTGATGAAGCTGTTCCAGAGTTTCTGGCCGAAGTCGACCCGGTTCCAGAAGTCGACGATGCCGTCCCAGTAGAGGGTGCTGGGGATCGACAGCGGGCCGTTGGCGGCGTACTCGGCGGGGCTCTTGACGGCGTTGACCGCGACCGCGAGCATCGGGCCGATCATCAGCAGGAGCAGCACCAGCAGGCCGGCCAGCACGAAGAACCGGACCGGGTTGCGGTGGCGCAGGGACGGGCGGGCGGGGGTCTTCGCCACCGTGGTCGCGGTCAACGCAGTTCCTCCGACCGGTGCTGGAGACGCAGGAAGAGGAACGCGAGGATCACGATCAGCACCGTGAGTACGGTGGAGATCGCCGAGCCGTACCCGACCTGGGCTTTCTCGAAGAAGTTCTTGTACGCGAAGTACGAGGGGACGAGTGTGGAGTTGCTCGGCCCGCCCTTGGTGAGCACGAAGACCTGCCCGAAGATCTTCAGGGCGGCGATGGTGGTGGTGACCAGCACGACGTAGAACTCGGGCCGGATCATGTGCACGGTGATCTTGCGGAACCGCTGCCACCAGGTCGCGCCGTCGAGGTCGGCGGCCTCGTAGAGGGACGGGTCGATCCGCGACAGCCCGGACATGAACATGACGATCGGGTAGCCGAGCTGGAACCAGATCATCACGGCCATCACGCTGTACAGCGCGTACTTCTCGTCGCCGAGCCAGTTGCGGCCCAGCGAGCCGAGCCCGATGGTGTCCAGGATCTGGTTGAGCGAGCCGTAACTCGGGTGCAGGATCCAGGACCAGACGATGCCGGTGACCGCGACCGGCAGCACCTGCGGCAGGTAGTAGCCGGAGCGGAACAGCCCGGCCCACCGGTCGCCGAAGTGTTTGGCGACGTAGTCGAAGAGCACCGCGGCCAGCACCAGCCCGAGCAGGGTCGGGATGATCGCCATCGCGATGACGAGCAGGCCGATGTTGCCGAACGACTGCCAGAACAGGGTGTCGCTGAACAGCCGGGTGTAGTTGTCGAGGCCGACCCAGCGCGGGTCGCCGACACCGGTCCACTTGGTGAAGCTGTAGTACACCGTCATCACCAGCGGCACGACGATCACCGCGAGTGAGGCGAGCACGCCGGGAATCAGGAACACCGCGTAGCCGCGGTCCCGGCTAGAACGACCGGCCATACCGGACCCTTTCCGTCGCGGCGCGGGCGGTGGTCACCGCCCGCGCCGCGCGTTGCTCATTTACCGAGATCCGCGAGGTTTTCGTTGTACGGCTTGGCGATCTCGTCGAGCATCGCGTCCGGGGTCTTCGAGCCGTTGATCAGGCCCTGGGTGCCCGCGACCATCACGTCGTAGTAGCCGGGCGCCGGCCAGTCCGGGTAGAACGCGAGCCCGTCGGACGTGGAGATCTTGTTGAAGGTCTCGACGAGTTCCCTGTTCTTCGGGTCGGTGATCGCCGCCGGGTCGGCCGCGACCGGCACACCGCCGCTGTTGCCGAGCAGCGCCTGGATCTCCGGCGACATGGTGATGTCGATGAAGTCGTAGGCGAGGGCCTTGGCCTTGCTCTTCTCCGGCACCACCCACAGGTTGCCGCTGGAGCCGGGGTGCAGGGTGTTGCCCGGGAACAGGAAGGTGCCCCACTCGAAGTCCTTGACCTCGTCGGCGAACCGGCCGTAGAACCAGGAACCGGAGATCATGATCGGGAACTTGCCCTGGGTGAAGGCGACCGCCATGTCCTCAGCGCCGATGCCGGCCGAGTCCTTGCCGATGTAGCCCTTGGACACCCAGTCGGCGAAGGTCTGTGCGCCGTACCGGAAAGCCGGGTTCTTGAAGTCGACCTTGTTCTTGTAGAGCTGGTAGTCGTCGACCAGGGCCCGGTTCGCCTTCGACAGCGCCAGCTCGTAGAAGATCTGCTGGGCCGGGTACTCGGAGCCGCCGACCGACAGCGGGGTGACCTTGTTCTGCACGAACGTGTCCATCACCTTGGTGAACTCGTCGAGCGTGGTCGGCACGGCCAGTTTGTACTGGTCGAACATCTTCTTGTTGTAGTAGACGGTGACGAACTCGCCGTAGTTGGGCACGCCGAAGACCTTGCCGCTGCCCATGATGCCGTCTTCGTCGTACTTCGCCGTGGTCTGGAGGCTGGGGCTCAGTTTCTTGTCCCAGCCACGCTTGGTGAACTCGTCCGAGATGTCGGTGAGCAGACCCTGCTTGGAGAGCAGACCGGCGGTCGCGTTGCCCTTGTTGTATTCGAGGATGTCCGGGGTGCTGTCCGAGTTGAGGATCATCTGGGCGTTCTGCTGGATCTGCTCGAAGCCCTTCTCCTCGAACTTCACCTCGACGCCCGGGTGGCTCGCCTTGAACAACTCGATCGACTTGGCCCAGGCGATGCCCATGGCGCTGTTCGGCGCCTCGTAGTGCCAGAGGGTCAGGACCTTGGCGTCCGCGCCCTCGTCGGCGGAGTCGCCGCCACCGCACGCGGCGAGACCGAGGGATGCTGCCAGCAAAAGTGCACCGGCCGCCAGGCCGGAACGTGATCGGAACATAGCCGTCCTCCCAGAGGGACTGGTTGAGGAAAGTAAGCGAATCACTCGTCGAAGCGCTTCGACGATGGCTCTTGTCGAGACGCTATTGATTCAGCCTGGCTCGTGTCAACGGTGTGACGAGGAGATTTCGCGGCAGCTGTCCCGCTCCACCAGACGGGGTGCGAGCAGACGGGTGTACTCGACGCTGCGGCCGTCCAGCAGACGCATCGCGGTCTCCACCGCGAGGGTGCCGACATCGTGCGCCGGGATGTCGATCGAGGTCAGCTGCACCGGCATCGCGGTGGCCACGTCCCGCGGGCAGACCGCCACGATCGAGACGTCCTCCGGAACCCGGCGGCCGGTCGCGTGCAGCAGGTCCAGCAGCGGGCGCAGCGCCTCCTCGTTGTGTACCACCAGCGCGGTGATGCCGTCCAGCTCGGCCTCCAGGTCGGCCAGGCAGGACCGGACCCCCTCCGCGCCCGGCTCACACGGGTGCGTCACCGTGCGCAGCTCCAGATCCGCCGAGGCCTCCAGAAAACCGGACAGGAACCGGTCCGCGTACGTCGTCTGCCGCTTGTAGACCGCCGGCGACGGGCCGACCAGCCCGATCCGCCGGTGCCCGTGCCCGGCCAGATGGGTCAGCGCCTCGCGGGCCGCCGCGCCGAAGTCCAGATCGACGCAGGCGATGCCGGTGTGGTCGGCGGGCAGCCCGATCAGCACCGACGGCTGCTTGAGCCGGCGCAACGCCGGGATGCGCAGGTCGTCGCGCTCCAGGTCCATCAGTATCAAGGCGTCGACCATGGTGCTGTGCGCGACCCGCTCCAGCCCCGCGGTGCCCTCGTCCTTGGTCAACAGCAGGACATCATGGTTGTACGATCGGGCCGCGGTCACCACCGCCGTCGCGAACTGCATGATCACCGGCACGTTGACGTCCACCCGCAGGGGCGCGACCAGGGCGATCACATTCGTCTTGCTGCTGGCCAGGGCCCGCGCCCCGGCGTGCGGGTGGAAACCCAGCTCGGCGATCGCGGCCTGCACCCGGGCACGCGTCTCGGCGGAGATCGGCCGGCGCCCGCTCAGAACGTAGGACACCGTGCTGGGCGAGACCCCCGCTGCTTTAGCGACATCGTTGATAGTCGGCACTGCGCCTCCCCAAGTCGCCACGCGCTCACCTTTCGTCGATCCTACTGATCACCGGGGGTGTGCCCGATCGGCCCACACCCCCGGTGACCGGTCAGTTGATGCGGAACGTGGCCAGCCGGAGACCGGGGCTGGGCACCAGATACACCGTCGCCCGGCCGCTGGTCCGCGCCAGCGGGGCGGTCACTTCGCGGTACGTGTAGACGCCCCCGGTGTCGGCCACGGTCGCCGTGCCGAGGAGCCGGCCGGTGGGCGAGCCCACCCGCACCTCGACGGTGCCGGCGCCCGAGACACGGGCCGTGAACGTCCGGCCGTTACGCAGAGCGACGTCCTTGAACGACAGCCAGTCCCCCGCCGACACCACGCCGACCACGGTGCCACTGGCCTTGGTCTCGTCCAGGAGCCGGACCCCGGCGTACCCGTCGAAGGTCTCCGCCCTGGTCGTCCGCCCCAGATCGCGGGGCGGGATCGTCTCACCGTCGACGGTGAGGGTGGCGCGCCGGCGGATGTCGCCCGCCGAGGAGCCGAGCAGCACGTCGTGCACCGATTTCTCGATCACCCAGCGTTGCCGGGTCTGGTCCCAGCGGGAGAGATCGGATGGTTTCAGCGCGAAGGTGACGGTTGTCGACTGCCCGGGGCGCAGGGACACCTTCCGGAAGTCGCGGAGCTGCTTGTTCGGGGTGGTGTCGCGGGAGGTGCGCTGATGGGTGTAGAGCTGGACCACCTCCGAGCCGGCTCGCTTCCCCACATTAGTGACTCTGAGTGACACAGTTCCATGCCTGAGCGACGGCTGGCCGTAGCTGAAGGAGGTATAGGACAGGCCGTGACCGAACGGGTAGAGCGGCTTCGCATCACTGTAGAGGTATGTCTGCCGGCTCTTGATGATGTCGTATTCCAGCAGGTCAGCGGGCAGTTGATCGTCCGACCGGTACCACGTCTGGGTGAGCTTGCCGGACGGGTTGACGTCGCCGTACAGGATGTCGGCGATCGCGTTACCGGTCTCCGCCCCGGCGTGGGTGGTCCAGACGACGCCGGGCGCCCGGGCGCCGGTCTGCGGGTAGCTGCTCTGGATCACCACGACGGTCCGCGGATTGGCCTTGCGCACCGCCGCGATCAGCGCCGTCTGACGGGCGCCGAGCCCCGTCGACGTACGGTCGCGGATCTCACGCCCGGCGACGAACGGATCGGTGCCGACCACGACCACCGCGGTCTGTGCCCGTTTCGCCTGGGCGGCGGCCTCGGCCACTCCGTCGACCAGCACCTCCCTGGTGAACCTCGCGGCACCGGCGGCGTCGGCGGCGCCCAGGGTGAGGTTGCCGTCGTCACCCACCGTCACGTAGTGGTTCGCCGGGAACCAGGACTCCTGGGTCTCGTAGCCGACGTAGTGCAGAACGAACGTTCCGTCCGCCTGGCGTTCCTGCCGGAACTGCTGCTGCACGAACCAGCCGTTCGGCTCGTCCGCGTTCGCCGTGAACGGGCCCCAGTTGTAGCTGACCAGCTTGCCGTCGGCCACGCTGCGCAGCGTCGAGACGCCGTCACCCCAGTCCACGCTGTCGAACTGGGCCGCCGGGGTCGCGGTGGCCGCACTGACCCCCACGGCGGTGGGCCCCGAGGTCACATACCTGCCGGTGGTCACCTCACGCAGAGCGATCCGGTCGGCGCCGGTGCCGGTGGAGACCGAGGACGCCCGTCCGGCGATGCCGTCCAGGACGCTGACCCGGTACGGCAGTTGTCCCCCGTACCAGTCGCTGTAGAGCTTGTCCGCGGTGGGACCGACGACCGCGACCGAACCGCCGGCCTTCAGCGGCAGGATCCCGTCGTTCTCCAGCAGCACCGCGGCCTCGGCGGCGGTCTTGCGGGCCAGTGCGCGGTGTGCCGGGCTGTCGATCACCGACGGTGAGATTCCGCTGTACGGGCCACCGTCCGGATCGAACTCGCCGAGCCGGAACCGGATGCTCAGCGCGTTGCCCACCGAACGATCGATGTCGGCCTCGGCGAGCAGACCCCGCGCCAGCGCCTCACGGATGGCGGTGACGGTCGGCTCGGCATTCGTGTCGTTGACGGTGAAACTGTCCAGCCCGGCCTTGATGGTGGCCGCGTTCGCCTCGGCCTGGGTGGCGAAATAGGCCTGCGAACCGGTCAGGTTGGTGGGCGCCCAGGCGTCGCTGACGTTGAAGAGCCGCCGCTCACTCCAGTCCCGGACCAGCGTGCCGAGGTCCGGATCGACAGTCGCGGGCCGCCCGTTGATCAGGTTGTAGGCGGCCATCACACCGGTCGCCGCACCGTTCTCCAGCGCGATCTGGAACGGTTTGCGGTCGTATTCGTTGAGCACCCGCTGCGGCACATTGGACGAGGTCCGATCGCGCCGGGTCTCGTTGTTGTAGGCGGCGTAATGCTTCAACGTCGGCGCGACCTTGAGATGATCCGGATCAACACCCTGGAGACCCTTGCCGTACGCGGTGGCGATCGCCCCGGTCAGCAGCGGATCCTCGGAATACCCCTCCTCGTTGCGCCCCCATCGTGGATCGCGCAGCGGGTTGACCACCGGCGCCCAGGCGTTCAGCCCCCAGACCACCGGATCCCGGGCGTGGAAGCCGCGCAGTTCGTCGCCGACGGCGGAGCCGACCCGCTCGATCAGGGCCGGATCCCAGGTGCTGGCCAGCCCGACGGCCTGCGGAAAGACGGTCGCGGTGGCGTCGATCTTCGCCGAGTTGTTCCGGTAGTCGTTGGACCAGGCGACACCGTGCAGCGCCTCGGTGCCGGACTTGAAGACGGCTATCCCCAGGCGCGGAATCGCCGGCTGGTACTGGTGGAGCAGGGAGATCTTCTCGTCCAGGGTGAGCCGGCCGACCAGGTCGTCGAGGCGGATCTGAAGCGGAAGCGACGGGTCACGGAACGGATGAACCGGATCGGCGCGGGCCGGCTCCGGAATCAGCGGGACGACCAGGACGGCGGCCGCAAGCGCGGCGAGACCGCGTCTGAGACGCATGGCAGTCTCCTCTTGGGAAAGGGCATCGCAAAGGAACGACCGGAATAAGTCGAAGCGCTTCGACGGACGGTTTATCGAACCGCCGGCGGGAAAAGGGGTGCGGTGAGGCCACCATAGAGCGGGGCCGATGCGCCGGGCAACAGCCGCGCGCAGCTTTCCGGAAATCCGTCGGTAACAGAGGCAGAATGACGTGGTGCGACTCATCGTGATCGGTGGCGATGCGGCCGGAATGTCCGCCGCGTCCCAGGCCCGGCGCCGTCTCGGGCCCGACAAGCTGGAGATCCTCGCGTTCGAACGCGGCGATTTCACCTCCTACTCGGCATGCGGCATCCCGTACTGGGTGGGCGGTCTGGTCGACGGCCCGGACGCGCTGATCGCCCGCGACCCGGCCGCGTTCCACCGCGACGACATCCAGGTACGCCTCCGGCACGAGGTCACCGACATCGACCTGGACGCCGGTACGATCACCGCCCGTGACCTGAACGGCGGCGGCACCGTCACCGAGGGTTTCGACGAGCTGATGTACGCGGCCGGCGCCGAACCGGTCCGCCCACCCTGGGCCGACAATCCGGCGAACGGCATCTTCGGCGTGCAGACGCTGGGCGACGGGGCCGCCCTCAACGCCTGGCTGGAGTCGTCCGAGGCACGCGACGCGGTGGTCATCGGCGGCGGATACATCGGCGTCGAGATGGCCGAGTCCCTGATCAGCCGCGGTCTGCGGGTCACCCTGGTGGAACGCTCCGGCCAGCCGATGGCCACCGTCGACCCGGACATGGGCGCGCTTGTCGCCGACGCGGTCCGCGGCCTGGGCATCGAGTTGCGCACCGGCGTCACCGTCCAGGCCCTGGAGACCGCCGACGACCGGGTACGGGCAGTGGTCACCGACGCCGGCACGATTCCGGCGGACGTCGTGGTGCTGGGCTTGGGGGTACGCCCCAACACGGCGCTCGCCGAGGCCGCCGGACTACCGCTGGGCCATACCGGTGGGCTGGCCACCGACCTGCGGCAGCGGGTCACCGGCCCGGACGGTGTCGTCGGCCACGTGTGGGCGGCCGGCGACTGCACGCAGGTCAACCATCTGGTCAGCGGCCGGGCGGTGCACGTGCCGCTGGGCACCCACGCCAACAAGCAGGGCCGGGTGGCCGGCATCAACATCGGCGGCGGCTACGCCACCTTCCCCGGCGTGATCGGCACCGCCATCACCAAGATCTGCGACCTGGAGGTGGCCCGGACCGGTCTGTCGTCGAAGGAGGCCGAGGCGGCCGGTTTCCGCTACGTGACGGCCACCGTGGAGTCCACGAACCGGGCCGGCTACTTCCCCGGCGCCGTACCGATGACCGTGAAGGTGATCGCCGAAAAGGACACCGGCCTGCTGCTGGGCGCCCAGATCGTGGGCCGGGCCGAGGCCGCCAAGCGGATAGACGCATTCGCGATCGCGGTCTGGAACCGCATGACGGTGACCGAGATGACCGCCCTGGACCTGGGCTACGCCCCACCGTTCGCCCCGGTCTGGGACCCGGTCCTGATAGCCGCCCGCAAGGCCGCCGACAAGATCTGACCCTGGACGCTTCCCGATCCAAGCCACCGCCCGGCCACGCGTGGCCATTCCCCGCGCGGCCACTCCCCGCGCGGCCACTTCCCGCACGGCCACTCCCCGCGCGGCCACTCCTTGCGCGGCCACTTCCCGCGCGGCCACTCCTTGCGCGGCCACTTCCCGCGCGGCCACGCCTCGCGTGGCCAGGCGCGGTGTGAACCACGCCGTAGATCGCCACGCGGTTCGGGCCCGGCGGAGCCTACGGCCGGCCCGCCGCATGCGGGTGACGGGGGTCAGGGCTGGTCTCGGGACAGATCGGCCAGGATCGTCTCCGCGCCGGCGTCTGGCAGGTGCTGGGCCACCAGGATCAGGGTTTCGCTGATCAGGGCGTCGGCGGCTGGGACCGCGCTCGCCGGGGTCGCGGTGAACAGCGCGTCCAACCGGGCCGGGAGACCCGCTGGAGCCCACCGCAGCCCCTCGGCGAGCCGGCTCATCCAGGTGGCGCCGGGATGCGGCAGCCACACCCGGTTCAGGCCGAGCAGCACCAGCAGGACGTTACGCGCGATGTCCAGCCGGTCCTCGGCCAATGGCAGCAGGTCCCCGCGGTCCAGGAGTCTGCGCCGGTACCCCGAGGAACGGAAGGCCAGATTGGCACGGACCACGGCCACCGCCAGGGCCTCCGGATAGACGTCGGTCCGGACCGTCCAGCCGGGAACCAGGCCGGTGTCGTGCAGCACCACCCCGTCCCGGATCGCCGCGACCAGATGCTGCTTGACCGCCGCCGGGTCGGCCCGGTCGACCAGATCCGAGATCCACTCGTCCACCTCACCCGCGACCCGATGGTCCAGGTTGATCCGAACCCCGTCCAGCAGCACACTCTCCCGCCGGTCCCGGACCGCCGCCGGCTCACCCTCCGGCCGACCGTGGCCGACCGGCAACGCCCCCTCTCGCAGCCGGTCACCGGCGCGCGAAGCGCTCTCCGCCCGGTTGCGGCCGGCTGACAGCACGCTCTCCGCCCGGTTGCGACCGGCTGACAGCACGCTCTCTTGCCGACCATCGCCGGCTCGCAGTGTGCTTTCCCGCGGACCCTCATCGGCTCGCGGTGTGCTCTCCCACGGACCCTCATCGGCTCGCAGTGCGGTCTCCTGCCGGTTTCCGCTGGCCAGTGGCGCGTTCGCCGGTCTGTCGCGTCCGGGTTCCGGCCGGGGTGGACGGTTGATCGTCACCGCCCCGGCGCTTGACGTGGCGACGTGCCGGTCCGGGGGCGGCGGCACGGCGTCCCACACCACCAGCAGGTCTGTGTTCGACCAGCGATCCGCGGTGCCCCGCGCGACCGAACCGGTGAGGAGCACCGACCGGACACCCGGAAGGGTTTTGAACTCCCCGGCCAGACGCTCGCCGGAGACGCGCAGCCGGGCCTGGTGGTCGTCACTCATCGCGTGGTCAACCCGGCCAGAACCGCCGGCGAGCCCTCGCCGTCCCACGCCCCGGTCAGCGTGGCGCCAGGCAGGACCGGGCCACCGAGGAACCGGACCACCGTCAGCTCCCCGCCATCGACCAGGATCCGACGGGATCACCATCGGTAACCACAGCGAGATCACCAGAAGTAACCACCGGTCGGCTGGAAACCGATTCTGCGGCAACGCCGGAAACCGATCCGGAGACCCGCCCGGGCGCCGAACCGGAGATGACACCCGAGGTCGCTTCTTCGGCAACGCCTGGGGTGCCTCCTCCGGTGACCCCAGAGGCAACACCTGGAGTGACCCCAAAGGCAGCGCCAGAGGCGACGCCTGGGGTAGTCCCTCCGGTGATGCCAGAGGCAAGACCGGAACCCCGCAGCGCCAGGTCCGGGACCCGGGCGACCATCTCACCGTCGACCTCGAACTCCTCGACCGCCTCCCGACCGGCGGACCGGATCGTCTCCACCGCCTGCGCCACATAGACCGGGTCGCCGACCGCGTCGTAGACCCACCGGGTGCCGAGAACGGAATGCTCGGTGACGCCGACCAGCCACGCCTCGGCCCCGGCCAATGGCTCACCACGGTAGGTCAGCGGCACGTGCAACAACCGCCCGTCCGCCGCACGCACGATCAGCGTCTCGATGCCCACCGCGCCGGCCGGGTCGTCGAACCGGCCGGCGGCCACCCGCTCGAACCCGTCGGCGCCACCCGACCAAGGCCGGGATGGCAGCCAGCGGTTCAGCAGTTCGATCTTGCTGGGGACGATCGTCGCCTTGTGCAGAAGAGCCATTCCGAAAGCCTAAGCCCTTCCCGAGGCCCGGCCGGGCGCTGTCCACAGGCCCTGGGTTATCCACAATCAAGCGATGCGCCGGATGCGCCGCACCTCCAGAACGAGCAGGATGACGGCGAGCATCACGAAGAACCGGTCGCGATCCCCTCGCGAGGTCACCCGCGGCATGCCGTGGGAGGGCTCGATCAGGGTCCGGTTCCCGCGGAGCGCACGGGCAGCAGCCGGATGTGAGCGATGACTACTGTGGCCGCTATGAAAGGGGTTCTCGGATGGGTGGTTCGGTGGCGGGTGGCGATCCTGGCCGTCACCCTGGTGGTCTCGGCCGGGTTCGAGATCTGGCGGCAGTCGAGCGTGGTCGATCTGCCGTGGTTCGTCGATCTGGTGGTTCGGCTGGTGCTGCCGTTCGGATTGATCCTGTGGATGATCTCGATCAACCGGTCGCACCACCCGGCGGTGCTGCTGACACGGCCCACGGTGCCCGCGCTCGAGGTGCCACCGAATCCGGGGATGATCATCGGAGCGGCCGGTTACACGGTCCTGGGCGTACGGACGATCGGGATGGCGATCCGGGACCTCAACGCCGGCATGGATCTCGTTTTCTCGGTGATCTATCTGGCTTTCTTCCTGCTCGCGCTGGTCATGTTCTGGGCGTCGGCGCTGGGCCGGGCCGGGATCCGGCTGTACCCGGAGGGCATCGTCAACCGGCAACTGCTCGGTTCGGTCTTCATCCCGTGGGACTCGCTGGGCGGGCCGGTGCCTGCGTTCGCCTACCGGCCGGACCGGGTCACCTTGAAGCTGGACGGGCCGGTTCGCAAGCAGGGCTTCGCCCTCGGCGACCCGACGGTCCTGTCGGCGCTGGGGGTCAGTGCCGAGTTGCTGGCGCGGGCGATCCATGAGTACGCGAATCGTCCAGACCTACGGCCCCACATCGGCACGGAGGAGGAGACGGAACGATTCCACGCCATCCCGCAGATAGCAGAACTCACGACCCGATAAGGGCTGGAGGAACGTGTCGCCGACACGGCCGAACTCACCGGGCGGGGATCGCATGACGGAACTGGGGGGCGGCGTGGCTGGAGGACCGGGCTCACCCAGTCCTCAGGTCTAGCCCGCTCCGCTGTCAAGGTTGGGCACGTGGTCAGGTTGGCCCGTCGTCAGGGTTGGGCTTGGTGCCATGGTTGGGCCCGTCGTCAGGGTTGGGCTTGGTGCCACGGTTGGGCCCGTCGTCAGGGTTGGGCTTGGTACCACGGTTGGACTTACTCGTGAGGCTTGGGCTCAGTCGTCACGGTTAGCGCGTCGCCACGGTTAGAAGGTGACTCGCTGGCCTCGGCCGGTGGCTGACGCCCGGTCGTAGAGGTAGCGGGCTACCACCACATCCTCGATCGCTAGGCCGAGGGATTTGAAGACGGTGATCTGTTCCGGGCTTGTGCGGCCGGGGACACGGCCGGTCAGGACCTCGCCCAGCTCGCCATGGATGTGGTCGGGGTTGATCGTTCCGGCCTGTGCCGCTCGCTGGTAGTCGCCGGATTCGTGGATCAGGGATTCCCGGCGGTCGGCGATCAGGACGGCTCGGGCCAGGAGGGCCGGGTCCAGTTCGGCGGCGGTGGGAGTGGAGGAGCCGACGGCGTTGATGTGGGTTCCCGGATCGACCCAGTCGGCCATCAGGATCGGGTCGGCGGCGGTGGTGGCGGTGACGATCACGTCGGCACCGGCGACGGCGGCCTCCGCGTCCGCGAACGGGCGGGTGTTCTCGTCGAACCGGAACGCGGCATCAAAGGTCCGGCCGACGACGCGCACTTCAGCGAACCCGAACCCGGCGGAAGCCTCGGACCCGGCGGCCATCCCGGACCCGGCGGCCATTCCGGAACCGACTGCGGATCCGGAGGCGATGGCACTTCCGGAACCCGCGGCATATCCAGAACCGGCGGCCATACCGAAATCGGCAGCAGATCCGGAACCGGTGACGCCTCCGGAAACCGCGGCATATCCAGGCCCGGCAGAAACTCCGGGACCGGCTTCGGAGCCGGTCCGGGCTTGAGACCCCGGGCCGGCGGAAAATCCAGGGTCGGTTGAATATCCGGGGTCGGATGAATGTCCAGGGCCGGATGAATGTCCAGGGCCGGTGGGCGATCCGGGACCGGTCAGGGCGTGCAGGTGGGCTCGGGCCTGCACGCCGGTGCCGAAGATGGTCAGCACCCGGGAGCCGGGGCGGGCCAGTGCCGCCGTGGTCAGGGCGGAGACGGCGGCGGTTCGGATCTCGGTGACCGCTGAGGCGTTGATGATTGCCAGCGGCTCGCCGGTCTCGTGATCGAAAAGGGTCACCACGCCTTGGTGGGAGTCCTTGCCCAGGAGCGGGTTGCCGGGGAAGACACAGATGGACTTCATGCCGAACGCCGGTTCCGAGGCAGGTGAGGGACCGGACGACGGGCCAGCGGAGACGCCGGCCGAAAAGCCGGCGGACGGGCTGGACGACGAGCCGGCGGACGGACCGGAGGAACGGCCGGGCGCAGCGATGGATGCACCGGCGGGTGAGTGGCCGGTCACGTGGGCGCTCATCAGGCCCAGTAGGCCGTTCAACGACGGTGGGCGGATCACCGTGCGTAACGGCTGGAAGGCGTGACCGCCGGCCAAGGCGGTCAGCGCCGAGCGCATCAGGTCGCGGCACGTGTCGGGAGTGAGCAGGGCGTGCACGTCGGCGGCGGAGATCACCAGCATGGCGATCACGATAGATCGGGCGCACCCTGAGCTGATGAGAGTGCTGTGGGCGATTCCCGCCATGGTGTTGCTCGTCGTGGCTCTGATGTCGGTCAACGAGGGGTTCTACGAGCAGATGATCAACTATGACCCGCAGGGTGATGGCCAGCAGTGGGAGTGGGGCTATCACCGGCAGGTCATGCGGGCGACCTCGGGTGTGCTGGTGGGGCACGTGCTGGCGTTCGTCACCGGAATGTGGCTGGCCCGGCGGTACCCGCACCGCACCGCCCTCCCCTCGGCGAGCGGCCTGGGGGTGGTGCTGGCGCTGGTCGCGTTCGGGACGGCCCGGCTGGTGAGCGGAGGTCCACGACTGCGATCGCCGGGCCCGGCCGGTGTGGAGGATCCCCGGTACTGGGCGCTGATCCTGGCCTTTCCCCTGTTCGCGGCGGCGGGAGTCGGCCTGGGAAAGTTGATCGGGGCGCGTCCGGTGGAGTCGGTCCAGGCGGGATCCGGCGAGGAACAGCGACGGCTGACGAGGAAGGCCGCGGTGGTGGTCCTCGCCACGCTCGGCTGGCTGGTGGTGACGGCTGCCGGGCTGCTGGAGGACGACCGGCTGAGTCTTCCAGCGGTGCTGCTCTGGCTGCTGCCGCCGCTGGCCGCCGCCACCGTGATCGGGATGGGGGCTCTGTCGCTGGACGTCTGGGATCTGAATCCGGCCTTCACCGGCGACTGGGGCGAAGCAGCGGCGTTCGCCCTGGCCGGCTGCCTCACCGCGTGGGCGGTCCTGCTCAACGTCGCCGCCCGGTCCCGCACAAGATCCAGACGAATTGACAGTACGACCTGAAGTCGGCACCCACCCACGACAAGCGAACACACGCCCACCACAACCGGACAGGGCCTTTCCCGGGGGCTGCGGACCCGTTCGCGGTGAATCCCTCGCCCAGGCATCCGCAGAATCTCCGATCTCGGAGAGTTGACCACCGATGGGAGTCCTGTTCTCGGCCGCCTGATCACTTGTGGTCAATCCCTCGCGCGGGCGACCTGCCCAGCAGAAATCTTGGTGGATTTACCACCGAAAACGGTGGTAAATCCGCCAAGATCGGCCGGGTATAACGGTGGAAGTGGACACCCGCGCGAGGGATTGACCGCGAGCGGGCCGGCAGCTGAGAAGAAGGCTCGAAAAGGTGGTAACCACCAAGATCGGCCGGGGACAGGGCCGGAAGTGGACACCCACGCGAGGAATTGACCGCGAGCGGGCCGGCAGCCCAGAGGAAGACTCTATCCGGTGGTAAATCCGCCAAGATCGGCCGGGGGAAACGCCGGAAGGCGGACCATCGCGCGGGGAATTGACCGCGGACGGGCCGGCAGCCCCGAGGAAGATTCTTTTCGGTGGTTAATCCACCAAGATCGACGAAGGTGTGGCCGGAAACGGACACTCGATGTGGGGATTGAACGCACGCGGGCCCGGACTCGAAGCGCGGGGAAACAGCCGGGGGCTTTTGTGGGGAATTCACCGCGAGGGAGGGGTTGAGCGGGGAGGGTCGCATTCGCCCGGCGGGCGCGGGATGGGACGGTCCACCGCGGACGTCGCGCGGTGGACCGTGAGGCTGTCGAATTCGGCGGGGCCACGTCGACCCCGTACCGCCAAGGGTTAAAGACCCATGTCTTTTGCAATGATCATTTTCATCACTTCGGACGTGCCGCCGTAGATCCGGTTGACGCGGTTGTCGGCGTAGAGGCGGGCGATCGGGTACTCGTTGATGAAGCCGTAGCCGCCGTGCAACTGCAGGCAGCGGTCGATGACCCGGTGGGCGACCTCGGTGCAGAAGAGTTTCGCCGACGCGGCTTCGGCAGCGGTCAGTTCGCCGGCGTCCAGGGCTTCCAGCGCCCGGTCGGCCACCGCCTGCGCGGCGTCCACCTCCGCCTGGCAGGCGGCCAGTTCGAACTTGGTGTTCTGGAAACTGGCCACCGGCTGGCCGAACACCTTGCGGTCCTGGACGTACTGCTTGGTGAACCGGATCGCCGCCGCGGCCTGCGCGTACGCGCCGTAGGCGATGCTCAGCCGCTCCTTCGGCAGGTTCTTGCCCAGGTAGTAGAAGCCGCGGTCCTCCTCGCCGAGCCGGTCGCCGACCGGGACGCGCACGTCGGTGAACGCCAGTTCCGCCGTGTCCGAGGTGCGCAGGCCCAGTTTGTCGAGTTTGCGGCCGACGGAGTACCCGGGGAGGGTGGTGTCGACGGCGAGCAGGGTGATGCCGAACCGGCGGTCGTCGGGTTTGGGTGGGGAGGTGCGGGCGCAGACGATCACCCGGTCGGCGAGCACCCCGCCGGTGATGAAGGTCTTCGCGCCGTTGAGCAGGTAGTGGGTGCCGTCCTCGGAGAGGCGGGCGGTGGTGCTCATGCCGGCCAGGTCGCTGCCGGTGCCGGGTTCGGTCATGGCGAGCGCGTACATCGTGTCGCCGGAGACGAAGTCGGGCAGCCAGCGCTGTTTCTGCTCCTCGGTGCCGAGGTCGAGGAGGTAGGGCAGGCCGAGGGCGATGTGGGCGCCGGCCGCGCCGAACGAGACGCCGGCACGCATGGTCTCCTCGGTCTGGATGGCGGCGAACTTGAAGCTGTCGATGCCGGCGCCGCCGTACTCCTCCGGCACCTCGATGCCGAACAGGCCGAGGTCGGCCAGCTGCTTGTAGAGGGCGCGGGGCACCTGCCCGTCCATGAACCACTGGTCGTAGTGCGGCACCACCTCGGCCTCGATGAATTCGCGCAGGGTCTGCCGGAATGCCTCATGGTCCTCGTTGAAAACCGAACGGCGCATGGTCGAGTCCTTTCTAGAGACGGCGGCCGCCGTCCACGTAGATCGTCTGGCCGGTGATGAAGGAGGCGGCGTCACCGGCCAGGAAGGCGACCACCCGGGCGATGTCCTCCGGCCGGCCGACCCGCCGCAGCGGGGTGATCTCGGCGGCCCGGGCCCGCATCTCGGCGGCCGACACCCCGACCCGGGCGGCGGTGGCATCGGTCATCTCGGTCACGATGAAGCCGGGCGCCACCGCGTTCACGTTGATGTTGAAAGGACCCAACTCCATCGCCAGGGTCCGGGTCAAGCCCTGGATGCCGGCCTTGGCCGCCGCGTAGTTGGCCTGACCCCGGTTGCCCAGCGCGGACACGCTCGACGTGTTCACGATCTTGCCGGATCTTTTCGGGACCATGTGCCGCTGTGCCGCCCGGCTGCACAGGAACGCGCCGCGCAGGTGCACGTTCATGACGGTGTCCCAGTCCGACACCGACATCTTGTGCAGCAGGTTGTCGCGCAGCACCCCGGCGTTGTTGACCAGCACGTCCACCCCGCCCAGCTCCCCCGCCACCTTGTTGATCACGGCGTCGGCCTGGGCCTCGTCGGACACGTCGCAGCCGTAGCCGACGGCGGTCCCCCCGGCCGCCTTGATCCGGTCCACGGTCTCGGCGCACGCCTGCTCGTCCAGATCCAGCACCGCCACCGCCGCGCCCTCCCGGGCGAACTGCAGTGCGGTGGCGGCGCCGATACCCCGCGCGGCGCCGGTGACGACGGCTACCCGGCTCATGTGTGCACTCCCTCTAGAAGGCGCTGATCCCGGTCAGCGCGCGGCCGATGAGCAGTTTCTGAATCTGGCTGGTGCCCTCGTAGAGGGTGGTGACCCGGGCGTCGCGCATGGCCTTGCCGACCGGGAACTCGTCGACGTAGCCGTACCCGCCGAAGATCTGGATCGCCTGGTTGGCGGCTTTGACGGCGGCCTCGGTGGCGAAGAGTTTGGCCATCGAGGCCTCGGTCTTGAACGGCAGCCCGCGGTCGACCAGGTCGGCGGCGCGCCACACCAGCAGGCGGGCGGCGTCGGTCTCGACCGCGATGTCGGTGATCATCTCCTGGACCAGCTGGTAGCTCGCGATCGGCTTGCCGAACTGGGTGCGCTCCTTGGCGTAGCCGATCGACGCCTCCAGACAGCCCCGGGACAGCCCGACCGAGCCGGCCGCGACCGCTATCCGGCCTTTGTCCAGGGCGGCCATGGCGATCTTGAAACCGGAGCCCTCGGGGCCGAGCCGGTCCTCATCGCCGACCCTGACGGCGTCCAATCTGATCTCGGCGGTGGCCTGACCGCGAAGTCCCAGCTTGCCTTTGACTTCCTTACGAATAAAACCTGGCATATCCGTATTTATCAGAAACGCTGTTATCCCTGACGGCCCGGGGCCCCCGGTACGCGCGAAGATCAACGCCACCCCGGCCCACGTACCGTTCGTGATGAAGATCTTCTCCCCGGTGATCACCCAGCCGTCACCGTCCCGGACCGCCCGCGTGGTCAGGCCACTCGCGTCCGAACCGGTGCCCGGCTCGGTCAGCCCGAAACACCCCAGGGTCTCCCCGCCGGTCAGCGCCGGAAGCCATCGCGACTTCTGCGCATCGGTCCCATACGCCTGAATGCTCTTGGCGACCAGGCCGAGAGAGACCGAGACGATTCCGCGCACGGACGTGTCGCCCCGCCCCAGCTCCTCCATCATCAGGCAGTACGTCAGGAAGTCACCGCCCGAGCCGCCCAGCTCCTCGTCGATCCCGAGCCCGAGGAAGCCCAGCCCGGCCAGCTTGCCGACGATCGCGGTGTCGACCTGCTCGGCCCGGTCCCACGCGGTGGCGTGCGGCACCACCTCCCGGTCCACCCACTCCCGGGCGAGCTCCCGGAACTGCTCCTGCTCGCTCGTCAGACCGAGATTCATCGCGGCTCCCGTAAAGCTCGGTGACTGAACACTGTCAGGTTTCTCGGCGGATGCTAACTTAACACCGTTAGTTAAACCAAGCCCCTCGGAGGACCGCATGCCCCGGCCGACGACCCCGCTGCTCACCCGGCCCGGCATCCGCACCTCCGCCCTCTCGATCATCGACCGTGCCGGGCTCGACGGCTTGAGCATGCGCAAGCTCGCCGCCGACCTGGGCGTCTCGGCACCCGCGCTGTACAACCACTACCCCACCAAGGAGCACCTGCTCGACGACGTGGCCAGCGAGATCATGGAGCGGGTGGACGTGTCGGCGTTCGCCCACGGCTGGCGGGAGGGCCTGCTGACCTGGGCCCGGTCCTACCGGGCGGCACTGGCCGAGCACCCCAACATCGTCCCGTTCCTGGCCCGCGGCCCGAGCCGGCGGGACGCCTCGCTGCGCCGCGCCGACACCGTGCACGGCGGCCTGGTCGCGGCGGGCTGGCCGCCCCGGGACGCCACGATGATCGGCGCGTCGACGAAATATCTGGTGCTGGGCGCGGCGATGGGCTCGTTCTCCCGCGGTTTCGTCGACGACGTGCAGGTCTATGTGGATCGCTATCCGGCTCTGAACGACGCCCACCGGCTGCGCGAGCACGCCGACGCGGTGGATCGCGACAGCTTCGACTTCGCCCTGACGATGTTCGTCGACGGCCTGGCCGCCCGCCTGGCCCAGCGCTGACCCGGTGCCACTACCCTAGGCGGATGTCGACGATCCGGTCCCGTCCGTACCTTTGGATCCTGGCGGTCGTCGCCCTCGTCGCCGGTCTCGGCGGAGCCGTCCTGCTGAACCGTGACGACGACGCACAGCCCGCCCGGCCGGCCGTCGAGCCGGTGGTCGCCGACGCCGGAGCCGGCACCCGGCCCGCCCCGCCGAAAGCCCGGAAGCCGCCCGCCGACCTGCCGGTGGTGGCGTACGCGAAGGGCCCGGACGGCCTGCCCGACGACCCCGCCCCGGTCTCCGTCGTGGTGATCACCGAAGCGATGCGGCCGACGGCGAAGACGGCGCTCTACGACGCGCCCGGCGGTGAGCCGCTGGCGTTCCTGCCGCCCCGGATCAGCGGGCTGCCCACCGTCGTCCCGATCGTGGCGCGGGAGGAGGGCTGGGCCGCCGTGCTGGTCCCGGCCACCAACCGCAAGGTCGGCTGGGTGCCGACCGCGGGCTGGCGTCCCGAACCGCTGCGCGACCAGCTGGTGGTCAACCTGGCCGAACGCCGGCTGATCTGGCTGCGCGGAGGCGAGGAGCAGGGCCGCTGGACGGTGGCGATCGGCACGAAGAGGACGCCGACGCCGACCGGCCGGACCTACGTGATGGGCCGCACCGGCACCAGCGGCAGCGCCTTCGCCGGGCTGGACGCGCTGGTGCTCGGCTCGGTGCCGGAGGAGCCGGAGAAGCTGTCGGCCGCTCTGCGGGGTGCGCACACCGGCATCCACGCGTGGTCGAACAGCGCCGTCTTCGGCCGCAGCGTCTCCAACGGGTGCGTGCGGATGCCGGCGAAGGCTCAGCGCAAGCTGCTCGACCAGGTGGATCCGGGCACGCCGGTCATCGTCACCGCCTGACCGCCCCGGGCACAGATCATCGTGCGCCCGATCGCACACCGCGGACCCTGAGCACGCCGGGCCACCGGCGCCGAGACGACCGCCTTGATCATCTCTTTACGCGCCTGCTCCAGCAGGTCGGGCATGGCCAGCCCGAGCGCCCGGCAGATCGCCGCGAGGATCTCCGAGGAGGCCTCCTTGGTGCCGCGCTCGACCTCCGACAGATACGGCAACGACACCCCGGCAGCCGCCGCCACCTCCCGTAACGTCCGCCCCTGGCCCTGCCGGACCTTGCGCAGAACCGCCCCGATGACCCGCCGCAACAGTGGCATCCCGGTCTCCTCCCCGTGAGTGTCGTCCCACCGCCATCATCGCCGGTCCGGCCGGGCGGTGCTAAGGTGGGCTCAACCGGATCCCGGATGCAGGCGCTCTCCATCGCCCCCGCTGATCCACTTTCTCCCGCCGCCCCGCGGCATCCACGGCCTCGTCTGCCGTCGCTTTCGAATCGAGAACCATCATGTCCACATCCGTGTCCGTCGACGGCATCGTCGACATCGTCAACGACCGCGCCTGGCTGCGGACCAGCGGCTACGCGCCCTCCCCCACCGACGTCGCCCTGCCGCGTGGCCTGCGCCCGCGCCGCGGCGACCACCTGACCGGCCCACTCGACCGGCTCCGCCCCGCTCCCCCGCGCCCCGACTTCTACCAGCTCACCTCGGTGCACCCGCACGAGCGCCTGATCCTGGAGACCGAGCCGCACCTGCTGACCACCCGCGTGATCGACCTGTTCATGCCGATCGGCAAGGGCCAGCGCGCGGTGATCGCCGCCCCGCCGAAAGCCGGCAAGACCACGGTCCTGCACGATCTGGCCACCGCGATCGCCCACAACCACCCCGAGTGCCACCTGATGGTGCTGCTCGTCGACGAGCGCCCCGAGGAGGTGACCCACATGCGCCGGACGGTGAAGGGCGAGGTGATCGCCGCGACCTTCGACCGCCCGCCGAAGGAGCAGACCGAGGTGGCCGAGCTGGCCATCGAGCGTGCGAAACGCCTGGCCGAGAAGGGTGAGGACGTGGTCCTGCTGCTGGACTCGCTGACCCGGCTGGCCCGCGCGCACAACCTGATCGCCCCGGCTCGCGGCCGCACCCTCTCCGGCGGCCTGGACCCGACCGCGCTGTACCCGCCGAAGCGCCTGCTGGGCGCCGCGCGAGCCCTGGCCGAGGGCGGTTCGGTGACGGTGATCGCCACGGCCCTGGTGGAGAACGGCTCGGCCATGGACACCCTGATCTTCGAGGAGCTGAAGGGCACCGGAAACGCCGAGCTGAAACTCGATCGCGCGCTGGCGGAATCCCGGACATATCCGGCGGTGGACATCGCCGCCTCCGGCACCCGCCACGACGAACTACTGCTGCACCCCGACGAGTTGCCGCTGGTGAACCGCCTACGCCGCACCCTGACCGGCACCGACCGCCGCGAGGCGATGCCCCAGCTCTCCCGCCTGCTCACGGCGACCTCGTCCAACGCGGCGTTACTACAGAAGATCCGTCTCGGTACGCCTACCGAACGGTCCCCTGGCTAACCTCGCAGCCAGCCGATCCCCCCAGACCGTCCGCGGCCGCCGGGCGTGAGCGTTCCGTCACCGCCACCCCGCCCCGTGCCCTCGTTCAGGCGATGTTCGCGTCCCGCGCCATCCGCTCGACGGCCAGTTTCGCTTCGAGCAGGCCTTCTCGGTGTGCTCCCGGTAGGCCTTGATCGCGTGGATCTTCCGTCCGTTGCGGAGGTGCTCGATGCGGTTCCATCCCCACATGGTGGACCACCCCGTCATGATCGTCCGGCCTGGGCCGGTGACGGGATTCCGCTTCCGGCCGCCGGGCCGCGGGACGGGCTCGGGCCGGCCGGCCCGGTTGTCGCGTTTTGTGCGGCCGGGGCGGGTCGCACCACCGATAGGCTGCTCGGATGGCGGTCGAGGCGGTGGTGCGGGAGTTGCTCGCCGCCGTTCCGGCGGGGTGCACCTGGATGGTTCCGGTGTTCGGGTCGGAGGGGACGATCGCCGACTTTCGGATCGCGGCTACCAGTGACCGGATCCGGGACATCTTCGGGCGGGGCACCCAGCGGATCGACCGCCTGCTCGGCGAGCTGTACCCCGCACTGGTCGGCGGGCCGTTGTGGCGGCTCTACCTGGAGGTGATGACCACCGGGGTGCCGGGGCGGATGGACGAGTTCCGGTATGCGGAGAACCGTTCGGGAGTGGTCGCCGAGTCGCGGTTCGAGATCAGCGCCTACCGGGTGCTGGGCGGGCTGCTGGTGTGGTGGCAGCGGGTCGACGAGCATCAGCGGCGGCTGGAGCACACCGAGATCCTGGGCAGCCTGGGCTGGTCCGAATACGACCTGACGACGGGGCGGACGGACTGGTCGCCGGGCATGTACCGGATTCACGGCCGCGATGCCGGGCACGGGCCGCTGTCGCGGATGGATCAGGCGCGGGCGATGCTGCCGGAGGACCGCCCGATCGCCGAGGCGGCCTGGCAGACGTTGGACAGTGGGGCGACCTCGGATGTGACCGTTCGGTTCCGCGTACACGATCGGGTCAAGCATCTGCGAATCTTGTCGGATGTGGCCCGGGACGCTTCCGGGGCTCCGGTGAAGATCTACTCCGTGGTGCAGGACGTCACCGCGCGGGTGGAGTACCGCACCGAGATCGAATCGCTGTCCGACCGGCTCCGGACCGGGGAGATGACGGCGCTGGCCGAGCATCGGCTGGCCGGCCAGCTGCAGAACCTGATCCAGCCGGTGCCGGTCGCCCCGTTCGCGCTGGCCGGGCTGGAGGCGATGGTCAGCTATCTGCCGGCCGAGAGCACCACCCGGGTCGGCGGCGACTGGTATCACGCGCGAACCCTGCCGGACGGGCTGGTCGCGCTGGCCGTCGGGGACGTCGCCGGGCACGGGCTGGAGGCCGCGAGCGGCATGGCGCATCTGCGGTTCGCGCTGGTGGCGTGGCTGTCGATCGGCATCCGCGACCCGGGCGAGCTGCTCCGGCACATGAACCGGCTGAGCGCTCAGCTCGACATCACCGGTACGGCCGTGGTGGCGGTCTACGATCCCCGGGCGCGTTCGCTGGGGTGGGCGCGGGCCGGTCATCCGCCGCCGCTGCTGGGCCGGGCCGGGCGGGCCACCGAGCTGGACCGGCCGCCGGGGCTGCTGCTGGGGGCCGAGCCGGAGGCCGGCTTCCCGACCGTGGACTCCGTGCTGGAGACGGATGATCTGGTGCTGTTCTTCACCGACGGCCTGGTGGAACGCCGTGACCACAGCCGGGCCCCCGAAGTCCGTGATCACCTGTCGGCGGTGTCGGCGGACCGCGGGACCGGACGGTTGACCCGGCTCCACCGGCTGTTGCACGCACCGAGCCCGGACGACGACACGTGCACTCTGGCGATCCGGGTGACCTAGGCGTCGATCATGCCGTACCGGGCCATGATCTCGGCTCGCCGGGCGCTGTTGACGGCCCGCACCCGGCGGCCCACGAACAGCACGTCGGCAAGCGTCCACAGGCCGAGCCCGCCGAGGGTGAACAGCATCGCCACCGACCGCCCGGTGTCGCCGAGATAGAACCGGTGCCCGCCGATGATCCCGGTCAGGAACCAGAGCAGATACGCGGTACGGGCATCCTTGCGCACCGACGCGAATTCGTGCTCGGCCCGCCGTAGCCGGTACTGCGGATCGTTCACCGGATCGCCGCCGCGAACAGCTCCGGGGCGGTGTGCGCGGCGAAGTGTGACTGCCCGTCGAGAGTCACCCGTTCGGCGGCCGGGCAGGCGGCGGCCAGCGCGTCCATGGTCTCCGGCATCGGCGCCCAGGTGTCCCCGCCCTGCACGATCCGGATCGGCACCCGGATGCCCGACCACCGGTCGATGTCGGGCCCGTCGGCGGCGAGGGCTTCCAGGTCGTGCAGCATCCCGGTGGTCTCGCCCGGATCGGCCGGCCCGAGCTGGTCGGCGAACGGGAACCGGGCCACCTCGGCGGCGAAGATCCGGTTGGCGGCGAGCAGGTCACCGGCGGTGAGCGCGGCCCGGAACCGTTTCAGCGCGCCGACCGCCCCGGCGGCGAAGAGCGGAGGTTCAAAGACGGTCAGGGTACGGATCCCGGCCCCCGATTCCAGCGCCGCGTGCAGCCCGACCGTGGCGCCGTAGGACACGCCGGCGACCCGAGCCGGCCCGGACCGTTGCAGCACGGCCCGCAGGTCCGCGACGTCGCCGGCGAAGAGCGCTGGTTCGCCGGCCCCCGGCGCGTAGCCCCGGCGCTCGTAGACCCACACCTCGAACGCGTCGGTGAGCAGCGGCACGACCGGATCGAACGAGTCCAGCCCACCGGCCGACCCGTGCACCAGCACCAGCGGTTCGCCGCGCCCGGTCCGCCGGGCCGCCAGCCGGGTGCCGTCCGCCGAGATGATCTCCATGTGTCGTTCCCGTCCACGAGCCGGTCCGGCGCCCATTGTTGCGCAGCGGGTCACCGGAGCGGCCGGCCCCCACCGCGGGGGTGGGGGCCGGGGTCTCAGCGGCTCATCGGACGTGGATGTTCGGCTGTGCCGGGGTGTTCATCCCGTTGCCGAGGAAGAAGCCGGGGTGCGGCGGCTGGTTGTAGGCGGTGTTCTGCCAGGCGACGGCGACCCGGTACTGCGAGTCGTGCATCAGCGTGTGGATCCGCCGGTCGGTGACCGTGGGTGTGCTGTGGATCCGCAGCGCCGACGAGTCCGACAGCCGCCACACGATCTCCTCCCGCCAGTCGCCGAACAGGTCCCCGGAGACCGCCGGGGTCTGTTTGGTGGTGTTGTTGGAGGCCACTCCGGACGCGGTCAGCAGCCGGGTGTCGCCGCCGGTGCCGTACTTGTCGACCCGGGTGGCGTCGACCAGTTCCCGGACCGGGTCGCCGTCCCACAGCCGGTACACCTCGAGCCCGGCCCGGGACGGGATGAAGTCGCCGACGTGCAGCGCGTCGCCGTGGCCGAGGCCGCTGCGCCACATCAGGGTGCCGTTGTCGTTGATCGCCGCGGCCCCGTACATGATCTCGTCCTTGCCGTCCTGGTCGGCGTCGGCGATGGACAGCTGGTGGTTGCCCTGGCCGTAGGCGCCCACGTTGCCGGTGCCGGAGTCGTAGGTCCAGCGGCTGGTGAGGGTGCCGTTGCGGAAGTCCCAGGCGGCGATCACGGCGCGGGTGTAGTAGCCGCGGGCCATGATCAGACTCGGTCGCTGCCCGTCGAGGTAGGCGGTTCCGGCGAGGAAGCGGTCGACCCGGTTGCCGTACGAGTCACCCCAGCTGCTGACCGTCCCGCGCGCGGGGGTGTAGTTGACCGTCGACAGCGCGGCGCCGGTCTGTCCACTGAACATCGTCAGGTATTCGGGGCCGCTCAGGATGTATCCGGACGAGTTGCGGTGGTCGGCTGTCGACGAGCCGATCACCACGCCGGTGCCGGAGCGGGTGCCGTCGGCGGTCTTCATCGCGATCTCGGCCCGGCCGTCGCCGTCGTAGTCGTACACCTGGAACTGGGTGTAATGCGCCCCGGCCCGGATGTTGCGGCCCAGGTCGATACGCCACAGCCGGGTGCCGTTGAGCTTGTACGCGTCGATGTAGACGTTGCCGGTGTACCCGGACTGCGAGTTGTCCTTGGCGTTGGACGGATCCCACTTGACGATGATCTCGTAGACGCCGTCGCCGTCCACGTCACCGACCGACGCGTCGTTGGCCGAGTAGGTGTAGGCGACGCCGTCCGGCGTGGTCCCGCCGGCCGGTATCGAGAGCGGAACATCGAGGTAGCCGTTGCCGAAGGTCAGCGAGACCGGCGAGGCGGGCTGTTCCACACCGTTGACGACGGCGTTGACTGTATACGCCGAACCGGCGGCCGCCCCGGCGTCGAGATAGTTGGTCGAGTTGACGATCGGGGTCGCGTTGATTCTCGTGCCACCCCGGTAGACGTTGAATCCGGTCGAGTACGGCTCGGTGCCGAGCAGCCGCCAGCTGACCAGGTTGCCGCTGCCGCTGCGGACGCTGATCAGCCCGCGGTCCAGGTCCTCCATCTGCCGTCCGGCGCCGGCCGGCGGTGGGGTGGTGGTGGGCGGGGCGGTCGGCCCGGAGAGCTGGTTGAAGTTCCACTGCATGCGGGCGATGTCGGAGCAGGTCTCCTGCACGATCGGGTTGTTGCCGGCGGTGGACCCGTCCCGGTTGCTCAGGCACAGCCCGGTGGCCACGTTCTTGACGATCCATTTGCCGGACGCCGCGGTGGACGCGCTGAACGTCCACAGTTGATTGTTCTTGAGCCCGTCGCCACAGCCGTACTGCTGCAGTTGCAGTCCGGATGTGGTCGCCGAACCCGGCACGTCGACACAGCGCCCGCTGTTGACGTTGGCCAGGTTGAACCGCCCGTCGGGCCGGCCCACCACCTTCCACCGCTGGTCGGTGGCGGCGGTGTCGCAGGCGGTCTGGATCAGTGGCGCCGCGTTCTCGGTGGACGCGCCGGTGACGTCGACGCACTTGCCGCTGGATCCGGAGGCCAGGGTGTAGACGCCGTCCGCGACGGGGGTGGCCGCGGCGGCGGGGAGCATGGTCACCGCGACGAGGCCGGCCGGGACGCCGGCCGCCAGGACGCCGGTGGCGGCCAGGGCCCGGCGTGGCCGCCGGGTTCTCGCTGAGGACATGGTGTTCCTTTCGCCTGGGGATGCGGGGGAACGGACCCGAAGGTCCACCCGGGTAGATGCCGCACCCGGCAGGCGACAACAGAAATCGAGAGGCGTGCCGATCTCCGGCGCGGAGCGCGACGGAACGGGCCACCCGAACCGGAACTCGCCGCGATCCGTGGCCGGGGTCGGGTGGNGCCGCGGCTCGATTCGAGCCGCGGCGCGGCACACGAACGGCGGCCGCTAGAGGTCGAGGCAGATGCGGACCAGGGTGCCTTCCGGGACACGGGTGGTCCGGACCGAGTCGCAGACCCGTTCGACGATGGCCAGGCCGCGGCCCCGGATCGCCTCGGCGGAGGGCATCGAGCGGCCGAACGGGCGGTCCACACCCCGGTCGACCACGTCGCAGACCAGCCGGCCGTCCTCCGCCCACACCCGGATGTGCCCGCCGCCGGAGGTGTGCTGCAGGGTGTTGGTGGTCAGCTCGCTGACGGCCAGGGTGAGCACGTCGATCCGGGCCTCGGGCAGCCCGAGGGCGAGGGCCCGCTCGGTGACGAAGGCGCGGACCCGTCGCAGGTCGTCGGGAACCGAGTAGGACATCCCGTCGGCGGCGGTCTCAGGCATGGCGGCTCTCGTCGGCGGGCGCGCGCAGCAGGCCGTCCAGCCCGGTGATCTCCAGGACGGTGGCGACGGCTCCGGTGGCGTGCAGCACGTACACGTGGCCGCCGGTGTGTTTGGCGGCGTGGTGGGCGGTGATCAGGCTGTGCACCCCGCTCGAGTCGATGAAGGTGAGCCGGGACAGGTCGACGAAGACGGCCCGGGAGCGGTGCACGGCGTCGAGCAGGACCGCGGTCAGGTGCTCGCGGTGGGACAGGTCGCACTCGCCGGTGAGGGACACGGTGATGCGGCCGCTGCTGGCGGAGGTCCTCGCCTCGAAGTTCGCCATCGATCGCCGACCCTTCCCGCGGCAGTTCCCGCCCCGGCCATCATGACATCCCGGCCGCCGGAGCGGTGCCACGGCGGGTCACCCGGTGGCGGGCAGCCGGTCGACGAGGACGGCCAGGGCGCGGCCGATCGCGGTCAGGCCGGCGTGGGGCGGCCCGCCGGGCTCGCTCATGTACTGATCACGCCGGATCTCGATCATCAGCGCCCGCACCGCCGGGTCCCGGTGATAGTGCTTGAGCGGCACGTAACAGCCGGCGAACGGGCTGTCCAGGGCGCTCTCCGGGAACGCCGCGCGACCGGCCGCGACCAGCCCGGCCGGGGTGTGGAACCGGTCGGTGCCGAGGCAGACCGGCGGCCGGGGCCCGTCGCCGTGCAGTTCGTACCGCAGGCGCTCGGTCGGATAGGAGTGCACGTCGATCACGTAGGCCCGGCCGGTGGCGGTCAGCCGCTTGTCGACGAGGGCGGTCATGGCTTCGGCGTACGGCCGGAAATGGTCTCGCAGGAGAACCTTGTCGCGCTCCGGATCGTCGTCGCGCAGCCGCCCGCCGGCGTGTCCGTGGGTGTAGACCGGTCCCATGCCGACCTGGACCATCTCGTCGTCGGTGAACCGTTCCGGGTCGACGACCAGCCGGGACAGCCGGTTGACGAAGATCCACGGCCGGATCGCGGTCAGGTCGGCGGCGAGAAGAGCGATCTCATCGGTGTACGCGTCGGTCAGGTGATCCAACTCGCCGGACACGTCCGGGTAGAGCCCTGACTCGACGAGAGCACGCGACGCGTGGGGCACGTGCAGGATCACCGGAGACCCCGGATCACCGGGCAGAACGTCGAAGGCCACCGCACGAGGATACGCGCGGTGGCCTTCGGCGGGACTGCTTACTTGTCGCCGGCCGCGGCACCGCAGATGGTGTCGATGAGCAGGCGGGTCACCACGTACGGGTCGACGTTGGCGTTCGGGCGACGGTCCTCCAGGTAGCCCTTGCCGTCCTTCTCGACCTGCCACGGGATGCGCACCGAGGCGCCACGGTCGGAGACGCCGTAGCTGTACTCGGTCCACGGGGCGGTCTCGTGCAGGCCGGTGAGGCGCTCGTCGATGCCCGCGCCGTAGCCGTCCACGTGCTCCTGGCGCTTCTTGCCCAGCGCCTCGGCACCCGCGATGATCGCGTCGTAGCCCTCGCGCATGGCCTTGGTGGAGAAGTTGGTGTGCGCGCCGGCACCGTTCCAGTCGCCCTTGACCGGCTTGGGGTCGAGGGTGGCGGAGATGCCGTGCTTCTCGGCGATGCGGTAGAGCAGCCAGCGGGCCACCCACAGCTCGTCGGCGACCCGCGGCGCGGCGACCGGGCCGATCTGGAACTCCCACTGGCCGGGCATGACCTCGGCGTTGATGCCGGACAGGTGCAGGCCGGCGGCGAGCACGGCGTCCATGTGCTCCTCGACGACCTCACGGCCGAAGACCTCGTCGGCGCCGACGCCGCAGTAGTAGCCACCCTGCGGGGCCGGGTAGCCGCCGCCGACCGGGAAGCCGAGCGGGCGGCCGTCCTTGAAGAACGTGTACTCCTGCTCGATGCCGAAGATCGACTCCTGGTCGGCGTACTTCTCGGCGACCGTACGCAGGGCGGCGCGGGTGTTGGTCGGGTGCGGCTCGCCGTTGATCAGCTCGACCTCGCACAGGACCAGGATGTTGTCGCCACCGCGGATCGGGTCGGGACAGACGAAGACGGGCTGGAGAACACAGTCCGACTTGTCGCCGGGCGCCTGGTTGGTGCTGGACCCGTCGAAGCCCCAGATGCCGGGCTTCTCGCCAGCGGCCAGGATCTTGGTCTTGGAACGCAGCTTCGCGGTGGGCTGGGTCCCGTCGATCCAGATGTATTCGGCCTTAACCGCCATTGTTCGTCTTCTCCTCAAAAGGGGTACTCGGGGCGTACACCAGCTCATCCTGGAAAAGCTCGATAAACACTCACTAAAACCAGGTGGAGCGCGAGGATGCTATCCACCGCAGATAAAATCCATGTTTCCGTTCCCGCACCTCGGAAGCGTGATCCCGGTTACGTTCAGTGGCTTTTAGTCACCTTTCCGGGGGGTTCATCCGATCCGGCGCAGCAGTTCCCGGGCGACCTCCTCCGACGACGCCGGGTTCTGGCCGGTGATCAGCGAACCGTCGACCACCACGTACGGCTGCCAGTCCGGTCCCGCCGCGAAGTCGGTGCCCAGCTCGATCAGCCGGTCCTCCAGCAGCCACGCCGCCTTCGGGGCCAGCCCGGCCGCGCTCTCCTCGGCGTTGCTGAAACCGGTCACCCGGCGGCCCGCCACCAGTTGCGGGTCCACCGGCAGCAGCGCGGCCACCCCGTGGCAGACCAGCCCGAGCGGCACCCCGGTGGAGATCGCCTTGCCGGCCAGCGCCGCCGAGGTGGGGTCGACCGCCAGGTCCTCCATCGGCGCGTGCCCGCCCGGGTAGAAGACCGCCGCGTACTCCCCCAGATCCACCGTGCCCAGGTCCACCGGCGCCGGCACCACCGGGGCCTCCGCGCCGTCCAGGCTGGCCGGGTCCACCACCGGCGCCACCGCACCCGGGGTGGCCACCGTCACCTCATGCCCGGCCTCGGTCAGGATCCGGAACGGCACGGCGAACTCCTCCGCCCAGAAGCCGGTGGTGTGCCGGGTGCCGTCGCGCAGCGTCCAGTGGCCGGCGGCACTCATCACGAACAGGATCTTCGCCATCGGTATCTCCTACGGTCTCGTCGGTGTCAGGAACGACCGTAGATCGCTTGCCCATCGGCCCACCAATAGAATCCTCGGTGTGACCGATCGGTTCTCCGATGGCAGCCTGGATCAGCTGCGCACCTTCCTCGCGGTGTACCGGGCCGGCGCCATCACCGCCGGCGCGCGGGCCGTGGGCCTGTCCCAGTCCACCGTCACCAGCCAGATCCGCGCCCTGGAGCAGCAGTCCGGCCGCCAGCTGTTCCAGCGGACCGCCCGGGGCGTGCGGCCCACCGCGGTCGCCGACGAGCTCGCCGCCCGGATCGCCGGACCGCTCGACGACCTGGCCCGCGCGCTCACCCCGGCCGAGCCGTCCACCCCGCCCGAACCGGTGCACCTGGCCGGGCCGGCCGAACTGCTGGCCACCCGGGTGATGCCCGCCCTGGCGCCGCTGGTGGCCCGGGGCGTCCGGCTGCGGATCACCGCCGGGCTCACCGACGAGTTGCTCGACGGGGCCCGGCACGGCCGCTTCGACCTGGTCCTGGCCACCACCCGGCCGAAGGGCCGGGCACTGTCCGCGACGGTCCTGGCCGACGAGGAGTTCGTGCTGGTCGCGACGGCGCCACTGGACGTGGAGCGGGCGCCTCTGATCGCGTACGCGGAAGACGTCCCGATCGTCCGCCGCTACTGGCGGCACGTCTTCGGCCGCCGCCTGACCGTGAGCCCGGCGGTGGTCATCCCCGACCTGCGGGGTGTGCTGGCCGCCGTGCTGGCCGGCGCCGGCTGGTCGGTGCTGCCCCGCTATCTGTGCGCCGAGCAGTTGGCCTCCGGCGCTCTGACCCTGCTGCACGACCCGGAGGACCCACCGATCAACACCAGCTTTCTGGTACGCCTGCCGGGCACGTCCACCAACCCGCACGTACGCCTGGTCCACGACACCCTCCGCACTGCCGGGCCCTCCTGGTAGGACGGCGGGCCCGGTCATCCGGGAAAGCCGACCGACGGCCCTTGCCGACGGGACATTCGCCGACCACGATCAGGGGAGGATGGCGTTAGGAGGCGGCGACGTGGCCACTCAGAGGATCGTCGTGGGCTATGACGGCTCGCCCGACGCGCGCAAGGCCGCCCGGTGGGCGCTGGACGAGGCGCAGCGGACGGACGCGACGGTGGAGCTGCTGTACGCGTACGAGTGGCCCAGTTACGTCCCCGCCGCCGCGATGATGCCGGCCGCCGCCGTCTACCCGGACGCCGACACCGACGACGCGGTCGGCGAGATGCTGGGCCAGGCCCTGGAGACCGCGTCGGCCACCCATCCCGGGGTCCGGTTGTGCACCCGGGTGGAGCACGGCACGGCGGCGGTGGCGCTGGCCCAGCGCAGCGCCGAGGCGTCCCTGGTGGTGGTCGGCGGCCCCCGGCACTCGCCGGTGCGCGCGCTGCTCGGCTCGACCAGCGCCTCGGTCGGCGCGCACGCCCGCTGCCCGGTCGTCGTGGTGCGCGGCGAGCCCCGGGACACCGCGCCGGTGGTGGCCGGGGTGGACGACTCCCCCGCCGCCGGGCTGGTCCTCGGGTTCGCCTTCGAGCAGGCGGCGATGCGCGGGGTGCCGTTGCGCGCGGTGCACGCGTGGCCGGTGCCGGCCGGGCGCGACATGCTCTCCGACGTCAACCTGTGCGCGGTCGCCGCCGAGCGGGACCGGCTGCGGTCGGTGGTGGACTTCTGGCGGGGCCGGTTCCCCCGGGTGCCGGTGACCAGCGAGATCCTGGTCGGCGGGCCGGGTGAGGTGCTGGCCGAGGCGGCCGCCGGGGCGCAGCTGGTGGTGGCCGGGGCGCGGGCCCGCCGGGCGCTGCGGGTGGCCCTGCGCCCGTCGATCGGCAGGCACCTGCTGCACCGGGCCCGGTGCAGCATCGCCCTCATCCACGGCGCCCGCTGAGCCCCGCCCCACGGCGCGCCGGTTTCACGGGTGGTGGACCGGCACCAGCCTCTCCACCCGGCGCAGCAGTTCAGCCGGGGTGAACGGCTTGGCCAGGTAGTCCTCGGCGCCGACGGTGTGCCCGAGGGCCACGTCGGCCGGCGAGCCCCGGCCGCTGATGATGATCACCGGGATGTGCGCGGTCTGCGGCGACGAGTGCAGCTCGTAGCAGAAGCCGATCCCGTCCAGCCCCGGCATCGACACGTCGAGCAGGATCAACTGCGGGCGCTCGTGCACGGCCAGTGACATCGCGGCGCGCCCGTTGTCGGCCTCGATGATCCGGTAACCGGCCGCCTGGAGCTTCACCGACACCAGGTCCCGCACGTCCCCGTCGTCGTCGGCGATCAGGACGGTCGGCGGCTGGAGCGCCGTCGCCCAGTCCCCCGCGAACCACGGCAACGCGTCGGCATCACTGAACGTGAGCGCCGTGGTCGGTACGGACGGGATGTAGGGCATGGGTCATCTCCTCGCAGCCTCGCTTGGACCGGACTCATCGGCACGCCCACCCGCAACCGCAGGAGAGTGACGGTTGCTACTCGGGTGCATCGGGGGCCGATGGTGACAGGGCCGAACCGACCGGTTAGGTTAGGTTTACCTAAAGAGGGAGGCGACCGTGACCCAGACCGCAGTGCCCACCGAGGTCCACCCGTTCCGGTTCTTCCCGGTTCAGGTGGCCCGGACCGAGCGTCTCAGCCCCAACTTCCTGCGGGTGACGTTCACCGGCGACGAGCTGGCCCACTTCGGCGACAACGGCTGGGACCAGCGCATCAAGCTCATCCCGCCGCTGCCCGGCTCGGGTTTCGCGCATCTGCCGACCGGCCCCGACTGGTACACCCGCTGGCGTGAGCTGCCCGACGAGCAGCGCAACCCGATCCGGACGTACACCATCCGCGATGTCCGCGCCGCCGACCGCGAGATCGACGTCGACATGGTCCTGCACGGGGTGAACGGCCCGGCCTCACGCTGGGCGGTGGCCGCCGTCCCCGGCTCGGAGATGACCGTCCTCGGCCCGAACGCCGAGTTCGGCGGCCCGTCCGGCGGCATCGACTTCCACCCGCCGGCCGGCACCCGCCGGATCCTGCTGGTCGGCGACGAGACAGCGGTCCCGGCGATCGCCTCGATCCTGTCCCGCCTCCCGGACGACACGGTCGGTCACGCCCTGCTGGAGGTTCCGGAGGGCGCCGACCAGCTGGCGATCACCGCCCCGCCCGGCTTCACCGTCACCTGGCTGCCCCGCGACGGCGAGGCGCACGGCGTCAAGGTGATCCCGGCGGTCCACGAGGTCGCCACCAGGCTGATCGGCGACTGCGTCCCCGCGGCCACCACCACCCTGGAGGACGTGGACATCGACGAGGGCATCCTGTGGGAGGTCCCGGACGAGACCGTCAGTGCCCCGGACGGCTTCTACGCCTGGCTGGCCGGCGAGGCCGGAGTGATCAAGACGTTGCGCCGTCACCTGGTCGCCGAGTGCGGTGTGGACCGCCGCTCAGTGGCGTTCATGGGTTACTGGCGTCTCGGCCGGGCCGAGTCCTGACCGATCCGGGGCACGCCCGGCGCGACGGCGTGCCCCCTGGATCGACATCCGCCAGTGCCCATGATCTGACAGCGATCATGTCGGCCCGGTGCCACCGTCGGAAGACGTGACCCCACGAGTACGAGCCGAGCTGCGCCGACCGGGCGGCTTCACCGAACGATCCATGCGAGTCGTCCTGGACTCCGCGACCCTGCCCCGCGATCAGGCCGCCCAGCTGGCCCGCCTGATCGAGGAGATCGACCTCACCCGGGTGGGCGCGGAGATCGGCGCCGCCTCCGAGGCCGACCTGACCCGCTACCAGCTGGCCGTCGAGTGCGGCGGGCGCCAGTGGCGCGGCACCGTGGCCGAACCCTGCGTGCCCACCGAACTGCGTCCGCTGCTGCGGTTCCTGACCAGCGAGCCGTTCACGTAGATTCCCTCAGATCGCCCGGCCGCCCGCCGACGAACCACACCATGACGGCTTCCCGGTACGTCCTGCGCTCGGCCGCGTTCGTGGCCGCCTATCTGGTGGTCTTCCTGGTCTGCGCCGCGTTCCCGTGGTTCCCGGTGCCCGCGGTCGCCGTCGCCGCGATCTGGCTCACCGCCCAGGGCCGCTTCGGGCAGCGCCGCTTCGACGTCATCATGCTGGCCACCACCGCGGCGGTCGGCGCCACCCTGGACGGCGCGAGCCTGCTGATGTGCGCCGTCGTCGCGATCCTCACCGTGGTGCCCGCCCTGTTCTACGCGATGGTGATGGACCGCCGCCTGCCCGGCTACTGGCTCGGCCACGGCGACCGGTTCCGCCGCCCCCGCGCCGCCCTGGTCAAGCTCGCCGGGATCGCCCCGCTGACCGCCTTCACCAGCCTCGTCCTGGAAGGCGTCGCCGACACCGGATTCGACGTCGGCCCGGCACTGCTGCGCGCCGCCGCCCTCGCCGCCGTCCTCTTCCTGGCGCCCCTGGCCATACGCGCCACTCGTACGCACAGTGACCGCCAGGGCCGGCCCACCCTCACCGTGGTCCGCTGACCCAACCCCGCTGACCAGCGGAGATCCTCGTCATATTCGACATCCCGCAAGCGCTGATGGCCGTAACAACGAGATACATATCGCCGGAATGATCGACGCGCGAGACCACCGACCGGTGGAAGAATCCTCGGCTTGAGATCTGAACGACGGGGAGGCCTTCCGCGATGACGACCTACGGACGATCCGCGCGACTACTGCGCCGATACGGTCCATGGACACTGGTGGTCACGACGGCGGCCATCGGCGCCGCGTACGCCCTGAACCAGCAGGCGCCCTCCGTCTACCGGTCCGAGGCGACGATCCTGGTCGACGCCGGCCTCACCAGCACCCCCGCCGTCCGGCCCAGCACCGCCCCGCAGTACTTCCCGGCCGACCCGGACGTCCGGACCGAACGCGCCGTGCTCCTCTCCGACGCGGTGCTGCTCCCCGCCGCCGGCCGGGTCGGCACGTCCACCGCCGACTTCGCCCGCGACCTGACCGTCGACGTCGTCCCGGACACCCGCGTGCTGCGGATCCGCTACACCGCCGACAACCGGTTCAGCGCCCAGGTCCGCACCCGCGCGCTGGTCGAGGCGTACGTCGCCTACCGCAACCGTGGCCCCGCCGACGTCTCCGTCCTCAGCGAACCCAGCCTGGCCACCGGCCCACGGACCCGCCCGCTCGTCCCCGACCTGGCCGCCGGGCTCGCCGCCGGCCTGCTGCTCGGCGCCGGCACCGCCCTGCTGCGCTCCCGCACCCGCGGCCGGATCCGTTCCCGCGACGACTTCGCGGCACTCGCCGGCACCCCGGTCGTCGCCACCGTCCCCCGATACAAACGCCCCGGCGGTACGTCCACCGGGGCGCCCGTGGTCCTCCGCGAGCCGGAGTCACCGGCCGCCGAGTCGTACCGTTACCTGCGCGCGCGCCTGGCGCCCGCCCTGCGCCCGACCAGCACCACCACGATCCTGGTCACCAGCCCCGGCGACCGGCAGGGCCGCACCAGCACCGCCGCCAACCTGGCCGTCACCCTCGCCCAGGCCGGCCGTTCGGTCGTCCTGGTCGACGCCGACCTGCGCAACCCGCGCCTGCACCACGTCTTCCAGGTGCCCGGCGACCACGGCCTGACCACCCTGCTGGACGGTGACACCGGCGTCTCCGGGGTGATCGAGGAGACTCAGGTCCCGCACCTGTCGCTGATCCCGGCCGGACGGCGCGACGGCGACCACGTCGACCTGATGGACAGCACCCGGATCGCCCGTGTCCTGCGAGCCGTCCAGAAGCACGCCGACGTGGTCATCGTGGACACCGCCGCGGTGTTGACCGCCGCCGACGCGATCGCCCTGGCCGCGCTCAGCGACCTGGTCCTGCTGGTCGGCGACTACACCCGCACCAGCCGCGAGTCGGTCCGGCGCGCCCTCGCCGAACTCGCCGAGGTCACCCACGACAACGTCCGCCCGGTCCTGGTCAACGCGCCGAAGAGCGCCGGCGGCCTAGTCCCGCGCCCCCGCGTGCACTCCACCGGACCGGGTCCCCAGCCGCTCACCCGCGACCGCCTCGTCTCGGACGCCGACGACGTGGCACCACCCGGCGTCACCTCACACACCTATGTCGAGGTGGAGACCGGCGACGAGAACGACCGCTCCGCGATCGCCGACTTCTACGCCCGCACGACAACGGTCGGCGTCCCGGTCATCTACGGCTCAACCCAGACCGCGACGGTGTACGCCTCCGCCAACGCCACCGCCACGTCCAACCCCGAGTCCGCCCAGTCCGACGAGGCCTCGGAAGCACTCGGGTCCCCAGAAGCGTCCTCATCCCCGGCAGCGTTGTCGTCCCAGGAAGTGCTCTCGTCCCAGGAAGTGCTCTCGTCCCCGGCCGCCGATGACGCCGAGTTCTCCACGGACCATGCGTCGCCGGACTCCGCCGAGGACGCCGCTTCCGACCTCGACGAGGAACTGGCCGCGATCGTGCCCATCTCGCCGGTGGACGGCGCCCCCTCCACCACTCCTTCCACCGCCCCTTTCGCCGGTCCCTCCACCACTCCTTCCACCGTCCCCTCCGCCGCTCTCTCCACCACTTCCTCCGCCGCTCTCTCCACCACTTCCTCCGCCGTTCCGGAGGCCGGCTCGCCGGAGAAAGCTCCCCCTTCGGAGACCATGCAGGTCCGCGGCTGACCGCCCGTCCTGTCAGTTCTTGGACAACATCGACCGTACTGTCCGATTAGTGTCTCTCCTGGAGCGTGAATGAACCGCATCGCCGGGTTGGGTCCCGCTTTCCCAGGGGATTCAGCGCTCAGACCCGACCCGGCGAATCTCCTAGAGAGGTGAGCGATGACCACGAACCAGACGATCGAGACCACTACCGGAAAACTCCACGCGGCCACCGGCAACACACGTCAGGCGCTGACCACGGCGAGTTCCAAGGCCACCGCCGCGGTCCGCCGAAATCCCAAGAAGTCGGCCACCGCCACCACAGTGGTCCTGGCCGCCGCAGCAGCAGCCGCGGTCCTGCTGACCCGCCGCCGTTCCGCCAGGGCCGCAGCCCAGAACCGTAGCCGCCTGGCCCAGTTCCTACACCGCTGACCTCGGCCGGTTCAACACCAACCGCTACTTCGGCCGGTTCAACACCAGCCACTGCTTCGGTCAGTTCAA